>CAJUNE010000005.1 GCA_910587745.1 uncultured Bacilli bacterium
TTCTATATCTTTTTTATTATTTTTTCATTACCTTCGACATAACTTGCCAAAACTTACTATAATATTACTATCATGATGTTTTTATCATATATATTTCTAGTATACAATATCATTAAGTTTTTTTCAATATTATTTGTTCTATTTTGCGACATTTCAAAATGAAACATTTATTTTAATGTTTCATTCTTTTTTACTAAATATATTTTATCTTTCTTATAAAAAGCATAAAATATATCTTTAGCTTCAAGTTTCTTACTCTTTAATTCTTGCTCTAACCAAACAGTTGTTTTGCGAATGTATTTTAAGGCTTTTTTTTGAATACTACCATCTACAATTAATGGCATTGGATAATCACTTTTTAATTTGAAAAAATTATATTTAAATATAGATAATTTACCATTAGGTTCTAAAAAAGCGTATTCTACATCTTCAATATTTCTGATTTCTTTTTGCCTTAAACTTAATAATAAATCATCCAAACTATATCTTTGTTTAACCATCTCATGATAATTGATTTTACCATGAACTATTATAAGTGAAGGTTTCCCTCCAAATATTGTTCTAAATGTTCTAGATTTAACTGATATATATGCTAGTAAAAGCTCTAAAACTACTAAAACACTTATAGGTAAAATTGTTAAAAAAATTGAATCTTTAATATTTTCTATAGATATTGCTACTAATTCTGCAATAAGAATAGATACTATTAAATCAATTATTCCTAATTGGCCTATTTCTCTTTTTCCCATTATGCGATATGCTAAAGTTATAAAAAAGTAAAAAAATAAAGTTCTAAATATGACATTAAATAATTCCATTTATTAATCACCTAATTATATTATGTTATGATTATTATTTTTTTAATCATTTTTTCTAGATATTTTAATATAGTTTACTAGGTGATTTTATGTTGAAAGTTATAAATTATTTAAAATATATTGGAATGTTTATTATATTCATAGTAGTAATTGCTTTAGCTACATCATTAATAAACTTAACTGGTATTAATAGTAATATTACAAATAAAGTGTCTGTAATATTGACTGCCTTATCTTTTTTCATTGTAAGTGCTCTAGCTAGTAAAAGTTCAAATGAAAAAGGTTATATTTTAGGTATTAAACTTGGTTTAATATTTGTAATATTAATGACTTTAGTCAATTTGTTATTCTTTAAAAGCTCTTTTAATATTGATAGAATTATTTATTATTCTATTTTAATTATTAGTAGTATACTTGGCGGTTCTTTTGGAAAAAATTTAAAAATTAAAAAGCTCGCTAGATAAATAGTTATTGCTATTTATTTTTTAATATTTTAATAGTTCAAGAAAATAGCTTTACTATATATAACTTAGTAAATTTTTGTTATAAATTAAAAAAAGTTCTTGTTAGAACTTTATGATATTAATTTTATTTCATTTTTTTCTAAATCAATATATGAAGTATCTTCATAATACTTTTTATTTAAAGGATTAGTTAACTTTTCTTTAAGATATTCTTTTTCATATAAATCTTTTAACAAAATTTTGCTTTCACAATTATTTTCTTTAAAACAAATTTTAGCTTGATATAAAAACTCTTCTTTTATAACTCGTTCTAAATTATTGTTATGATTAGTATATATTTTATAAATTGTTGGAACAACAATCATTCCTAAAATAATGAAAAATGTATAAGTAACGATTTTATTTTTCTTCATAATTGCCACCATAATAATTTTTGATGAATTCACTCTTTAATTCTAAAATATTATCATTTTTAATAGACTCTCTTATATCTTCCATTAATTTAATTAAAAATCTGATATTATGAATGGATAAAAGACGCGCTCCAAATGTTTCTTCACATACTATTAAATGTCTTATATATGCTTTAGTATAATTTTTACAAGTATAACAATCACACGTTTTATCTATAGGACTAAAATCTTCTTTATATTTGGCATTTTTAACATTTATTTTGCCATATTTAGTATAAGCATGACCATGTCTTGCTAGTCTAGTTGGAATAACACAATCAAATATATCTATTCCTCTTATCGATCCTTCAATTAAGTCAATTGGATCTCCTACTCCCATTAAATATCTTAATTTATCTTCTGGTAAATATGGAATACTAAAATCAATTGCATCATACATGTATTTTTTGGATTCACCATCATTAGCTACTCCACCAATGCTATAACCATCAAAATCTAGTTTAACTGTTTCTTCGGCAGAAAATTTTCTTAAATCTTCATAGGGTCCCCCTTGCACAATACCAAATAACATTTGATTAGGATTATTATGAACATCTTTTCCTCTTTTAGCCCATCTAAGTGTTCTTTTAATTGATTTTTCCATATATTCATGAGAGGCACTAGCTGGAGGACATTCATCAAAAGACATAGCAATATCACTATCTAATTTATTTTGAATAGCTATAGATTTCTCAGGAGTTAAAAATAAATTGTCGCCATTTAAATAGTTTTTAAATTTTACTCCTTCTTCAGAAATATCTTTAGGGTTAGCTAGAGAAAAAACTTGGTAGCCACCACTATCTGTTAATATAGGACCATCCCAATTCATAAATTTATGTAACCCACCAGCAAGTGACACAATATCTTCGCCTGGTCTTAACCATAAATGATAAGTATTAGCAAGTATTATGCCTGAGCCTAACCCGCGTACTTCTTCAGGAGATAATGTTTTTACTGTAGCTTGTGTTCCTACTGGCATAAACATTGGGGTTTCATATTTAACTTTATTATATTCAAATGAACCTAATCTAGCCTTTGTATTAGCTTCTTTTTTTTCTAAGTTATAAATAAATTTCATTAGTACCGCCACTTCTTTCTTTAAAATTATATCATACCATATTTAAAATGTAAAACACCGCTATATTATTTTAAAAATTATATGCAAATTCAACAATTAAATCTATTCCCATAACATTTACTTTTTGTTTTAATTCTGCTAAGTGGACTAGGAAATTAATAGAATAAATATCTTCCCATTTTTTTACAATATTTTTCCTATCGCTAAAAACAAGTAATAAATGAAATTTTTTAGGGATAATTTCACTTGCATCTGGTAAACTTATCTTGCCATAGCCTTTTTGTATTAACTCTAAAGTTTGCATTGCTTGATCTACAGCATAAGCAAAATCATGTGGTTTCCCAATTTTGACAAAATACATGTCTGTTCCTTTTACTATATCACATATTTCATACTTATATCTTCCATTGCCATCCTTTTCTACTGGTATTGTTTCTGGATGAATCATTTTTCCATTTATGATTTCATTTAATCTATTATTATAAAAGGTTTCATATTGCACTTTATTTTCGTTATTTTGGGGATATATATTTTTTTGTCTAGCATACTTTTCTAATTCACCTTTGTGGTATATATATTCTTTATCACCATTATGATTTAATATTTCTATTTGCCTAACATCACGTAAAACCTGGTTTAAATATGATTGATTAAATGTGCACCATTTTCCTTCCCTTAAACAAATGTTATCATTTGTAATAAATTCCAAATATTCTAATAATGGATGATAATTAAATTTACCTTCACTATTTTGTATGGCAATTTTTATGTTCAGTAGTGACTTTTCAATGTCTATATTTTTTTCTTGTAAAAACTCTTGAATTTTTTCTATAGTAACTTCTCCCTCATATAGACCAGTTTTTCTGTCACATGAAATTTTAAAAGCAATTCCTTCGCTTTGAATAAGTTTAGTTCCAACAAAATAGAAGTACGGAACATTAATATAAGAATTATTTTGTTCTTTTTCATCATATTCTTTTATTGCTTTAGCTAGTTGTAAATTTAGCTCTTTGATTTGTTGTTCAGAGTCTAGAATGATTAATTTAGGTATTTCATTTTTTACTTCCTTTTTTAAAACTTTTGTCAAATCATTTAGTCGCTGCCCTATTTCTAGTGGAAGTAATTCCCATCTAAATTGAGTAGATTTCCCACAAGAAATTATTTTTCCCCATATACTTTCATTGATACTTTCACCTCTAATGAACGTTGGAATCTCTCCTCCTCTAAATGATAATTGAGTACCACTAAAATAATCAGTTAGAACTTTATTTTTACGACTTCCTTGCGATATATTTTGTTGAGTTTTTACATTCTCTAAATCAATAATTCTTTCGGCTACATTTATACCAAATGTTGGATTAGCAAATTCATTAATATAAAAGTGAGCATTTCCATATGAAATAGCATAACATTCTCCGTCTTTTTGACATATTATGGCAGCTCCATAAGTTCTTATATTTAGTTCTAGATTTTGATCGGTGAAATTAGAAATTAAATCAATCCAAGGCATTCCAGTTGAACTTATTTTATCACAGAATAATATTTCAAAGTTAAAACCACCTGAATTTTTGATACATCCCTTTTTTATATCAATTTTATTAAAGCTTCTGTCCAATAAATGTTGTTTAAGTTCGTTTATTTTATCTTTATCTATTTTATATATGTTATAATCATATGAAATTTTCGATTCTTTTGATTGTGGCATAGTAACAACTCCTTTATCATTGCTTTGGTTATTTATTATATTATAAAGTTATCATAAAATCTATATTATAATTTTACAATAAAAAATCAGAAAATTTTAGTTTCTGATTTATTCTTAACATTCGATTTTTTTACTTTCAATAAATTCTTTAGCTGTTATTGTTTTTATCTGCTTTTTACTAAATTTACCTTCTTTTAAAGTATATTCATAATGAGCTTCAACAATATCTTTCTTATTAGCACTACATATATGTTTATCTTGATATGCTATATCTTGAACCATTCTTGTCGCATAAACTGTAATAACATTTTTATCATAACTTATAAATGTTGTATAATCTTTTAAAACCATATTATCTTTATCAATATCTTTATCTTCTAATATGATATTTCCTTCTAAATCAATAGCATATAGAGTTGAAGTTCTGCCACTAGTACCATTTGTATATGTAAATACTATATAATCATCCATAACTTTAAAATTACGGAACATAGAATATTCATTACTTCCCATTACTTCTAAATTTAAGTTTTCTTTTTTGAAAAATTCATGGCCATTTATAGTTGCTACTAATGTTGTTGGATATCCACTTTCTTTGAAGTCTTGATATTTAAATTCTATTTTTACTTCCTTATCATTTACATCAAAGTTTTTTTCACAATAAGCTACATTTTCTGTTTCTTTAACACATTCTTCAACTAGTAAAGTTCCACTTGGCACTCTTACTCTGATACCTTCAATTCTTAAATGTCCATCGTCTAATGTTTTTGTACTTACAAATATAATTAATCCTATTAAAATTGCTATACATATTATACTTCCTACTTTTTTCATATTTATCCTCCCTTATATTTATTATAAAAAAATCTTAAATATTTTACAAGTATTATTTTTTTGCTCGAGGGTGAGCTTTATTATAAACATTTTTTAACCTATCACTTGTTATATGAGTATATATTTGAGTTGTACTAAGTGATTCATGACCTAATAGTTCTCCAACAGAACGTATATCAGCTCCATTATTTAATAAATCTGTAGCATAAGTGTGTCTTAAAGTATGAGGCGTAACTTTACTTTTTATATTTTTTTGCTCAGTATATTTCTTTACTATATTTTCAATTGTTCTAGTAGTTAAAGCTTTGCCAAATTTGTTAGGAAAAAGATATTCACTGGAAATACCTTTTAAAATATTATTTCTAGTAGTACTTAAATAATAATTTAAAAGTTTCATATCACAAGCTTTATAATAAATTACTCTTTCTTTATTTCCTTTACCTACTACTTTTAATACCCCATTATTTAATTCTGATACTTTAATCTTGCATAATTCACTTACTCTTAGTCCTGTTACATAAAGCATTTCAATTATTAGGATATTTCTAACTTCTAAATCGTTATCATAGTTGATATTATCAAATAGATTTTTAGTTTCACTATCTTTTAAAAAATTAGGTAATTTTTTTGAAATCTTAGGATTTCTTATTCCATTAAAAGGATTTTCTATACACTCCTTTATTTCTACTAAATAATTATAAAAACTACGAGCAGCGCTCATATGTAAAGCTGATGTTTTATTATCATAACCTTTTTCTATTAAATGAGCTTTATATAAATTAGCTTCTTTATTAGTGATATTTTTAAATCTTAAGTCTTTATCTTTTAAAAATTGTGCATATTCTAATAAAACATTATGATATGTATTCGCTGTTGTCGGAGAATAATTTAACTCATATAATATATATTCTTTAAACGATAAGATATAATCTTCAATGTTAGTTTTCATATAAATAAAAATATAACTTTCTTTCTGTGAAATATGGTAATTCACTTATTATTTTCAAAAACATTTCTTGCCCTTTATTATTCTTTAATGTATTTAAAGTATCTTCTGGTATTTTATTCTTTAAAAAGTTAATTATTCTATTACAATAATTTTTATCTTGGTAATTCTCTTTTAAATTGTTCCACATGTCAAAACTGTTATCTTTGGTTAAAGCTTCAACTTTTCTAGTTTTTTCTTTTTCAATATATATAATTACTAATGGCATATCATAATCTATTTCTAATAAGTTAGCTTCTTTGATAGCTTCCATTATTTCTTTTTTTGTATATTTTAAAGTTAATGAATCTATTTCCTCAATTTTATTAGATGTTTTATTAAATATTTTCAAGTCCAATAAATTAAGTGGAAAATAATTATTAGGTTTGGTTTCGATCGCTAAATAATATTTATTCTCCATATCGTTCACTCCTTATATATTTAGTATAACATGAATAAAAGTAAAGATAAAGAATTTATTTTCTACTTCTTGGTCCAGTATATTTATAATTTAAATATTTTCTTAATATTTCTAAGCGAAATTTTAATTCGTCTTCTGGTAATTCTTTTTCCCATTTAACAATACTGCCTTTATCGATATGAAAAATAGTTTCCATATTTTTACCAGAAACGGCATATTTCAAACGATATTTTAAAATTTGTTCTTTTTCTTCTTTTGTATACATAACTCCTATTATGTTTTTTTCTAAAACAAATCTTATGTCTGGACCTTTTAAATCATTAACTAAATCTTCTAATTTTTTCTTTCGTTCTTCACCTTTATATTTTGCTAGAATTCTTCTTAATTTTCTTATATATAAATTGGCTTTAAAAATTCCTCTTTTATTATCTAATCCATAACTCTTTGTTTCGAATTCTAAATACCTTAAAGCTTTTATAACCTCAATTGGTAATATGTTAAAATTTAAATGGTTTTGAAAAGTATCTTTATCTAGACGAAATATTCTACTTGCTTTTTCAATTGATAAACGACACTCTAGCATTATATATGCATATATTATAACTAAATTTTTATTCATAGTTCCTCCCACTGCTTTCTCTTTATAAAACTTTTCTACATATTTTAACATAATTTTTGCTATATTAAAACCTAAAACTTAAAGCTTTGAGTTACTTTTGTACTTGAATAACTACTCTTACAAACTTCAAAATGTAATTATATTTTTTGCTCTAGATTTTAAATTTTTATATATGATATCTTTTATGGTTTTACGTTGCCTTGTTATATAATGCGTTTCATCATCAATTTGGTCTTGTGTCTAGATAAATGGTTCCAGTGATATCTTTTTCATAATCTAATTCTTTAATATTTTCTGAGTATTTTAAAACTCGAACTATTATAGTTCGAGTTTGGTATTAAGTTTGGTGCGCGTAGAGGGACTTGAACCCCCATGGGAAGCCCGCTAGATCCTAAGTCTAGTGCGTCTACCAATTCCGCCATACGCGCAAAAATTAAAAAATGGTGGACCCTGTAGGACTCGAACCTACGACCGCCCGGTTATGAGCCGGATGCTCTAACCAACTGAGCTAAGGGTCCACTTGCTTTTTAATAATATCATAATATATTAAATGTTTCAAGATTCTTTTGTGAAAAAATCTAAAAATTTAGATATTTTATGCCTTAGCTTATCTAATACTGTGCGTTTTAATGTTAATCTATTACAATTCCTTTGTTCTTTTTCTAAATATGAAACAGCTTCTTTTATTTTTTCTTTATTTTCTTCAGAAACTACTACCTTTTCCATGATGTATGCTGAGAATGATATTTCTATTATATCTTCATTCTTAATAAAGATCTCTCCATTTAAATGACTTATTGCTATAGCTTTATAAGTTGAGTTTTCATAATCTTTTTCAATTATGTAATAATATGTTCTAACATGGTTACTAATACTATATATCGTAACTATATCTCCTACTGAAACTGATAAACTCTTCTCTAATTCTGCAACAAAATGATTTTTAGGTAAATTATTAATTGTTCCTAAAACACAAAGTCTTTCATATAGATCTTTAATTATATTATTAAAATCTAGTCCATCTATTTGCATATCTACTTTAGATATAGCATTGGCTTCAAAAACAACTAAATTAGGGTTACAAGCTAAATTAGCTTCTGTTAAATATTTATTTGCTGATATATAAAATCCATGGTTAATATATTTTCTTAAAGGGAAAGCATATATCTTATCTCCTTCTACTTTCCATATCATAAAAGGATATCTAATATTATTTTCAAAATTTGAATATTTACTTTGAATATCTTCTTGTTTTTTTAAATAAACTACTAACCCTGCTTCTAATTTATTGCCTTTTTTGAAATAGTCTTTTATATAAAGCTTTATAACTTGCTTTTTTTCTAATTTGCTTAAGATAAACTCTATTTTATAAAGCATCTCGGCTTTTGTATCATTTTTTGCTATTACTTTAAGTACTCTTATTGCCTCTTTTACTTTATAAGTCATAATTAGAGAATATGCATACTTATATAATAAATTCATGTTGAACCCAAAATTGGGATTTGTTAAAGCTTCTCTAACTAATTTAATTACTTGTTTATAATTTCTATTATCAAAAGCTTCACCTATTGCAGTGTATATTTCAGCTATCATGTAGTATCCCCCTTTTTTGTATTTTATTATTTTAACAATAATCCCTAATTATTGCAAGTTTTTTTTATTTATATTATAATATGAAAAAGAGGTTTTATTATGGAACAAGCTCAAGAAATTGAAAGAAGTATTATTAAAAAATATCGTAAAGAAATATGGTGTAAATTTACAAAGGCTATTAGAGATTATGAATTAATACAAGAAAATGATAAAATTATGATTTGTATTAGTGGTGGCAAAGATTCTTTTTTAATGGCAAAATGCTTTCAAGAAATTAAAAAACATGGTAAATTACATTTTGAAGCTAAGTTTGTTGTTATGAATCCTGGTTATACAAATGAACATTTAAATCTCATTATTAATAATTCTAAAACTTTAGGAGTACCAATTGAAGTTTTTAATAGTGATATATTCCCTTCTCTTGATGTTATGAATGCGAAAAGTCCTTGTTATATGTGTGCTAGAATACGCCGGGGACATCTTTATAATAAAGCTCAAGAACTTGGTTGTAATAAAATAGCTCTTGGTCATCATTTTGATGATGTCATTGAAACTAATTTACTTAGTATGTTATATGGTGCTGAAATAAAAACAATGATGCCAAAACTCCACAGCGAAAATTTTCAAGGACTGGAACTGATTAGACCTATGTACTATATTAAAGAACATGATATTGTAGCGTGGAGTAAATATAATAATTTGACTTTTCTAAATTGTGCTTGTAAAATGACTAAAGAAAATATCGATGAAGAAAAAAGCAAAAGAAAAGAAATAAAAAAGTTAATTGATGACCTTCGAAAAGTTAATCCTTATATTGAATATAATATTTTTAAAAGTATGGAAAATATTAATTTAACTCAAATACTTGGCTATAAAAAAGATAATTATAAGTATTATTTTTTAGATGATTATAATGATCATGATTAAATATGTTATTAATAAGAAATAATTTGATAATTTGGCATTAAAAAACTAAGAATTATCCTTAGTTTTTTAAATGTTTGCTAGTTTTTCTAACGCTTCATCAAATGTTTTAGCACTTATTATTTTAATATCATAATCTTTATCTTTAGCAACACTTATTGCTTCTTCATAATTTTCTTCAGGACAAATAAAGATGTCTGCTTTATTTTTAACCGCTCCTATAAGTTTGTATTTTACCCCACCTATTTCGCCAACATTACCATCGATATCAATAGTACCTGTACCAACTATTTTTTTGCCCTTAGTTATATCAGTTTCTGTTAACTGATTATAAACTGTTAAGCTCATCATTAAGCCCCCACTGGAACCAGCTTCTGTTGCTTTAGATTTTATATTGACTTTAGGTGTTGCTTCATAATCATAAGTAGTTACAAAACTTATTCCTATTTTAGTCACACCATCTATTTTATATGTAGTGGCATATGCATCACGTTCTTTTTCTTTGCGCTTTATTTTTAAATTAACTTTTTCGTTTTCATTTAACTTTTCAACAATTTCTTTAAGTTCCGTAATACTAGATATATTAATACCATTTACACTTATAATTTGGTCTCCTACTTTTAAATCTGACTCAGATTCTTCTGATATATAACTAACATTATTTATAATACTTTTAATATTTATTTTTTTATTTGCTTTTTGATAAGCATTTATTATTGCATTATCCATAGATTCTTGTAAATAAAGACGTTCACGCATCATTAGTTCATCCATTGATTCGCCTTTAGCAGTTATATCCCCTTTTTTTACTATATCCCAGTCAGGAAATACTTTGGATAATAATAAAAATGGAATAGATCCTTTAACCATTGATACATAAGCCATATTAAATGAGCCTTTAACTTCTTCTTTATTCTCGACATTTACTCGATCATTTAAATTAACTGCTCCACCTGGTGTATATATTGAATATGGTAATTCTATTGTAAAAACCATAAATATTATAACTAATACTATTAAACTTTTATAATTTTCTTTGATAAAATTTTTTGATTTTTCATATATTTTAGTAAACATTATTTTCATCACCTTATTAAATTATATCACGTAGGAGATTATTTATGAAAGAAAAAATTATTAACTTTACTTTTTGTTTATTATGCTTTATAGCCATTTTTTTTATTTTTAAAAATAATAATGTAGTAGCGGGAGTTATTATTAATGCTGTTAATTTGTTTTTAAATAAAGTTTTTGTTTCCTTATTCCCTATGTTTATTATTAACGATATTTTAGTAAATGCTGGCCTTCCCTTTTTCTTCTATAAAATTTTTAACCCTTTATTTAAAAAACTTTTTCATACAAGTGGTATTGCTTCTTACGTATTTATTATGAGCCTTATTAGTGGTACTCCTAGTCAAGCTTATATTTTGAAGAATTTAGTTGCTAATAATAACATTAATGAAACTGAAGCTTCCCATTATCTTTATTTTACTTATTTTTCTAATCCCCTTTTTTTAACCTTAATACTATCTAGTATGTTTCCAATAAATTCGGTAGTTAAAATTATTTTAATTCACTATGTTAGTAATATTATTATAGGTATTTTGGTAAGAAAACATGCACCTCTAATAAGAGAAAATCAAATAAATCATAATATTAATTTAAATATAGGTAATGTTTTAATAAAAAGTATTTCTAAATCAGTAAATACTTTATTAATGATTTTAGGGACAATCGTTTTTTATATGCTTCTTTCATTTTTAATTGTGCAAATGATTCCTGTTTCAGATTTTCTAAAAGTATTAATCTCTGGTTTCTTAGAAATTACAAATGGTCTTAATTTACTTGGTACGATTACAATTGCTTCTAAATTAAAAGAAATAATCGCTATTTTGATTATCTCTTTTGGTGGTATTAGTATTCATACACAAATAAAAGCAATACTAGAAGATACTTCTATTTCTTATTCTAGCTTTTTAAAAGGAAGAATTATGCAAGCTTTAATAAGTGTAATCTTAGTTTTATTATTTTAAGGGCATACATAATTTAAAGGATAATTATTATTTTCTTTTTTTAAACCTATATACGTTAAATTTATATCATCTTCTACTCGTGTATTTTCGTTATTTATTAAAACTGGTATATTTATTTTAATTAAATAATAATTATCATCTAAAGATATATATTCGTAACTAGGACATAAATCATAAGTGGCACCACTACTTTCTAATGTCTTTGTTTCATTATTATAAGTAATTTTATTTTTTGCGATTTTTAATTCCTTATATGCATTCTCATAATAAAACTTAATAGTTGTGTTTTCTTCTTTTCTAATCTCTAGCCCTTCTAATTTTAATTTTAAAAAATCACTTTCAATGTTTTTAATTAGTTCAGTTCTTGATATCTCATCATTACTAGCATATGTCTTGTCATTATTAATTTTATCTAATGAAAATATTACTTTAATTAATAATAATATTACTATAGAAATAAGTGTTATACTTATTAATAGCTCTAATATGGTTACTCCTTTTTTATTCATAAATATCACCTATTTCTATACTGGCAAAGGCTAAAATATCTTGATTATTAAACTCTAATATAAGACGATATTTATTATTACTATTATTTGAAAGAGTGTCTAAATAATTATTTAAACTGCTTGTATATTTTTCTTTATCATATTCTTTTAAATTAATATTTGCAATATATAATTTTTTTATTTCAAGCTCATTTAATAAAGTATCACATCCTGATATATTTATTTCATTACAGGTAATCTCTCTTATATCATTTGTTTCAATATCTTGTAATGACCCTAAATTTAAATATTCTTTCACATAATAAGCTTTATATATATTAGAAGCATTATCATATAAAATATTTTTCTTACTATTACTTAACATATTACTAAATGTTCCATATAAAAGTAAAAGTGATACTATTAAAAAAGTTATTACTATTAATGTCTCTAATAATGCAAAACCTTTTTTCATATTATCACCCTATCTTTATTTAATTATATAGTAATTTAAATATTTTGACAAGAAAAAAGATACTATTATAATTTTATATACTGGATATAAAATATTAGTATCATATTTTTAGACTTTAGTCTTAGATAAATCTTGTATCCTAATTCTTTTATATTTAACCTTAATCAAATATGTAAGTTTAAGAAGGATATTGGGCGCACACCTGGTTCAGTCCAGTTCACGTTAGGAGCGTTGAGGTGGCCACTCGAATTCACATAGAACACGCAAGCGTTACTGCCATTCCAGTTAATCGGAGACATGCCGAATATAACAGATTTACCTTATATCAATTATACTCAATACTGATTATATTTTCAATAAATTATTGATAGTTTAATCTTTAAAAAGTTTTACTTAAGGTATATTTTTTAGTATAATATTTATAGGAAATATTTATTTACTAGGTGTCTACCTCCAATCTATTAGAGAGGAGGTTTGATAGATGAAAACTAAAACTTTTATTATTAAAGTTTTGAAACTCATTTCCATCATTTTACTACTCTTAATCAATTTGATTATTGTAATAAAAAAATGACACCTAATATTGTTTAACCAATATTAAGTGTCTACCCTAATTAGGTAGACATTCAGTGTCCAAACTAAATGTTTCCTTTTTTTATTATATGAAGTTTCCTTCATTTATATACATATTATCATATTTGGTCTAAATTTTCAAGTAGGTATTAAAAAAAGCATTTACTATGCTTCGTAAACGCTTACTTTCTTTTTGTCTCTACCTAATCTTTCAAAACGAACTACACCATTTATTTTAGCAAATAATGTATGATCTTTACCCATTCCTACATTTGTTCCTGGATAAATCTTTGTTCCTCTTTGACGATATAGGATTGAACCTGCTGTTACAGTTTCGCCATCGCTAGCTTTTGCTCCTAATCTACGTCCGCGTGAATCACGACCATTTTGAGTAGAACCTTGAGCCTTAACGTGAGCGAATAATTGAATATTTAATTTCATAAAATTCATGGTCTTTCCTCCTTTATAATTTTGATATTTTCTTTATAAGTTAATGATAGTTCTTCTAATAAATCTATCATATTTTTTATTATAATTTTGATATTTTCTTTATTACTTAAGATATTAATTGTTAGTTTATCTTTTTCTTCAATATATTCTAAAGAATTATTTTCTAACTTTAAGGCAGCGTTCACACTTGTTATTACAATTGACGAAACACTAGCACATACTATATCTTTGCCATACTCATCATATCCAGCATGACCTGTAATAATAATTGTATTTTGTTTTATATTAACTTTTATCATTAGCTAATTTTTTTTACAACTAATTTAGTGTATGGTTGTCTATGACCTTGAGTTTTACGATATTTCTTCTTAGGTCTATATTTGAAGACTTTAATCTTCTTTTGTTTACCATGTTTTTCAACTAAGCAAACAACCTTTGCACCTTCAACATATGGTGTTCCAACTTTATCATCTACTGCTAGGACATTTGTAAATGTTACTTCACTACCAACTTCATTAGGTAATAATTCAACATAAATTACATCATTTTCACTAACATAATATTGTTTTCCACCTGTTTCGAATATAGCTTTCATCCAACATTCCTCCTTCTTTTTTAAGACGCACCCTTATGGTAAGTTAAACTTTTAAAACCATTTTAGTGTGGTTTTTTGGGATTAAATCCACATCGATATTCATTTTATCAGAAATACAAGCTTTTGTCAAACTATTTAGCTTATTTCTTGGCCTTTATTAAGACATACTTTTAATATTATTTGTTATATTTAAATATTTCATTTAAAAGCTTTTTTTCAGAATATACTCTACTCTCTTTTTTAAAATAATGATATGTATCTTTTTTTAAGAGATTAATGTTAATTTTATTTTCATATTTAAACTTATACTTTGGTAAATCATATAAGTATCTTTCCGTTAAAAAACGCATGTATATATATTTAAATTCTTTAATACTAGTTACAATTTTATATATTAAGAAACTTATTATTAAATAATTGTTTAATGAGAAAATTTCATTGTATGTTATAAATAAAATAATAGAAATAATACTAATTATTAAACTTATATAATAAGTTTTTTTATATGAAAATATGTATTCTAATATACTTCTTAAAAAGATATAGCCATCTAAAGGAATTATGGGAAGTAAATTAAAAATCATAATCGTTTTATTATAACTATTAAATAAATTATATGTGTTATCTCTTATAAGATTATTTTTATATAAAATATACATTATACAAAATAATATTATTTGAAATATAATCCCAAATATAGATATTAATAATTCATGGGATATCTTAGTATTTATTTTTTTATCAATACTAGTTATACCACCCATCGGATATATTTCAATCTTAGTTATTTTATATTTTAGTTTTTTAATAATTAAAACATGTCCTAACTCATGAGTGATAACTATTAAATATATTAAAATAATATTTTTTATTAATCCCGTCAAGAGAAAACTTAATATTAAAAAATATGTAGCACTATTTATTTTAAACTTCATTTTATAGTGATTTAATGTATTCTTCATAGTTCATATATTTGCCATCTTTTAATAATGTTAAATATACTTCGTTACTATTTGATGTTCCTAAAATTGTTCCTGATTCTATATAATCATATACTTTTATGTTCGTATCAGTTAAATTAGAATACCAAATGTCTACGCCATCATTTCCTTGGATAATAATTGTATTGCCTAATCCTTCTTTTTCTCCAATATATACAACTATGCCACTTGTTATAACGCTTATTGTTTCATTTGGACTAACATTTAATTTAACACCATTTTTATAATTTTCAATATTAGTATAACTGATATTATTAAATACTGGTTTACTATTTTCTTTATTCTTTTTAATAAAGTCTATTTCACCAAATAAATCATTGTATAAATTGTTAATTTTGGTGAAACTAAGTGAGTTTTCTAAAACATATTTTTTATATAATTTTTTATTATCACTATTTATATTCGTATATATTATACTTCCTAAAACAAAAATAATCGTTATTAAAATACGGGATATTAAACCTTTTAAATATTTAATATTTTTGGGAAGTTCTTCTTTTTTTTCACCACTCGTATAATTTCTTCTTTTTTCTTTATTCTTTTTTATTATATCTTCAACATTCATTATTATCACCTAGATAATTTTATGTTTTTCTCCTCTATTTTATACACTAAAAAGTAAAATATTAATTCGTAAAATATGTTATTTATAATGAAACTTAAAATATAAATCATACTATATTTATTTATTAATCCAATAATACTTACATATAAAATATATATTAAAAGTAATGATAAAATATAGTTTTTGATATTTATTTTTGTTATTTTTAATTTTTTATATATTAAAAAGATACTTATTAAAATAATTGTATTTAAAAAGTAAGTATTTAATATTAAGATATCAATAATTAATCCAATAATTATTAATTTAGATAATTCTTGTTTTTTTATTAATACGATATTTATTAAAAAGAAAAAAGTTGGTATTTTACTAAAATAGGATAAAATAAAATCTAATACTAAATAAATCATAAAGATATTACTCCTAAATATTTTAAATTATGAAGTGATATACTTTCAATATCTAATATGTATTCTAATTCTAGTTCATCTTTTTTTATGTTTTTTACTTTACCTACTTTAATACCCTCTGGTACTAGAGTTAATCCTGATGTGTATACTTCATCTCCCTCTTTTATACTTCCTTCAATTTTCATATTTTTAATTTTTAACTTATGGTCTTTACTATAAAGTATTCCATAAAATTCTCCTACTTTAACAGATATATTGGTATCATTACTTGTAATCAAAGATACTTCACAACTATTTTTATTTACTTTAGAAATTGTACCTATTAAACCATACTCATTAATAACAATATCCCCTTTTTTTATCTTATCATTTTCATTTTTGGTTATAGTTATCTTATCATAAAACTCATAGATTTCTCTGGTTATTACTTTACTATATATTAATTCTTGTTTATTCTCAGTTAAATTCATAAAGTTTAATAATCTTTCATAATCCTCTATAATACTATTATTTTCAAGAGTGCATTTACTATTTGCTATATCATCTTTATTATTAATTAAACCTATAAAACTATCTTTAGTTAAAAATATTAAATATATTATAATTAAAGAAATATAAAACCAATTTTTTCTGATCATTTTTAAACACCTATTTATATTATGGCTCTTTTATTTATTAATATATTCACTAAATAACTTTAATAAAGATTTATTTAAATTTTCATAATAACTTTTATCACTGGTTGCGATTAATAATTCATAGTCACGCATTGCTTTTATTAATTCTTGACTTGCTTTAACTTCTTTTTTACGGAAATTTATACCTTTATCTAAAAAATAACTTTCCATTAACTCAATACTCTCTTTTTTATTATATATCCCAATTATAACACTATAAATACCATCACTATTATATATTAAAGCATTGTTATAATTGCTTTTTTTATTATTTGCACTATTAATATCATTGTAAGAGCCTACATAAAAATATGTAACCTTAGTTTCAAGAGCATTACTAATAATTGTTGGTTCAATTTTATAACAAACAACAAAAGCACTAATCATTCCTATTCCAAGTGCGATTAAAAATATTTTAACATTTTGTTTCATATTACCACCATTATTAGTCTATCATACTTTATCCATATAACTTGTCGAATTGTGATTATTTTTTTAAATTATAAAAAGATTTATTTTATGACATTACTCGACAAAATTTGTTATTAGGGTGTGCTATGATAGGTTTTAAAATAAATTGAAAGGAGAAATTTATGATTACTAAAATTAAAAATATTAATAATTATACTAAGCATGAAATAAATAATTTTCGGAATGGAAAAATAAAGATTGTTAAATCTAAAAGTGATATATATAAATTTACACAGGAATCTATTGAATATCCTAGTAATACTAAATTATACTTTGGTAAAATTGGAAAAGATTTAGCTAATACAATTAAAAAAGAAATAAATATTAATCTTGAGGATTATAATATATCCTTGCAAGCTAATGCAGTAAGACATATTTTTAAAAATCATAGCAGCCAAAATATAGAAGATAAACGCGGACAAATAGCAATAACTAAAGATGATTTTGAATTAATACCTAATATTATATCTGATTGTGATAAGTTAAAAAAAGTTGATTTAACAGAAAATAACAATATTGCTATTAGATTTGAAAAACAATTTGGTAATAGATACTTTTTAATTACTTATATTTCTAATAAAAATCATAATCTTGAAGTAAAAACTTTATGGAAAATTAAGATAATAAAAAAGAACTCTGCCACTGCTTCCGATGCCTTACACCCCGAAGTTTGACGTCCGAAACGGACAGTGGTACAAGTTCTTTTATATAAATATATTAACAGAAAATTCTGTTTATGTCAAATTTATTGACCAAAAAATATCGTTGTTATAACAAAAGCTGCAATAATTCCACACAAATCAGCGAATAAGCCAACTTTTAAGGAATATCTCGTTTTTGTTACTTTAATGCTACCAAAATATAAAGCTAAAACATATATAGTTGTATCAGTACATCCTTGCAGGGTAGATGCAAGTCTTCCAACAAAACTATCAGGACCAAAATTAATGAAAATATCATTCATAATAGCTAGTGATGCCGTTCCAGAAATAGGACGTAATAAAGCCATTGGGATTATATCCATTGGAATATTAGTATTGTTTAAAAATGGTTCTAAAAAGCCAAGTACTCCTTCTAAAAATTTACTATCTAAAAAAATATTAACAGCGAATACCATAGCTATTATAGTTGGAGCGATATGAAATACCATTACCAGTCCTTCTTTAGCACCACTTAAAAATGAATCATAAACATTTACCTTTTTTTTAACTCCAAAAAAGATGATTAATAATACAAATAATGGAATAATTATTTTTGATAATAAGTTCATCTATTTTTTCTCCTTATCATATAATCTAACATTAATCCTGAAAAGCTAGATATTGTGGTAGCTAGTATACTTGTTATGATTATTTCTGTGGGATTACTACTTCCATACATCATTCTAAGAGCAATAACTGTTGTTGGTATTAAAGTTACTCCTCCCGTATTTAAAACTAAAAATGTAATCATAGCCTCTGTTGCTGTATCTTTTTTAGGATTATCTTTTTGTAATTCCTCCATTGCTTTTAATCCAAATGGTGTTGCAGCACTACCAAGACCTAACATATTAGCAGCGATATTACTGGCGATGTAACCTAAAGCTTTATGATCTTTATTTAAACTCGGAAATAATTTACTAAGTAATGGATTTAAAATCCGTGAAAATATTTCTAATAAACCAGAATTCTCCGCTATTTTCATTATACCAGTCCATAAAACTATTAATGGCATCATTTCTATTATTAAATTCATTCCACTTGTAGCATGAGTTAAAATACCATTATTAATTGTTTCTATATTTCCAGTAAAAAAAGAATATATAATCGCTATAAATATTAATGATGCCCATATTATATTTACCATTTTTTAAACCACCCTATTATCCTTTGCCAAAGACTTTTTTTCTCTTTTTTTAACTGCTTTTCTTCAATCTTTTTTAAATAGATACTTTCAGTATGTAGAACTTCGTCTTTGAGTAATACTTTTGCTTCACCTATTTTCATATCATTATATACATTATCATATTTATATAAATTTATATTTACTTTTAAATCATTCTTTTCATTTTCTTTTACTAAAGCATAATATTCTTTTTTTATATAAAGCTCGGTATTTTTATATTGATTATTATCTACTTTAAAATTATTTTTATCTAAAGCAAGCACAGCTTCATATTCTTTAAAGTATTTTTCATATAAGTTTTTATGATCAACAAAATCATTGGAATCATTAAGTGTTACTACTACTAAATTTTTATTTTCTTTAGAAGCAGTTGTAACTAAGGTTTTATGAGCTGCCATAGTATATCCTGTTTTACCACCTGTAGTATATTCATACATACTAAATAATTTATTTTTACCGGCCCAGACATAATCCTTTAAATTACTACTAGCTTTATAGTTTCTAGATCCAAATATACTTCTAAATGTATCATTTTGCATTGCAACTTTAGTTAATAAAGCCATATCATAAGCACTAGATTTATTACCTACTCCATTATTATCTAAACCATGAGAATTAACAAAATGGGTATTTTTCATGCCAATTGTACTTGCATATTCATTCATTAAATAGACAAAGTTTTCCATTGAACCTGCAACAGTATTAGCGATTGCAACTGCTGCATCATTACCACTTCGAAGCATTAAACCATATAATAAATCAATTAATTTTATTTCTTCGCCTACACTCAAATAAACACTTGACCCATAAGCTTTTAATATATCTTCATCAACTACAACTATTTTATCTAAATCACTATAGTTAATGGCTATTAAACAAGTCATTATCTTGGTAATAGAAGCAATTAATCTCGCTTCATCACCATTTAAATTATATAATACTCGTCCACTATTTAAGTCCATTACTACACAATTTGTAGCACTAAGCGCTAATACTTTAATGGGAAATATTATAAATACTACTAAAAATACTATTATCTTTTTCATAGGCTTCACCTACATAAATATATGATTGACTAATTATTTTTAAAACAAAAAAAGAAAAGCTAAAGCCTTTCACGAAAAACATTTATTTATATCTTAGCCCTATATTTGTTGTTTAAAACTATTTTAATTCTTGAATAAAATTAAGCTTCTAAGTATAAATAAATTTTATAATAATATTATAGTTCTTTAATTCTTTCTAAAACTTCTAATAAATCTAAATTGTTATTTTTAGTTATTTCATCATGAATTAAACCATCTAATGTAGGAGCTAAATAAGTTATGATCGCATTTTCTACTTCTGTTACATAGGCTTTTTTATCAGCTATGTCTGTTTCTATCTCTCTTATTAAGTTAAATAGTTTTTCTTCTTTCTCTGATAACTCTTTATTTTTACCTAATAATTGTTCTCTATTTGCAAATAGTTTATCAATAAAGCTTTTTCTTTCTTTTCTTAATCTTTTGTATTTTTCTTCTACTATTTTAACTAACTTATTACTTACTAGAAAAGATAACAATATAGGTATAACTCCTAAAAAAATTTTAATATTAAATATTCCAGAAGAAATACTAATATATAAAATCCCTAAAAAAAGTATAATTAATCCATATGGAATTAATTTATATTTTAATGTTTCATCCATCTCTTCTTCATTCATTAATGCGTCTGATATATTAACATTTTCTAATTGTATTTTATTTAGATTCTCTTCTTTATCTTTTCTAATTTTTTCTAATTCTTCTTTTATCTTTTCTTTATCTTGTTCTTTTAGAAATATATAATTCATTAGATCTCTAATATATGTAAAATATTTATTCATTTATTGGCCTCTTTTAATTTGTATTATAACATTATTTTTATAATACTACAAATAATTAAATCTAATTCTTATATTAAAAAAACTATTAATTAATAATAGTTTATTTTTGTTCATAATTATATATTCCATGAATCTTTTCTAATGTTTCGTTACTTGGTTGTTCTACTTGCCATTTACCATCTGTTTTTATAACTTTAAATACTATGTTATATGATATCGTTTCATTAACATCTTTCATTTTATCTAGCTTGTATTCTAAATATTTTTTAGCATCATATATTCCATCTGTTAGAAAATCATCTTGATTTTTATCTAAGTGTTCTTTTGCATCTTTTTCAACTTTGTATAAGTCATATACTGTGATCTTAACTGTTACTTTGGCTTCATCACCATCATAAGCCTCATTTTCTATTGTATAGTTTAAATCACGATATTGTCTTTTCATTACTTCTTTGTAAGTATCTTTATGCTTATCTTCTAAATTTTCTTTTTCAATCAATTTATCTACATCTTTTAAAACATTGTCTGATAAGCCTTTATACTCATTTAAATACTTTTCAACTGCGTCTGTTGCTTTATCATTGTTACAAGAACACCCTACTACAAATAAAATACATGTTAGAAATAAAACTATTTTTTTCATATTCACCATTCCTCTTATTTCTATTATGGAAGAATAATTTGTGATTATACAAAAATTGTTTTTTTTATTATTATTTTGTAGTATAATATATTTAGGTGATATGATATGAGTACATGGTGGCAGTATTTAATTATTGGAGCAGCTATATTTATAATTTTATTAATAGTTTTAAAATTATCTAAAAGAGATTTTAAAATTGAAGCGAATAAGTTGATTGGTTATCTTGGTGGTAAAGATAATATAGTTAGTGCAGAATGTAATATGTCTAGATTTAAAGTTATTTTAAAAGATGTTTCTTTAGTTAATAAAGATGCGATCGAGAAATTGGGCGCTAAAGGTATTGTTGAAATTGATAATCAACTTAAAATTATATTTGGTAAAGATGCTACCCAATTAAAAAAATATATTGATGACATAATTTAAAAATACAAATAATCTTTGTATTTTTTTGTGTCTTAACCACTCTTTGGTTTAAAAGAAAAATACTCATTTTAAGATTGAGTATTTATTTTTAACATAACATTGCAAATATATATATTATCCTCTTTGTTATAGATAGCTATCTCTTCATTGTTATATTCTAATAATAGTTGCTCTTTGTTACTTTTTAAAACTAAGGAATTACCATTTATGACTTTTTGATATTCTTCATCATTTAAATTATATTTTTGGATATTTAATATATCTGTTATTTTTAGTAATTTATAATTATCTTCTAACTCCTGAGCATTTTCTATAAAAAAATTACCTTGTTTGGTTCTTATTAAAGAATTCATAGTGCCTATTGTATTTAATTCTTTACATATATCTCTTATTAAACTCCTTATATATGTGCCTTTTTCTACTTTGGTGCGAAATTTTATAATACCTTCTTGATAATCAATTAGTTCCAACTCTTTTATTTCCACGGTTTTTATGGGAAGCTCAACTGCTTCATTGTTTCTTGCGTATTCATATAATTTTTTGCCATTTATCTTAATCGCTGAATATATAGGAACTTCCATCTTATATTTACCAATAAATTTTTTAAATACTTTTTCAATATCTTCTTTTTGTAAATTAAAATCTTTTTTCTCTAAGATATTGCCTGTAATGTCTAATGTATCAGTTTTAATTCCGAGTTTTATTTCAGAAATATATTCTTTATCTAATGATGTAAGCATTTCACCTAATTTGGTATATCTTCCAATTGTAATAACAAGAACTCCTGATGCTAGAGGATCAAGAGTTCCTGTATGTCCTACTTTTTTAGTTTTTAATTTCTTACTTATTATATTTACAATATCTCTAGATGTATACCCAACTGGCTTATTTATAATAAGTAACCCGTTATCTTTCATCGTGTTCTTGTTGTCTCTTTAAAACCTAATTTATTTAAAGTATTACTAATTGATTCTGGAAAATTTTCAGGATCATAGTAAAAATTCTCAATTGGAAATGAATAGTCTTGCGCTTTAATAACCTTTTTTAGAAATTCGTCCAACTCTTCTGGTGTTCCTTGCCAGAATGCTACATCTTCTAGTGATGCGTCTGTTGATGTTATACTATTATAGCCTAAAAATACCGCCGCATATCCAACTAATTCTCCATTATTATAAAACTTCTGAATGTTAAATCCTGGTGTGCTATTATAAATGTTTAAATCTTTAACATTACCCATGTATGGTTCTATTCCATATATTGTGATTAACTCTTCTGGTGTAAATTTTTGATTAATTATACCCATATTTTTTTATTTCTCCTCATTAATTTCTTTAATTATTTTTTCTATACGATTTGCATACTCAATTGAGTCATCAAATATAAATGTAATTTCTGGAGTATGTCTTAGATCTAACTTTTCGGCAACTAGTCCTCTTATAAAAGGAGATGCCTCATTTACTTCTTTCTCTAAAGTTTTTTTATCCATATCACTTAAAGATGTAAAATATACTTTAGCATAACTTAAGTCATTTGATACTTTACATCCGGTTATAGTGATAGTCTTTAAGATTTCATCTCTTGCTTCTTCAAATAGTATACTACTTATTACACGCATCATATCAGATGAGATTTTGGCTATTTTGTGACTTGGCATTAATGTTTCACCTCAACCATTTCAAAACATTCAATTATATCTCCAATTTTGATATCAGTATAATTGTCAAGAGTGATACCACATTCAAAACCTTTTTTAACTTCTTTAACACTATCTTTCTCTCTTTGGATAGAGGCTATTTTACCATCATAGATTATAACACCATCTCTAATAAGTCTTGCACTAGCATTATTTTTAATTATACCATCAGTTATATAAGTTCCTGCAATATTACCAACTTTAGAGAATTTGAATATTCTTCTAATTTCGGCACTTCCTAAAATCTTTTCTTCAAACTCTGGATCTAGCATACCTTTCATGGCTAGTTCTATTTCTTCAATACATTTATAAATAATTGTATATAATCTAATATCAACACCATACTCTTTAGCTATCTCTTTAGTGGTACTAGTTGGACTAACATTAAATCCGATTATAATGGCATTAGAGGCATTGGCTAATACAACATCACTTTCAGTGATAGTTCCAATACCTGAGCGGATAACATTTATTTTAACACCTGCAACATCAATCTTCATTAAACTATTTTTAACTGCTTCTTCACTACCACGAACATCAGTTTTTAGAACTATATTAATTTCTTTTTGTCCTTCGTTTATTTTGCTAAATAAATCATCTAAAGATATAACGTCTTTCTTAAACTTATTTTCTTTAGCATTTATTGCTCTTTTTTCAGCGATTTCTTTTGCTTCTTTTTCAGTTTCAAAAGCCATAAACTTATCACCAGCGCTTGGATTGTCATTTAAACCAGTAATCTCAACAGGTGTTCCAGGGTCAGCACTAGTAATAGACTCACCTAAATCATTTTTCATAGTTCTTATTTTACCAAATGTTGTTCCAACTACTATTGGATCTCCTAAACGTAAAGTTCCATTTAATATAAGTAGACTGGCAATTCCACCAACATTTTTATCTTGACGAGATTCAATTACAGAACCAACAGCATATCTACTTGGATTAGCTTTTAATTCACCCATTTCACTTATAGCTAAAATGGTCTCTAATAATTTATCAACACCTTCTCCTGTTTGAGCTGAAATATTGATAAATGGATACTCTCCACCCCATTCTTCTGGAGTGATATTAAGTTCGGCCATTTCAGTTTTGATTTTTTCTGGATTTGCATCTGGTTTATCTATTTTATTTACTGCGACAATTATTGGTACTTTCGCACTTAAAGCATGTTCAACTGCTTCTTTAGTTTGGGGCATTACTCCATCATCAGCAGCAACAATAATTATAACTATATCGGTAACGCTAGCTCCTCTAGCACGCATTTCAGTAAAGGCTGCATGGCCTGGAGTATCTATAAAGGTTATTTTACTACCATTGGTCTTTATTTGATAAGCTCCAATAGCTTGCGTAATTCCTCCAGCTTCACCACTTGCAATATGAGAATCTCTTATATAATCTAAAAGGGTTGTTTTTCCATGATCAACATGACCCATTATAGTTACAATTGGAGGTCTTGGCACTAAGTCTTCTTCATTATCAACTATTTCATATTCTTCAAAGTTTGATACATCTTGGGTTTCTTCTCTTTTTAATGTTTTATTATATTCTAACGCAATTATTTCAGCATTTTCAAAATCAAGGGCTTGGTTAACTGATAACATTAAACCTAATGTCATTAATTTTTTAATTATGTCTGTACCACTAATGTTTAATTCATCAGCTAGTTCTCCTACTGTCATGCCTTCTTTAAATACAATAATATTTTCATCTACTGTATTTTTCATAAGCTTGTCTTTATTTTTATACATTTCTTTACGTAATTTAGAATAATCTTTGGTTTCTACTTGATTTTTCTTTTTTAACTTTTGCTTTTTATCAGTTGTGTTTATGTTCTTAGTGATATTACTGCTTTCTACTATTTCATCTACAACTTCATCAATTGTTTCCTCTTCTTCATAAGAGTCATCTTCTACACCAATTAAATTAATTGCATTATCTAGAGTGATAACATCTAAATCGGTGAGTTCGTCCTCTCCACTTTTTACTTCTATGCCAAGATCATTACATTTTTTTAAAATCTCAGCGACACTTAAATTTACATCACTTGCATATTCTTTTACAGTCATGCTTACTCTCCTTTCTTATTTTTTATTTTTTATTTAATTAAATTTTTAGCATTTTCATATACTTCACTAGGAATACTAACTTCTAATATTCTTTCTAATATTTTAGTTTTCTCAGCTTTATTTATGACTTCAATATCTTTTTTTAAATAAGCTCCTCTACCGTTTGCTTTACCTGTTATATCTACAATAACATTACCTTCAGGAGTTCTTACTATACGAAGCAAATCTTTTTTTTCACACTTTTCTTTAGTTACTACGCAAGTTCGCATTGGTATTTTTTTTGTTTTCATTTTAGTCTCCTTGCTTTATATCTTATTTGTTACCTTCTTCGTTAATCTCTTTCATTGTTTTAATATTGATTTTATATTTAGTTAATCTACTAGCTAGTTTAATATTATTGCCACCTTTACCAATTGCAAGAGCAAGTTCATCATCAGGGATAACTGCTAAAGCTTCTTTTTTCTTTTCATCAATTATACTTACAATGGCATTTTTAGCAGGTGATAAAGCACTTTTAATATATTCTTCAGGATTTTCACTGTATAATACTACATCTACTTTTTCACCATTTAATTCTTTTAAGATACTAGCAATACGTGAACCTCTTTCACCTATACATGTTCCAATAGGGTCAATTCTTTCGTTAGTTGTAGATAATGCTACTTTACTTCTAATTCCGGCTTCTCTAACACATGCATGCATAATAAGAGTTCCATCTTGTAATTCTGGTATTTCGAGTTCAAATAATCTTTTTACAAAACCATAGTGTTTTCTTGATAATAATATTAAAGGTCCTTTAGTACCATTTTCAATTTTAGTGACATATACTCTGATATTAGAACCCATTTTAATTGTTTCGCCTGGAATAATATCATTCTTAGGTAATATTCCTCTGGTTCTTCCTAAATCAATATAATAGTTTTTGTTATCTTCAAGAGCAACTAAACCTAGTAACATTTCATCTTGCTTATCTTGGAATTCGTCGATAATACTGTTTTTTTCAGCTTCTCTTATTTTTTGAGTTAAAACTTGCTTAGCTGTAGAAGCTGCGACACGACCAAAATCCTTAGGTGTAACTTCTGTCTCAATAGTTTCGCCCACTTTAATTCCTGGTACCATTTCTTCTGCTTGCTCTAATATGATTTGCGCATCTATATTAATTTCTGGTGCTATTTTTACAACATTTCCTTCTTCATCAGTAGTCTCACTACCAAAATCTACATCATCAACTACTACTAAATAAGAAAATACTTTGATTTCGCCTGTTTCACGATTAATGTCTACTCTCACATTTGTCTTAGAATCAAAATTCTTTTTGTATGCTGTTGCTAAGGCTTGCTCCATTCCTTCAAATACAACTTCTTCACTTATTCCTTTTTCTTTTACTATTGCTTTTACTGCTTTAATGAATTCTTCACTATTCATTATCTTCACCTCTTTCTTTGGATACGACATCTAAGATGTATGAATCATCTGTAAAATCATACTCATCTACAATTGGATTAATGATGTTTGTAGCATCAACAATTGTATCTAAATCAATACCTCCAACTTTATCTAATACTATTGATAATACATTGTAATTACCACTGTTTTTTTCATATGTAACACTGTCAACAATAATACTCTCTTTTTCTAGAACTTCTCTAATCTTTTTCTCTAGTTCTTCTAAACTTTTTTTCATAACTCACCCTATTCTTATATAATAATAAAAGTGGGAAAATTCTTGCCCACTTAAATCTGTCAAAGTTATTATATCATAAAATAACTTATTGTCAAAGTTTATTTTGTTCTTTATTTTAAAAAGTTTGTTACTAATTCTATTATTATATTTTTCTCTTTAGGATTACTTTCAGCGATTAAAAGTGTGACTGCTACTAAAGTGTTATTGTCTATTATTTGTTTTTCATTTTTGTATAAAATGTTATAAAATTGTAAAAAGTATATGAATAATGTAGCGGCGATTCTCTTATTGCCATCAATAAATACATGATTTTTAACAACCATATAAAGAAAGTTTGCTGCTTTTTCTTCTAATGTGGGATAAACATCTTTATTATCAAAAGATTGATAAATATTAGCTATAACTGATTTTAATCCTTTATCTCTTTCTAAAGCAAATATATCACTTTCTTCATTAAATCTTAAAGTTTCTATGATATTAATACAATCTTCATATGTTACTTTTTTATCACTTGTTGTACCTTCTATTTTTTTAAATGCTCTATGATCATAATCATCAAGTAAATCTAAAGCATTAGTGTATTCAGTAATAACTCGAAGAATTTCTTTACTATCATGTTCACTGGTATTTTCATACCCTCGACTTGCTATATCTAATAATTTAACTGTTTTTTCCAAATATTCTAATCTTTTATTATTTACAACGTAACCTTTAATCATATAATCTTTTAATATCTTATTAGCCCATTTTCTAAAAATAATACCATTCTTGGATTTTACTCGATAACCAACACTTATAATCATATCAAGATTGTAGTAATCTAGCTCTCTAGTTTGTGTTTTATTAGATATTGCTCCATGTAAAGTGGTGTGTGCAAATTTTGCACATACCTCTTTTTTATCTAATTCATTTTCTTTAAAAATATTATTAATATGTCTTGTTATTACAGTTCTATCTCTACCAAATAATTCTGCCATTTGCTCTAGTGATAACCATACTGTTTCTTCTTTCATATTTACTTCTAATTTTACATTTTGATTTTCAAATAATATAATTTCATTTTTCATTTTTCTACCTTCTTTCTAATTTTTATTATTTGTTAATTTGTTTTATAGCTTTTAAAACTATTTTTTCTTTAATGGAACTATTTTTAAAGTGTATCCAAGAGGCTCTAATAATTTAATCATTGTTCCTATAGTTGGTGATGTTAAACATCTTTCAACGCGATTAACTGTTGCTCTAATCATATTACTTTGTTCTGCTAGCTCTTGTTGAGTAATATGTTGATTTTTTCTTAAAGATATAAACTCTTCAATTAACCTATCTTCAAGTTCAACAATTAGTTTTTCTTTTGCTATTAATTCTTGTTCATTCATAATACTTACCTACCTCAATATAAGTGTAACATAAATGTTATATATAGCAAAGAAAAATGTTTAGTAAATTGAATATTTTTTGAATTAAAAAAAAGCTTAATAGCATTTAACTATTAAACTTAAATATTTTCTTCTCTTAAAGCTTCTAAGATGTTTTCTTTTTTAATCTTTTTAGATGCATAATTCATAGCTATTATAACTATTATAAATACTCCTATTACTGAAATAATTAAACTATCCCATGGTATAATTATGCCTGTATTAAATACGCCACCAATAGCATTTGAAATAAGAGCATTTATTCCTATAGAAACAGGTATACCATATAATAATGATTTTAAGCCAAAGAATAAACTTTCAAAGAATAATATTTTATTAAATCCTCGTGGAGTTAAACCAACACTTCTTAGCATTGCAAATTCTTTTCTTCTTAAATTCATACTGGTATTAATAGTATTAATAACACTCGTAACACCAATTAATACGACTAATGCGATAAATCCATAGAATAAAATATTTATTGCTAAAACTATATTTTTAACAGTAGCTTCTTCAATCTTAGGACTATATACTTGTATTTCAGATTTTAAATTTAATTTATTATTTTTATAATCTTCATTTATTTTTTTATAGTCTTTAGAATTAAATAAGTATTCACTTTCATAGCTATCACTAATAAAATTATTTTCATAAGTAGATTCACTAATTATTAATGTTGGTCTTCCCGTATAAAGTCTAGTTTTAAAACCAAAATCTATATCATTAGTAATCTCGGTTTCTATATTAAATGTGCTATTATCAGTTACTATCTCTAAATTATAATTTTTGTTTTTAAAGATGTCTGTTTCAATGGTTTTACGACTATTTTCTTCATAGATAGTAAGATATTTTTTATTTAATATTAAGCCTTCAGCTTTAGTTAACTTTGTCATATCAGAATCAGGAATAACTATTAATTCAAAACTTGATTTTGCCTCTTCTGGATAGTCTGAATTCATATTTTTCCATAAAGTTGTATACTCATTATCATCTATTTTATTTACAGTAATATATTCATTTTGAATGATAGTTCTTTCTTCTTTTATTTCATAATTACTTTTTATTACTTTAATGTCTTCTTTTATATCTTCTTTTTTGCCTTTTAAATAAAAGCCAATATCATAATCACTAGAATCAACTGAATCACTAGTTTTTATAGCATATCCTAAAAAGGAAGTAAAAGTGTTAAACATAACTATACTTATAAATAAACTGATTATCGTAACGCGATATTTCTTTTTATTTCGCTTCATGTTTTTATGAGCTAATTCTCCTTCAATTCCAAATATGGCACTGATTATTTTAGGAGTTCTTAAACTCTTTCTTGTTACTTTTATATCATCGTTTCCTCTTATTGCTTCAATAGGTGTTACTTTGCCTGCTCTTTTAGCTGGGAGATATGCTGATATTAATATTACCATACACATAAATACTAATGGTATCAACAAATACGTTAAATTAACACTAAAGATAAATTCCATATTTACAGCATCTTTTAATAAATAATTTAATATTTCAACAACTACATATATTCCTAGGAAACCTCCTATTATACCTAGGATTATTCCGATACTACCTACAATAAAAGCTTCAAATAAAACTGTCTTTCTAATTTGTTTACCTGTTGTTCCAATTGATGAATATAAACCAAAACTTTTCTTTCTTTCCATAGTAGATATAGCAAAAGAGTTATATATTACCACAATACATCCTACTGATATAACTGATAAAGCGATTAATATTAAAGGTAGAAAAGTACTATTTATATTATCATATTTTGTAGCTCCATAATAAAATAATAAACTTGTATTAGCAGTAAACTTGTTTTCATTTATATTAATATTACTTGCTATTTCTTTAATTGTATCATATGTTTCTTTAGGCTTTTTGAGCTTTACAAAAGCTTCTACTTCACTAGGAATATCTCTACTTAATGTAAAAGACATATAACCTGCTGATTCGTAATCTTCATAATAGGTTCTTTCAATAATACCTACAACTTTATATTCTTTTGTCTTGGTATCTTCTAATGTCTCAGCATTTTTTATAATATCATCACTATCTTCATACCTTGGAATAGGGATATTAGTATTTCCTAAATATTCACCATTATAGTAACGTTTCCCTATATTTAAATTAATAGTGTCGCCAACTTTAACTTTTAAATTCCCATCTTCAAGAGCTTCTTGAGTTAATACTATTTCATTATCTTTTTCAGGTAGTCTTCCCTCAATTATATTTAATTTTTCCAAAAGACTAGAACTAGCCTCAGTTACATATAAATAGGGTCTAAATGGATTACTTGAGTTTTCTAATGATACAAAGCCAATTCCACTATAATAATACATACTATCTACTTTAATGTTCTTTTCTAAAGTTTGATAGTTTTCTTTTGATAACTCGGTTATTTTGAAATGATGAGCACCATGATTTTTTTCTGTTGCTAGACGTTCTGTTGTTAAAACGGTGGATATTAATAATCCTATCCCAACCATTAGAGCCGTAGATAACGTAATACCAATTATTGTTACTAAGGTTCTTTTTTTATTCATTTTTAAATGCTTTAGAGTAAGCTTGTTTAAAATATTCATTTTAGTTCACTCTCTCATCACTTATAATTTTACCATCATTAATGGTGATTATTCTCTTAGCATTAATAGCTAGATTTTTGTCATGGGTAATCATAATAATTGTTTGATTGTATTTTTCATTAGATACTTGTAATAATTCCATTATCTCACTACTTGCTTTAGAATCTAAATTTCCAGTTGGTTCATCAGCGAGTAAAAGTGCTGGATGATTCATTAAAGCTCTTCCAATTGACACTCTTTGTTGTTGGCCTCCGGATAATTCATTTGGTAAATGGTTAACTCTATTATCTAATCCTAAAGTATGAATAATCTCATTTAAATATTTTGAATCCGGTTTCTTACCATCTAATAAAACTGGTAAAGTAATATTTTCTTTAACATTTAATATTGGTATTAAATTGTAAAATTGATAAATTAAGCCTACTTCTCTTCTTCTAAAGATAGCTAGATTGTTTTCGTTTAATTTATAAACATCTTTGCCATTTAAATATACTTTACCACTGGTTGGTCTATCTACTCCTCCTAGAATATGTAGTAAAGTGGATTTCCCTGAACCACTAGAACCAACGATAGCTACAAAGTCACCTTTCTCAACACTAAAACTGATATTATCTAAGGCTTTTACTTCTATAGTACCACTTTTATATGTTTTGTTTAAATTTTCAACTTTTAATATTTCCATAATATTTCTTTCCTTTCATTTAATAGTATATTAAATTATTGTGACTTTAAAGTGACTTTTATTATGACAATTTAGTCATATTTTATGAGAGTAAAATCGAAGTATATTAGATACTGTATTTTTATTTCTAATAGTTATTTTTAGGGAATATTATTTTAAAAGTGGTAAATCTTTTAAGCTCACTTTCTACTTCAATCTTGCCATTTTGTTTTTCAATTATTAACTTAGCCATATTTAAACCAATACCTACACTATTTTTAGCAGTATTGGTACTATAAAACCTCTTAAAAATATTTTTAATATCTTCTTTTTTAATACCTGGACCATTATCAGTGATAATTATGCCTTGATATAAAGGATTATTCTCTCCTTTGATAGTTATTCTACCCTCTTCATTTGGTAAATGCTCAATAGCATTTTTAATGATATTCGTTAAAGCTTCTTTAGTCCAATTCTTATCACAAACTAAATTATAATCTAAATCTTCAGTGATAATTTCAATGTTTTTAAGTTCTAAAGCAATAGATAATGTATCTATTATGTTTCGCATTAATTCTTTTACTTTAACTTCTTCTTTTTTTAGTTTGACCGAACCACTGTCAAGTTTGCTATATTTTAAAAGTGTTTTAATCAACCATTCCATTTTTTCTAATTCTTTAGTCTCTTTATTTAAAAATTCTTCGCACTCTTTTTTAGTTAAACTGCTATCTTTTAAAATATCATTTGTAACCATTAAAGCCGTTAATGGTGTTTTTAATTGATGGGATATATCTTCTAAGGTATTCATTAAATAGACTTGTTCTTTTTTTTCATATTCACTTAATTCTTTTAATTTAATTGTTACTTTATATATATCATTTTTTAAAATAGATAATTCATCTTCGTTATAATCAGCAATATTTAAATTATACTCTCCCTTTAAAATATCACTTAAATATTGGTTAATACTATTAATCTCTTTTTTGTTTTTTAAAGTATAATAACAATATATAATTATAACACTTGATAATATTATTAAATAAAACATACTAGTGGTTAAAACTATTTTAATCCGTATTTCTTGATATGAAGTTATATTTTTTATGGAATTATTATCAATACCATATTTGTTTAAGATATTTGATTTAGGCTTATTTTCAATAACTGTATCTATTATTTCAGCCTCAGCTTCAGGATATTTTTCTACTAGTGAATTTATTATATTAATATAACTATTATAAATGTAATTATCATAGGTTTTTAATAATGTAACATTTATGCAAATAATTAGGATTAAACTTGCTATAAATATAATAAGTACTTTTTTAATTTTCATAATCTACCTTGTACCCGAGTCCTCTTACTGTTAAAATAACTTTAGGATTAGCAGGGTCATCTTCTAATTTTTCTCTTATTCTTTTAATATAAACGGTTAAAGTGTTATCGTTAACATATTCTTCTTCGGTATCCCAAATTTCTGCTAAAATTGATTCTCTAGTAAATACTCTTCCTGGATGCATAAATAAAATCAACAGTATTTTATATTCTAAAGCAGTTAAAAAAACTTTTTCATTATCTTTGTAAACACAGGCTTCATTTAAATTAATTTTAATATTTTTAAATTCAATTGTATTACTATTTTCATTTTTGTATACTCTTCGAAGTACAGAATTTATACGACTTATTAATTCTCTAGTTTTAAAAGGTTTCGTTATATAATCATCGGCCCCAGTATCTAATGCTTCAACGATCGTAGTTTCTAAATCATTCGCAGTTAAAAAGATAGTTGGTAAGTCCTTTTCACTTTTTATTTTTTTATATAACTCAATACCATTTGTATCAGGTAAATTGATATCTAATATTAATAAATCAATTTTATGCTCTCTTATTTGTTCTAAAGCATTTAAACCTGTCGATGATGTTAAAACTGCAAAGTTTTCTTTTTCTAAGCAAAATCTTAGTCCATCTAATATTGTTTTATCGTCCTCAACTAATAATATTTTCATAAATTTCACCATAATTAGTATAACATATTTTTCTTATTAAAACTTAATAAATTTATAAAAAAGAAGAGTTAATCTTCTATTATTTTTATTGTTCTACCACTCTTAGTCTAATTCTATTATATTGAGTTTTTTTAGTTTGATAATATCTATTCATTTGATTAATTAAAAATCTAATTCTTTCTATGTCTTTATCTGTTATATATTTTTTGTGATATAATTTTTTTACCAAAGCAAAATAAACCCTTAAATTATCTTTACCTAGATTATCTCCTAAAATTTTTATATTATCATTTCTTACACATTTTTTTATTAAGTCTTTAAATCTTTCATAAAAATCTTTCATTAAGAATAAATTATCATCATATTCATTCCCTAACTCTAATTCATATGGAAGTATTCTTCCACCTAAATTCCTGAAAATTTTTAATACATCTTGAGCAATTAATTCATTTATTAACTCATCTACTTCTTCACTAGGAAATAAAGCGCCTTCTCTTTTTGGTGTTGTTAAAACATGATCAATTTCATGAATTATAATTTGATCAGTTATAAAATATATGGGTAAGATAATAATAGGATTGGTACCATCTATATCAAAATGGGTTGTAGCCGCACTTGGTTCTAAAGCAAATTCTTCGTGCAAATAATATTCAAAACTTCCTCGTGGGTAGCTAGTTAACATACTTTGTTTTACTGCTTCATGTAATATTTTACTATCATTAGCACCTTTTCTTGCCAAACTATTTAAAAATAATCTATTATGCTTAAAATATAACTCTAATCTTTTAGCAAAATAATCATCAGGAATATTCTTGCAATTTAAATAAGCTACATCCGATAATAAAAATAAAAATGGAATGTCATCAATTTCTTTAATTAATTTTTCTCTTTCTTCCTCACCATAATACTCTATAAAAGCTTCAAATAAAATATTTTGTTTAGCATTATACCATTCACAAAAGTTTTGTATCCATTCATTACTTTGTTTTTTTATTAAATTCATTTTTATACCTCTTCTTTTTTTATTCTATTAAGCTTAATTCCTTCATTTTCTAAACTAGCTAAATATTCTTCTATATTTTCTACTTCTAAAGATTCTATTTGTTTTATTATTTCATTAATTAGATTTACTAACTCAATATATTTATTGATATCATTTTGGTTATATAAATCTATCATTAATGAAGATAGATGTTTTATGTTTTCAGCTCCAACAATTTTATAAAATAGATTGTAATTCCTACTAATTCTTGATTCTAAAATTAATGGCCCTAAAGTTTCAAAAAAATATTTTAAAATATAATCTTTTTCTTTGTAAGCATTGCCAATTGGCATTCTTCTTAAGGGTCTTGGAATACTGCCGCCAATTTTTATGTATTCTTGTAAAACAAGTTCGGCGATGAAATCATTTACTAGCTCTTCTGGAATCTCTTCTTTGAATAGAAAATCTACTAATACATAACTGTCATCTACAATACATAATGGGTTGGCACCTAAAGCATGATTTATTTCATGAATAATTATTTTTATATCTATGATATAAATTGATAATAATATTATAAAATTAGGTTCTAATGTATTGCACTCTTTTTTTACTTGGGCCATACAACATGGTACATCTCCCACAATTGCGTCTTCATAATATTCATAATCGTCATAAGTAAAAGGAAATCTGGGTAAAAATTTATCTATTATATATTTTTGTTCATCTTCAAAAGATACACTAGAAAACTTGTTACTTACCGTATTTAAATATTTTAGGTAACTTTCGATAGTTCTTTTTACACTTTTTCTTATTCCTTTATTATCTTTGATTATTTTGCTAAATTCTTCAGAAATAAAAAATATATAATCCAAATTTTCTATAATATACGTAATGTGTTGACGATGTTTTTCACCATAAACTCTTATAAAAGCTTCAATTAGTTTTGGTTTAATACTATTAATACTTTCTTCTAATTCTTTTGTGTGTCTTCTTATATTTTGTTCTATTACTGTTTTTTTGCCCATTTTTCATCACTTCAAGTTATTTATTATACCTTAAATTTAAGTTTATCGCAAATAAAAAGCTTAGCTTTTAACTACTAAGGCTTTATCTTTGCAATATTGATATACATAATTAGTTGTTTTACAATCATCTATACTTCGATGAGAACCATATTCTAAATGAAAATACTTTTTTAAAGTTTCTAATTTATAATTATAAGCTTTAGGTATAAACTTTCTAGCTAATTCTACAGTATCAATATTTTTATTGCTTATCATGGCTAATCCTAATCTCTTAATATTAATTTCTATAAATCCTAAGTCAAATTCAGAATTATGTGCGATTAAAGGTAAATCTTCTATAAAGGTAATAAATTCCGGTAATATACTTTCTATTGTTCTTTCTTTTTCTAAATCCTCATCACTTAAGCCTGTTATTTTAGTTATGATTGGTGGAAGACTTATTTCTGGGTTTATTAATACACTAAACTCATCAACTAGTTCATTATTCTTGTATTTTAATGCACCTATCTCTATTATTTTATCAGTATTAGCTTCTAATCCTGTTGTTTCTAAATCAAAAACAACATAATTACTTACAAATTCTTTTTCTTTATTTTGAACTATCATATTGAACTTTCTAATATTTCATATACTTCATCTTTGCCTTTTTTAGTAAAACTAGAAAAAGGTATGAAATTCTCTCCTTCTTTTAATTTTAAAGTGTCTCGTATAATTTTATTTTGTTTGTCTCGAAGTGATGCTTTTACTTTGTCGTATTTAGTGGCAATAATATGTACTTCTAAATTATAATATTTTAAAAATTCATACATTAAACAATCATCTTCAGTTGGTTTGTGACGATAATCAATTAACATAAATACACTTTTTAAATTTTCTCTAACTTTTATGTAATCTTCGATCATTATACCAAATTTCTTTTGCCTATCTTTTGATACACTAGCATAACCATAGCCTGGAACATCGACAAAGTAAAAATCTTTATTAATTAAGTAAAAATTTAAGGTTTGTGTTTTTCCTGGTTTTGAGGAAGTATGCGCGTAATTCTTTCTGTTAATTAAAGTATTGATAAAACTAGACTTTCCAACATTACTTCTTCCTACTAAAAGGAACTCTGGTAAATTATCTGTTGGATACTGACTTGTTCTAACTGCAATGCACGATAAATCTACATCGTTAATTTGTAACATATAAATATCACCTACATTAATTATATAATACTTTTTTGTATTTTGCAAATGTAGTCGCGAATAATATTATTATAAGGGAGGGAAATTATGAATAATCAATCTAATCATGGCTTTCCTCCAAATATTGATCCCCAACTTTTTGCTTGGCTTGCTTGTGCTATAGGATCCGCTTGTGTGGGTGATTATAATTCTAATGAACAAAATAGTTTTGGTAACTGGCTTATTTTGGTAGGCCAATTTATTTTGACTACTGCCGCCCAACAACAACTTATTAATGGACGTAATCGTTCTCATAATACAGGAGAATCTTGGAATAGTTTAGGCTCTAATAATAATCAAGAACAAATAAATTTTTTAATTAATGCCGTAAATGATTTGAAACAAGAATTAGAAAACCTGAAAAATCAATTATAAAAAAATAAAAGCTTTGATACTTTTATCCTTTTTTTATTTTGCTATTGCGGTCTTTACATCTGGATTTTATTATTTTTTCTTCATTATATTCTTCTTTACAGCCATTTAAGTTTATTCCATACTCGTTAGATAATCCTCTGATTTCATTTATTCTAGTTTTAGAATTATAACTGTTACTATAATTATTATATAAACGCATTTCTTATTCACCACTATTAGTATGAATAAGTTTTATTTTTTTATGTACTTAAATTTATTTCTAATATTTTAGATAAGTCTATGATTGAATCTTTTTCTATATTATAATCTTTTACAGTGCCAAAGCCATTAAGTTTATATTTTAAACCTATAAGATTGCAGAAACTCATTACTTCACTACTACTCCATCCAGTCACGTCGGGCATGATATATTCTTCATTTTCGGTTAGTAAAAATACTTTGCTACCCTTTATTACTTCACTGCCCTTTAATGGATATTGATTAATTATGGTTTTGCCATCTCCGATTACATAAACTTTTAATTTCTCATTTTCTAAATTTTCTTTTGTTTCTTTAACATTTTGGCTAATATAATTCTTTAAAGAAATTAAAGAGTCTTGGTCTATTTCACTAGTTGTATTGGTAATATTAGAATAATTAGCGATACTTTCAACTGCTTTTACAACTGCATTTGCTAAAGCTTTGTTTTCCCCATCTAATTTCTTTACTGATACATAAAATATATATTTAGGATTTTCATATGGGAAAAATCCTGCGAAAGAACGAATACGATTTAGTGAACCAGATAAATATCTCCCATTTTGCCCAGTAAATTCTGCTGTTCCTGTTTTACCTGCTAAAGTAACATTATTAGGTTGGTAATAATTGCTAACACCACTATAAACAACATCATACATTAACTCACGCATTTTTTTGACATTTTCACTAGATGCTTTTTGGCCTAAAGAGGTTCTTCCTCCTTGATAGGTAACCTTTCCTTCTTGGTCAACTATTTTGTCTACTATATATGGTTTTAACATTTCACCATCATTGGTAAATATCGTTAAAGCTTGTAAGTTTTGAATAGGCGTGGTTGTTATACCTTGACCAAAACTGGCTGTTGCAAGTTCAGACTTATAAGTCATTTTTAAAATACCATGTTCTTCATTTGGCAACTCGATCCCTGTTTTAGAACCAAAACCTAATGATTCATAAAATTCTTTTAATTTAACATTTCCAAGTTCTAGAGCTAAATTAGTAGCGGCAACATTTGATGAATAAGCAAAACCTTTATCATATGATATCATGCCCCATCCAACATTATTAAAATCTTTTATAGTGTAATTATCAACTTTGGTAGTACCTGATTGATACTCTTCTGTTCCATCATAGATACCATTTTCCATAGCTGCTAACCATGAATATATTTTCATTGTACTTCCTGGTTCATATGTATAGCCAATTAATGGATTAACATAACTTTTGATAGTTGATACATCATTGGGATTAAAACTAGGACTAGAAGTGGACGCTACTATTGCTCCAGTATTAGCATCAATTACAGTCATTGTAAACCAGTCAAATGTATTATTTTCCTCTAATGTATGAAGAGCATCTTCTAAAATTAATTGTATTCCTGTATCAATTGTAAGATAAATATCACTACCGCTTACAGGATCTTTATTAACTAATGGTTCTCCCATTTGATATCCTGCACCATCTACTTGGTATTCAGAATAGCCATCTTCGCCTTTTAAGATACTATTATATTGTCTTTCAATTCCTATCTCACCATTTATTTCACCATCTTCGCTGGTTTTGGCATAGCCTACAATATAAGAAGCCATTTTATTATTTTTATAATATCTCTTTCCTCCAGCGATAAAACCTATTCCTGGTAAACCTAATGATTCAATTTTTACTTTTTGGTTCTCAGATAAATTCTTTCCTTTAGTGCCAAATTCTACTTGATAAGCTCCTTTTACATTTAATCTTCCTAAAACGTAATCATAATCCATTTCTAATGCTTCCGCTAATGATTTTGCGGTATTTTCTTTATCGATTACATGTTGTGGATTATCCATATTAGTAGTCCTTTTTTCGCTTAAATAAGCGATTAAAGTATAAGAATTGGCATTACTAGCTATAGTTTCACCATTAATGTCATAGATGTTACCACGAGTAGCGGAGATTACTCTTTTCTTGGTATCTCTTTTATTAGCAAAAGCGGTTAGATCTTCGCCATCTATATTGGGACTGACTGCTACAAATATAAGTTTTCCAATAGCTAATAAGAAACAACAAAAAAAGACCAGAATTAACAGATTATTTACTCGCACTCTTGATCTTTTTATTTTCATATTGTAGACTCCTATTCCCCAATTGTTTTAATATTACTATTATTATACGACAATCCACTCTTAGATGCAATATCTTGAATGTTATCAATTGATGCTAATTCGTCAATTTGCATGCCTAAAGCTTCATTGGCATTGTTTTGTTTATTTATTTTTTTCTTTATTCTTTCAAGTTCAATATTTGATTCTGATAATAATGCTTTTGTATATACCCATGCTGATGGCATAACAATAAGTCCTAAGAAAACAATTAGAAAAAACATAAATTTTTCACCTTTTAAAAATTTAACTCTCTTTACTTTCTTAGTTCGCATATTATCATATCCTTTCAATTACTCGAAGTTTGGCACTTCTGCTACGACTATTTTCTTCTAATTCTTCTTTAGTCGCCACAATTGGTTTTTTATTTATTAATTTAATTAATGGTCGATATTCTTCTGGTACTTCATTTATTGGTAAACCACTAAATATCTCATTTATTTTGCTATATTCATTAAATATGTTCTTAACTATTCTGTCTTCTAGAGAATGAAATGTTATAACACATATTCTGCCACCTTTTTTTAGTTTTTTTATAGCTGCTGGTAATGCTTTTTCTATTGAAACTAACTCATTATTAACTTCAATTCTTATCGCTTGAAAAATTTCTCGTTCAGGGTGAGTCTTGTAAAAATAATTAGCTCCAACGCTTTTTTTAATTATCTCAACTAGTTCAAGGGTTCTTTCTATTTTCTTCTCTTCACGATATCTCGTAATACCACTTGCTATTTCTCTACTTCTTTTTTCTTCACCATATTTAAAGAAAATATTTACTAATTCTTCTTTACTATATGTGTTAACAATGTCTTTAGCTGTGATGCCCTCACTTTGATTCATGCGCATGTCTAATTCGGCATCTTGCATAAAACTAAAGCCGCGACTAGCATCATCAATCTCAGGACTTGATAGGCCTAAATCAAATAAGAAACCATCAACTTCTAAAATATACTCTTCATTTAAGCACTCTTCTAATTCACTAAAGTTGGAATGAATAATTTTAAAATTATTTCCTATTTTAGATAAAACTTCATGTGAGTAGCGAACCCCCTCGCTATCGACATCAAAGGCGAAAAGTTTGCCTCTTTTTATTCTTTTTAAAATTTCACTACTATGACCAGCATATCCTAGTGTGGCATCTACATATACTCCGTCATCTTTAATATTTAGATTTTCAATCACAATCTCTTTCATTACACTATAATGCATTACTCTACCTCGTTAAATAAATGTTCTGCAATATCTTCTAAAGTCTCACTATATTCTTCATTGAATTTGTTCCAATTTTCATTTGACCAAATTTCGATACGGTCATTCGCACCGATAATGACACATTCTTTATCAATACCGGCGTGAACTAACTGTTGGGAAGTAATATTTATGCGACCTTGTTTGTCAAGATTGCAATTAGCAGCGGCAGAAAATAATGAACGGATTACAACACGGGCATCTTTCTTCGTAAATGGTAAAGTAGCTAATTTATCAACTAGCCTTTGCCATTCAGTTAGAGTATAGACGTATAAACATTTTTCTAATCCTCGAGTAATTACAAAGGTTTCTCCTAAACTACTACGATAATTAGAGGGAATTACTAGTCTATTTTTATCATCAATATTATGATGGTACTCGCCCATGAACATTTTAATCCCCCACTTTCTACCACAATGTACCACTGCTTACCATTATGATATCAATTTTTAGGTTTGTTGTAAAGAGAAAATGTTCGCCTAGGAATAGTTTCTTTTAAGTTTGACAAAAAATTTACATAAGAAAAAAAGAGGTGAAGCCTCTTTAATAGTATAATACGCCGCCTAGAATTATTGCTAATAATATAAATAAGACGATTATTAAGAATGCGCTATTTTGAAGACCTGCTCCACAACATTTATTATTGTTGTTAGAGCATTTGTCCTTACAACATCCCATGGGACACCTCCTTAGGTATTTTTAAAAAAGACTAAATGAATGCTCCTACTATGATGATTAATAAGATAAATAGAACTAAGATGATTGCAGCTCCTAAGCCATTTCCACATCCGCAATTATTCATAAATCATTCCTCCTTTATTTGTCTTTTCACTTATATATTACGTTAAAATTTATTTTTGGTGCTTCTACTTATTGATATATTTTTTATAAATATATTAAAATCATTAAAAATCTTGTTTTTTTTAGAAGTCCTTGCTATAATTAATTTATTGGGAGGAAATTTATTAATGAATAAAAAAATATTTATTATAGGTGCATCTGCCCTATTATTATGTGGATGTGGAAAGGTACCTAAATTATCTAATGGCGATGAGGCTGTTATAACTTTTAAAGGTGGAGAAAAGATTAGTGCTAATGAATTTTATAATTCAATTAAAGATAAATTTGGATTAGAAACTTTAGTTGGTATGATTGATAAGTATATTTATGAAAAGGAATTTAGTAGTAAAACTAAAGACGCTAAAGAATATGCTGAAGCAACTATTAAAAGCTTAAGGCAATCTTATAAAACTGATGAAGAATTATTAAGTGCGCTTAAGTATGCGGGTATGAATTATCAAACTGTTGAGGCTTATCAAGATGCTTTATATATTAATTTTTTACAAAATGAAGCGATTGAAACTTATGTTAAAGATCAAATTACAGAAGATGAATTAAAAAAATATTATGAAAATGATATTTTTCCAAGTATGAATATTTCTCATATCTTAATAACTTCTAAAGCTGCTAGTTCAGCAACTACTGAAGAAAAAGAAAAAGCAGAAAAAGAAGCTAAAGAAAAAGTTGAATCAATTATTAAAGATTTACAAAAAGCGCAAAAAGATGGCGTAAATATTACAGAAGAATTTGCTAGACTTGCTAAAGAAAATTCTGATGATAGTAGTACTAAAGATAAAAATGGTGAATTAGGAGATACTTCTCTAGAAACTTTTAATAGTCAATACGATGAACTTGTAAGAGCAGCTAGTAAATTAAAAGATGGTGAATTCTCTACTGAAGTTATTACTACTGAAGTTGGGTATCATGTAATCTTAAAAACTAAGACTGGTGAGAAAAAGTCATATGACGATTCGCTTGAAACTATGAAAAAGAAAATTATGCAAAATAAATTAACTAGTAATGATGGTCAGACTTTAATGGTTGATGCTATTAAATATTATCGTGACAAAAATGAATTAAATATTGTTGATAGTGAAATCAGTAGTCAATATGGAAGATACATGAATAATTTAATTAATAATGCTAAAAATTCAAGTACAAATAATCAATAAAAAACTCGTAAGGAGTTTTTTTATTTTACTTTAAAGTCCTTTTACGAGTTTCGCTTTCTTTTTCAAGTTCAAATTTAATTTCATTAGATTTAGTTAGATCGCTTAAATTATACCCCTCCCCCAGCGTAAATTCTTCAACAACACCTGAGGTAAAATATCCCTTTTCTAATTTTAAAGTTAATTTTAATATTGCCTTTCTAAAACCAACTATTGCTGGAACATTTATAATAGCTTTTCCTTTATTAAACTCATATCCTAAAAGATGTTTATGTCCCATTACAATCACACTTTCATCATTTTCATAAGGAAATTTTTTATTTACTTTGTGTCCTACTAAAATTTTATCTTTTTTCACCTGTATTCTTCCGGAGTTCCAACCAATTGGTATTAAATCGTGTCGTCGATTTTCAAAAGCAAGAGCAAGATTTTGATTTCCTTTAGAAAGTGCATACATATCATGATTTCCTAAACATATAAAATTTAATATTTCTGGATCACATGGATATAATTTTAGTGCCCTATCTATTTGCTCAAATTGACTTCCAATAAAATTATCAACATTTTTCCCATTAATAAAACTATCTGTAAAATCGCCACAGTGAATTATAATATGCATTCCTAAATGAGTACAAAGATTATATACTAAATCAAGCGCCTTTATATCCTCATTATCTCCACCAATGTGAGTATCAGCGATAAGTATAGCAGTAAAAGTACTCTCATTTTTACCCATTATTATTTTATTATTATATTCATGATTTTCTTTTATTAATTTATCAAATTCATATACTAATTCTCCATTATAATAATATTTTCTTAAAATTGAAAAACCTTTATTTTTTAGACTAAGTAAAATATTCCATAATTGTTCCATTGTAAGATTATATAACTTCATTATTTCTAAACAACTGTGTTTCTTTTTTATACTATTTAATACTAATAGCTCTAATTCTGTCATATAATCCACCTACTACATATTAAACTATTTTATCTAAATACTTCTCAATGTCAATACTTGTATAACCTTTTTGATATAAATTGTTTTTTATTTTTAACATAGTAGTATTATTATCATATTTTTTAATATATTTTTGATATAATTTACTTATTATTTTTTTTATTTCTTCAGTATTTTCTTCTATTTCAATATTATCTAAATAACTAATTATATCTTCTTGATTAAAACCTTTATTAATTAGTTCTCCCATTGTTTTTCTTTTAAATTCATTTTTGCTTTTTTTATTTGTTTTTAATTTCTTTTCAATATATTTTTTTATTTTATCTTGATATATGGATTTATCTATTTTATCTAAATGAGAGCTTATTTCTTTTTTGGTCATGCCAAGTTTTAATAAATCTTTTTCTATTTTCTTTTCCCCTTCTATATAAAGAGCTAGGCGATCATGTATATATGCCTCTATATATACCTCATGGTTAATATATTTTCCTTCCTTAAGCTTTTTTATAGTTACATTTATTTCTTCTTCATTATATCCTTTCTTTTTTAAAATGTTTTCTATTTCACACTCCGTGCGCATTTTAATGCTTATACTTTTTAAGGCATCATAATATGCTTTTAACTCGTTATTTTCTTTTATTATTTCTTGCCACTTTTTATCCGAAATTTCTTTTTTTAATAAAAGCTCATTTTTAATTATTATATCATCATATAACTTATATTCACCTTTATTAGTTGCTACTTTATATATATTCTGTTTGTCTTTTTTATACTTTAATATCTTCATATTTACCTCACTAATATCATTCTAACATCCGAACAATTGTTAAGTCAAGAATTATTAAAAAACTAGTTATTTAAACTAGTCATTTTTATTTATTCTTTCATATTCTTTTAAGAAATAATCATCAGTCATACCTGCGATATAATCTAGCACAATTCTTTCTTTAGTATTATTATTAAAGTATTCTTTACACATGTTATTTAAATATGATTTGATAATTGGCGAATTCTCGTTATTATTTTCAATATCTTTTATATAAGTCTTAAATAATATATTAAATTTATGTTCTAACTCTGTTTTGGTTTTTGCAGATTCAGAATTATTATATATATTAGTGTAATTATACTTTTTTAATTCTTCTATTGCATTATAAATGTTATCACTTAATTTAATATAGTTTTTATTATAACTATTCATAACTATATCATTAATACAAACGTTTACTATTTCTTTTGTTGTACTACCTAAAATTTTTGTAATAGACTCAGGTATATCTTCTCTTTTTATTTTTTTTAATCTTATAGCATCATCAAGATCTCTACCTATGTATGCGATTAAATCACTTACTCTAACTACACACCCTTCTAAAGTCATTGGTTCTAATTTTGTAAGTAAAGTTTTATCTTTATATGTGGCATTATATTCTTTTAAAAATTCTTCTTTGGTTTTAGGTCGCGGTTTATATATTCCTTGGGCTATTTCACCATTATGACAGATGATAGCATCTAATACTTGAACTGATACATTTAAGCCTTTACCATAGTTTTCAATATTCATTAGTACTCTTGCACTTTCAATATTATGATTAAAAAAGCCTTCATTATTTTTTAAACTTATATCATTTAATATTCTTTCACCAACATGACCAAAAGGAACATGACCAAGATCGTGTCCTAAAGCCGCAGCTTCAATTAAATCTTCATTAAGTCCTAAAGCTCTACCAATAGTCCTTGCAATTTTACTCACAAACTGAACGTGAATCATTCTTTTAGAGATATGATCGTGTTCAGTATACGAAAACACTTGAGTTTTATCTTGTAAACGGATAAAAGCTAAAGAATATAAAACTCGGTCGATATCACGAAAAAAGGAACTTCTGATATCTTCATCCCTTTCAAAAAGATATATTGCTTCTTCATCTTTACAAGCGTATTTGGTTAATATACTATTATGTTTTTGCATTTGAGCTATTACTTCATTTAACATTATTATCACCTATAAATATTATATCAGAATTTATTTTATTTTTAAACTAAGTTGTAAAAAAAGATATGAATTAACATATCTTATAACTTATATTATCGAACCAGCTAAATCATTTAAACCAAATTTGGTAAATAAAGAATTTAGTTTCTCAAATATTTCCATAGCTTCTTCTTCACTAATATTCTCTATTTTAATACTTCCCGTAGGATCTATTGTACTTATATCTGTTTTTGATATCTTATAATTTCCATCTATTTTAAAATCTATTTTTTCACTAGCAATTGTAGTATTTAAACTAAAGACAAAATCTATGGATGAACTTTCTTTGGTTTCGCTAATGTTATTAAGTTCCAATATACCATTAATAGTATTTCCTTCAACATTAAATGTAAATGGTATTTTATAGTTTTTGTTATTCTCTTCAATAGTTATTTTGAATAGTTCTCTATATTCTTCTGCAAAAGTAATGACTATGTTATTATTTTTTTCTACAGTTACTGTAAGCTTTTGATTATCTTTTGCAATTACAAAATTCGTTTCTTTATCTATACAATCAAACTTAATTATTTCTTCATTTTCAGTTTCTACACTACCAGCAATAGTATTATTTAATTTATCAGCATATAAATTAATTTTTATATCATTAATGTTATTAGTATTCACTTCTTCATTTAACTTTTCTTTTAACTCTTCTTCTTTTAAACCAATAGACTCAGCGATAGTTTTTAATAACTTCTCATTTTTTAATATTTTACTATTAATAAATTTTATAGTTCTTTCTATGTTTTCTTTGTCAAGATTATATATTGCTTTCTTAACTTTATATTCTTTAGTATTTAGAGTTATTTTTGTTTCTTCCATTTTGAATTTATTTTTATCTAATGAATCTATTATTATTGTTTTGATCTCTTTTAAAATATATATGTAATTATCATAATCAAATTTTGCATTATTGCCATTAACTTTAAAATATGTTTCTATATTCATGTTACCAAAGATATCTTCTTCGCCTAAATCTAGAATTTTATCATATAGTTTTAAATATATATTTTTATCAATTACAGATAATACTAGATTTAATAAAGAATTATTATTCTCGTTAATATCTAATCCCATATTCATTTTTTTATTAGCTAAATCCATACCTACATTTAAATGATAATCTAGGCCTGTAAATGGTTTTAACTCTGGCATATTACTGTCTAATTTAGCTTTTAAATCAACTATAAAAGGATCTTTTGTTAAATCTAGGGTTGTAAAGTTCTTATTTTTACTTTCTTTTAAAGCATTATTTAGCTTTTTATAAATACCATTTATTGAGTCTCTATAAATACTCATAGGGTCATTATTTAATTTTTTATATCCAATAAATAGACCTATAGCTATAGAAATTACAACTAAAAAACCACAAATTAAAAATTTAATTTTCCCTTTCCTGTTTTTTTCTTTCTGATTAATCTTGGGTGATGTAAGTTCCATAGTCTCAGAACTTATTTCATTTTCGTTCATTTAACACACACTCCTCTTATATTATATTTTTATTTTATCAAAAAATATTTAATTTGCCTATATTTATATTTTTTCCCTTTACATTTCCTTAAATTAATTTTTTGAGAAAATTTTTACTTTTTAAATATAAACCTGTATAACGATCATAATAAGTGTCTAGAAATCTGTTAATCTCATCCTTGATTTTTTCACTAATTTTTAATTTGCTGATACTTTTTATTTCGACATAATAATACATGCGAAGTAATTCAATAGTTTTAGGCTCTACAATTATTTCATCTTGGAAACACTTTTGACATATATAGCCCCCACGATCACCATCGATTGTTATTATATTAGTTGTGCTGCCACATCCAATACATGCATCTAAATTTAAGCCTACTCCTAAATAATCTAGAAATTTGATTTCTAAAATGTTACACATTATGATAGGATCTAAACCATCATTTATTTTTAAAATAGTTGTTATAAAATCTTCATATATATTCTCCGTACTCTGTTTTATAACTTGTTCTGTTAACTCAGTTAAATAATTTAAATAACTTAATAAGATAATATCATTTTTAAGCGTACTTAAAGGATTTATTATGTCGACACTTGCTAAGGTTGAAAGCTTATTTTCTTTGTAATATATATTAAAACGCCCATAGGTGAATTTTAAGGTTGTGGCACGAAAAGGACTTTTTAATGTTTTAGCTCCTTTACACATTATTCCTACTACACCATCTTTAGTGTATACATGAATTATCTTGGATGTTTCACCATAGGGTATTTCTTTGATAATTATTCCTTCTATTTCCTTTTGCATTTTAATCACTTCTTTTTTATTATAACAAATTTAATATAATAAAAGAAGACTCTTATTTGTGGTCTTCCTAATTACTTTTCAGATTTTTCTATTTCTTTATATTTTAAATAATCTTCGATTTTACCAGACTTTTGAAAATTTTTCCAAGCTTCCTTTTTATTCATGTTTATCACCTTTCTAATTAGATTATGGGATAAACTTTAATTTTTTATTCACTTTTTTGTTTAAAAATCTAAAAAACCTAATTCTTTAATATATTTTTCTTTATCTTTCCAGTTACTTACAGTCTTAACATATAACTCTAAATAAACTTTTTTACCATACATACCTTCTAATTCTTGTCTCGCAAGTGTACCTATTGCTTTTAATCTATCTCCATTTTTACCGATTATTATTTTCTTTATTGTGTCTCTGTCAACAATTATATCTACATGAACTTCAATTAAATCTTTCTTTTCTTCATAAAATATTGTATGACAGGTAAGACTATGAGGGATTTCTTCTAAGGTTACATTAAATAGTTTTTCCCTTACAATTTCACTTATCGTAAAATATTTACTATTACTTGTTTTCATATCTTCAGGAAAATATCTAACTTCATCTTTTAAATATTTTTTTATAACACTTATTAAACGATTTATATTATCTTTTTTTAGTCCTGATACAGGAACTATTTCAACAAATGGATATAAATCTTTATATTCATTAATACTTTTCATTATTTCTTCTTTAGATAATTTGTCTATCTTATTTAAAACAAGAATTACAGGAGACTCTGTCTTTTTTAATACATCTAAAATGAATCTGTCTCCTTTTCCTATACCAGCGGGAGCATCTACTACAAATAATAAACAATCAATGTCTTTTACTAAACTCATCGCTTGCTTATTTGTAATTTTGCCTAATTTATTTACTGGTTTAACTATTCCTGGTGTATCCATGAAAACAATTTGATAATCAGGTTCATTATATATCCCTTGAATTATATTTCTGGTTGTACCTGCGACATTAGATGTTATAGCTACTTTTTCATTTATAATTGCATTTAAAATAGTAGATTTTCCTACATTAGGTCTACCTATTAAGCTTACAAAACCACTTTTCATATATACCTCCCCTAAATAAGTTCAAATAATTTCATTAAGTATGGGCCAAAGACAAACATGCTTATTACTATAGAAACTATAGACATTACAAAACTTGCTGCAGAACCACAATCTTTAGCTATTTTTGCTAAAGGATGGATCTTTGTTGTTGTTAAATCAACAGCGGCTTCTATCGCTGTATTTATTAGTTCCAAGGCTAAAATAGCTCCTAAGGCAATAAATATTATAGCCCACTCGGAAAAACTAATTTTAAAAATAAAACCCATTATTATAGCCAAAATTGTAACTAGACCGTGAAGCCATAAACTTTGCTCGTAACGATAAGCGTAGTATAATCCGTCTATTGAATACTTAACACTTTTAAAAAATCTTCCTAGGCCATATACTTTGACATCATCACGATTAAATTCTTTTATTTCGGTTTTATTATCTTGTGATTCCTTCTTCATTTAATATCAACTCCTGTAATGCAAACATTTCTTTTTCGTCTTCTTTTTCCATATGATCATATCCTAATAAATGCAATAAACCATGAATAGTTAAAAAAGATAATTCTCTTTTTATCGAATGACCATAATTTTTTGCTTGTTCTAACATCCTTGGAATACATATATATATATCTCCTAGAATTCTTAAATCATTATTAATTGTATCTTTACTATCCTCTAAGGCAAAAGATATTACATCAGTAACTTTATCTATTCCTCGGTACTCTTTATTTATTTTTTTTATTTCTTCTTCGTTTACAAAGATGATGGAAAAATAAGCATTTTCAACTTTTTCATGTTTTAATGCCCTTTTAATTACTTTTTTTAAATAACTATATTTGAAATCAACTTGGTAATTATCGTTTATTTCATAGTTTAACCTCATACAATATTTACTCCCATTCTACTTAATACATATAAAACTATTAATATCAAAACTATTATTGATAAAATGTTGTAGAATAGTTCATTTTGGAATATTCCTGGTAAAAATTTTTTTATCGCATTAAAAGAAACATACAATAAGAAGCCAATTAATGCTCCAACAACATTTAATAAAATATCGTCAACATCAAAACTTCTACCAATACAACTTTGAACAAATTCTACAGTCGTACTTGTTAAGGCACTTACTATTAAAATAGGTAATATTCTTTTAGGCTTTATATATGTTGATATTAAATAACCAAAAGGAATAAACATTACAATATTTCCTACTACATTAAAATAAAAACCTTTACTACCTATAGGATACCTAAACATTTCAGTAAATGGTGCCAAGTTAAAACCACTATTATGGTTTAATTCACTTCTTGTTAGCATTTCATATAATAATAAAATATAAACTATAAATAATAGATAAGAAAATTCTTTATAAAAAATAAGCTTTTCATTATTAGATTTGACAGCGGCAATTCTAACACTTGCTATAACCACTAGAAATATAGTTAACATAGGCCACATTTTATCTACTGATGTTGATATTATCTCCCCTATACTCTTTATCATTTGTATCACTTTCCATTTCTACATCGTAATGTTCTACAACTCCTATTTGCTCTTTTATGGCAACAAATACCTCTATATCTAAATTACCATTATTTACACTTTTTTTCAATACTTTTTGCTCTATTATATCAGAATTTTTTGAACCCTTAAGCATTAATTTTTGTGTGATCTGATTATTTAATTCCCTTAATGCTTCTTCCTCTGTATATGTTTTTTTAGTTACTTTAGTTTCATATTCTTTAGCTAAATAAAATTCATAATTATTTAGTTTGAAAAGACGTTTTTTCTTTACTTCTTTATTTTCTCCAACTCGGCTTTTTAAGATTTCATATTCTTCAATTGGGGTTTTTAATAAAAAATTATAACGCATCTTTTTAGTGTATTCTTTCTCTTCATATTCAAGTGGTATACTGCCTTTTATTGTGTACCAAACTTCAGCATATACTTCACCTTCAGCACAGACATTATTTTTTATTTCTTCATTTAATTTAATCATACCATTAATTAATATATCTCCTCTTTCCACATAATCATTAATTCTAACTTCCGCTATGCCTTTTTTAGTTAAGATATTTTTTATTATTCCTGATTTAGAAGCAACTATATGACATGTATCATATTTTTTTTCGTAACTATTTACAATCCTTTCCTCTACTCTAACATTTATTACCATACCATCAACGTCAATTTCAAGCCATTCTATTTTATCTTTGTATTCTTTTTTTATACTCTCAATAATACTTTCATATTCATTATAGCTTTTTTTAAATGTTAAGTTTTCTACGCCTCTTTCTTTTAAAGCCTCAAGTAATAGTTCTCTTAAATGTGAATCAGAATGGACAACATTTACTTTGACTATTATATTTGATAATATTAAAAAAATTATACAGGCAAAAATCGTACTCGTAATAAATAATAGATTATTTTTAATTTCTTTTTTTATTTTATAAATACCTGTATCATCTATAATCTCAATTCTTTCACTGATTAAATATTTTTTTATTCTTTTTATATCATTATCATTTACTTCAAAATAAACATAATTATCTTGAAATCTTATGTTTCTCATGCTTATATTTATTTTGTTTAATTTTAATAATATTTTGCTTTTTTGGTTGGTTTTTATTCGAACTAATTTATAATGTTTCACCTGTTAAACCTCAATAAGTTAATTTTTCCTTTAATTAAGATCTCGCGATTATCCATTCCACTTACAATTAAGCTTTCTCCTTCCACTATTAAATTAAATTCTTTTAGCTTTAATTCTATTAAAGTATCTGTTAATGTGATTAATTCTTCATAATAGTAGACATGGAGGCAATTATTGAAAATGTCAATATAATAATCTTGATCCATTAAAAAGTTTTGAATATTTTTTACTATTCGCATAAAACCACCTATATAAATTTATGCTTTTATCTTTTATTTCAAAACAAAAAAGCAAGTTTCCTTGCCTTATCCCTTTTATTCCTTTATTCTATTATAATAAATTAGATAACTTCTTTAAAAGTCCATGAACTACATCATTCATTTTTTCTAACTTTTCTTTATTTGTAATTTCTTGTTTTTGTTTAATCTCTTCTTTTTTTACAGCAACTTCTTTTATATCATTTTTATTATCTTCTGCATTAATTCTTTCTAATATTACAATTTCTTTACCATAAACATTACTATTTAAAATGCTAGGTTTAGAATCAGATAATTCGGCTTCCTCTAAAGTAATTGTTGTTGTTCCTGTTGCTATAGCTTTAAATGTAAATTCATATATCTTAGTATCTTTATTTATAGCATTCTCAAAAGTAAAATCTAAACCTGCTAATTTGTTTGATTTAGGATTAAACCAGAAATCATATGGTGCATCTACTAAGTTAGCTTCAACAAATTCTAACTTTTCGTTATCAAATATTAGTTTTCCACCTACTCCAACTATACCATTATTAGCATCTTCAACCTCTTCTATAGACATATATACTTTTATATTATTTCCAACTGTAACGGTATCTTCACTTTTAAAGTTAATTGATGCACTTCCTACAGCATAAACATTTAATGGTGTACTTAATAATAATGTTATGGCAATTAAGCCTAAAACTATTTTATTTTTCATTTTTTAAAACCCCCATAATTCAATCAAAACCTTTTCTTGTTTGAATTGCTTAAGATTATAACACAAACTTAGTATTTTGTCAAATTTTGTCAATTTTCATTAATTAGTATTGACAATAATAATTACATTATACAAAAAGATATTATCTATCTTCCATATTATCTATTGCATACTTGACAGCCTCTATGACAAATTTGGTAAAAGTATTTTTACCTTTAACTTCATTTATCTCTTTAAACAATTCTTTACTAAATCTTATATTTCGAAAGATATATTCTTCTTTTTCTTCTATCTTAAATTTATTCATTACCAAAACCTCATTTATATTAAATTACAACATATGGATTATCTAAAGTACCATTACCACCAGAAAATGTTACATCAGCCTTCAGATTTATTACTGGACGTAAACCGAGAATGCCTTGCACGCCAGAGACGCCGAGGTGGCCTTCGTTATACACATAGAACATACTAGCAAATCCACTCCAGTTTATCGGAGACATAGTCCAGTAGTTCTGTCCGTTGTATAAGTAGTATGATGTGTTATTTGCAACCTTTCCTCCTGCATACATTGCTTCATCTGCTGTGACTAATCCTATCTTTAATGTATATACATCTCCTTTAGAACAGGACAATGTTGGCTGATGTTTATTAAGCAGTCTATCCGCTCCTGCATAAGCAAATTGTGTCCCTGTTGTGCTCCATGTTGTAGCCCATGTTTCACTCCATCCAGAATATTTTGCTCCTACATTTCTATCATTACAATACTTTCCATTTACTATTCTTTCTGCATAACTTGCTAGATTACTATTATACCAACTCTCTAATTGCGTCTTTGCATTACTTGGTATTCCGCTCAACGTTCTTTGGCTTCCTGTTGTATACGTATATCCTACATATTCTGAGCGATCGTAATTTGGATTGTATGCTTGACTTGTTATAGCTAAACTATCTGTTGTTGATGTACCATTTGCATGGCATGTTGCTCCATCGTAGATTAAACGCATACTTCCATCACCATTGATTCTGATTATTCTCCAACAGAAACCTCCGAACTTAACATAATTGTTTGTTACTGCTCCTCGCCAGTAGTAACTGTATCCTCCATACATTCCGTCACTTACTTTATATACTCCTTCATCGGTTGTTGCTGCATTTGCAAAATTTGGTGATCCACTATTTACTGTTATATTTCCTAGTATCGTTTCACTTCCATATGGTGCTGTTGTTTGAACTCTATTTATAGTTGTATCACTTTGATTTCCTGCAGCATCTTTTACATATACTTTTACTGTATGGGTTGATCCGGCTGCTAAGCCTGTAAACTTGTATGTATTTCCTGTTCCTTTTACTGCTGCATTACTATCTAATTGATACCAATATTCTG
>CAJUNE010000006.1 GCA_910587745.1 uncultured Bacilli bacterium
TAGAACAAGAAGATGGAAGTTATCAAGAGGTAGAAGAAATACCTCAAAGTGGATACATTTTAGATGTAGAAAAAAGCGTTTGTAGTAATGGTGTTAAAATATCTAATATAGATGATGTTATTACTTTAAATAATTTAACAAAAAGTGGAACAAGTTGTCATTTATATTTTAATCATATAGCTACCAAAAATATACAAACTGCTTTAGGAACTTTGCGAGTTAATACTTACTCTCCGAGTTCTTTTAGTAATACATCTTATACTAATGATGGTCTTTATGAAACAGAAGACGAAATGGGTAAAAGTTATTATTATCGAGGTGCAGTAACAAATAATTATTTGAAATTTGCTGACAAATGGTGGAGAATAGTTAGAATTAATGGTGATGGAACGATAAGAATTATATACAACGGAACAAATGCTAAAGATAGTATAATTAAAAAGTCTCCTTTTAATTTAAAGAATTATAATAATGCTTATGTTGGATTAATGTATGGAGATTCTGAAGCTAACTCATATTCGGAGGCGCATTCAAATACAAACAAATCTACTATATTAACTGAATTAGAAACTTGGTATGAGACTAATTTAATGAATTACGCTGATAAAATAGATGGCAATGCTGGCTTTTGTGGTGATAGAAGCGTAAATACTGGTAGTTCAGCTTGGGCTCCTTGGGATACAAAGAAAGGGTATGGAAAGAATGCTACTGCGTATGGTATTTTTAATAGAACTAGAAGTACTTCTGATATCTATTGGAACTTAATACAAACACCAACTTTAAAGTGCAAGAATAATAATGATTGGTATACAACTTCTCAATCTTTAAATGGAAATAAATCTTTAACTTATCCTATTGGGTTGATATCTGCTGATGAAGTAATATTTGCTGGAGGAATGGGGGGTAGGAATAATGCTAGATATTATTTGTGTAATGAAGAGAATTATTGGACTATGACACCTTACATATCTACTCTTTCTGTTGATGGTTCTGCTATTGTTCTTCGCGTTGGAATTGATGGTGATTTGGATTATAATTTTGGATATGTATCTAATTCGTCATTTGGCATTCGTCCAGTAATAAATTTAAAGGCAGACGTTACAGTAATAGGAAATGGTACAATAGATAATCCTTATATAGTTCAATAACTATAATATTAAGAAGTTGAAAAAAGCTTCTTTTTCTTTTATTTTACTTGACTAATTTGGTATTTTTGATATACTAGAAGTAACTTTAAAAAAGGGTGCGAGCTATTTGAATCAATACTTTACTAATAATGATAATATAAGAAGCGAAAGAAGAGTCATAAAATATAACTATGATTCTATTTCGCTTTCTTTTATTAGTGATAATGGAGTGTTTTCAAAAGATAAAATTGATTATGGTAGTAGGTTACTTGTAGATACATATTTAAAATATAATAAGGATAAAAGTATTTCTAATTTTTTAGATGTTGGATGTGGGTATGGTTTTATTAGTATATTATTATCTAAAATATTAAATGTTAAAGGTATGGGAATTGATGTTAACAGAAGAGCACTTAAACTTGCAGACGAAAATGCAAAATTAAATAAAGTAAATGTTGATTTTATTGAAAGTGATTGTTATAAAAATGTTAGTGGGGTTTACGATTTGATAATTAGTAATCCTCCGATTAGAGCTGGTAAAAGCGTTGTACTTGAGATTATCCGAGGTGCTAGTGATTATATGAGTGATACTAGTGAACTCTGGTTTGTTATAAGAAAAGATCAAGGGGCTAAAAGTGTTATAAATGAGATTAGTTCTCTTTATAAAATAGATATAGTAGAAAAAAGCAAAGGTTTTTTTATAATTGTTGCTAAAAAGCATTGACATGATAGTTTTTTGCTGCTACAATTTTAAATTGGTGACGTATTTGTTTTTTTCTAGAAATTAAGCACTAAAAATTTAGATATTGGGGTGAAATCGTGGCTTATAAAGTTGAAAAATTTGGAGACCATAGAGAGAGAAGAACTTTCTCTACGAGTCGTAACACTATGGAGTTGCAAGATTTACTTGAGATTCAAAAAAAATCATATCAGGAGTTTTTAGAAACTGGTATCAAAGAAGTATTTGATGATTTGTTTCCAGTAGAGTCATTTACTGGTAATATTTCACTAGAATTTGGTGAATATTCTTTTGATACGCCTAGATATTCGATTAAAGAAGCTAAGGAACGTATGGTAAACTATGCAGCGCCATTAAAGGTTCAAGCAAGAGTATTTATTCACGAAACTGGTGAAGTTAAAGAACAAGAAATATTCCTTGGTGATATGCCTTTAATGACTGATTCTGGAACATTTATTATTAATGGAGCAGAACGTGTTATTGTATCACAATTAGTACGTAGTCCATCTATTTATTTTAAACGTGAAATAGATAAAAATGGACGTAGAATTATTTCTGGTGAAGTAATTCCTAATAAAGGTACATGGTTAGAGTATGAGCTTGATGCTCGTAATATTATGTATGTTAGAATTGATAGAACAAGAAAAGTTCCTGTTACTACTTTCTTACGTGCTTTAGGTCTTTCTAATGATGAAGATATTACTTCAGTATTTGGAGAGAATGATTATTTAACTAATACTATTGAAAAAGATAGTACAAGAAATACTGATGAAGCTTTAATTGAAATTTATGAAAAGCTTAGACCTGGTGAACCTGCTACTTTAGATAGTAGTAAGAACCAATTAGTAACTAGATTCTTTGATAGATTCCGTTATGATTTAGCTAAAGTTGGACGTTATAAATTTAATAAAAAATTAAATGTTGTTGATCGTTTACTTGGTTGTACTTTAGCAGAAGATATTAAAGATGGTAAAACTGTTGTAGCTAGTAAAGGCACAGTAGTTACTAAAGAAATATTAGAAACTTTAAAACCAATATTTGCTAATGGTTATAATTTAAAGAAAACTATTACAAATGAAGAACTTGATGAATATAATATGATTCAAGAAGTACTTGTATATGGTAAAGAAAATCCAGAACAAGTTGTTAAAATTATTGGTAATGATCCATCTACAGATGTTAGACGTCTTACTATTCCAGATATTTATGCTTCAATATCTTATTATTTAAATTTACATGATAATATCGGAAATACTGATGAAATTGATAACTTAGGTAATAGACGTGTTCGCCAAGTTGGAGAATTAATTCAAAATATATTTAGAACTGGTATGTCTCGTATGGAAAGAGTTATTCGTGAGAGAATGACTACTCAAGAGTTAGATTCAGTTACGCCTAAAACATTAATTAATATTAGACCTGTAACAGCAGCGTTAAAAGAATTCTTTGGTAGTTCACAATTATCAAAATTCATGGATCAAATTAATCCGATTGCAGAACTTACAGATAAAAGACGTTTATCTTCTTTAGGACCTGGAGGTTTATCAAGAGATAGAGCTGGTATGGATGTTCGTGACGTTAATGCTTCACACTATGGTCGTATTTGTCCTATTGAATCACCAGAAGGTCAAAATATCGGTCTTATTACATCTTTAGCTGGTTATGCTAAAATTAATGAATATGGATTTATTATGACTCCTTATCGTAAAGTAGTAGATGGGGTTGTAACTGATGAAATAGTTTATATGACTGCTGATGAAGAACATGATTATTATATTAGTCAAGCTACTGTTGATTTAGATAAAAATAATAAAATTGTTAATGATGAAATTTTATGTCGTTTAAATGGCGATAACGTTATGGCTAAAAGAGAAGTAGTTAATTTTGTTGACGTAGCTCCTAGTCAAATCGTTTCAATTACAACAAGCTGTATTCCTTTCCTTGAATATAGTGATGCCAATCGTACACTAATGGGTTCAAACATGCAACGTCAAGCAGTACCTCTTATTACTAGTGAATCGCCAATAGTTGGTACAGGTGTAGAACATATTGCAGCTAGAGATTCTGGGTCAACTGTTGTTTGTAAAGCTGATGGTGTAGTTGAATATGCAGATGGTAAGAAAATTATTGTTAAAAATGCTAAGGGTAAAGATACTTATTATTTAGCAGATTTTGAAAGAACAAATGCTTCAACAGCTTTAAACCATCATCCTTTAGTTAAGAAAGGTGAAAAAGTACATCGCGGGGAAGTAATCGCAGATGGACCATCTACGGAATCAGGAGAACTTGCTTTAGGTAAAAATATGACAGTAGCTTTCATGACATTTAATGGTTATAACTATGAAGATGCTGTAATATTAAATGAAAACTTAGTTAAAGATGATGTTTATACAAGTTTACATATTGATCACTATGATATAGATTGTCGTGATACAAAACTTGGACCTGAAGAAATTACAAGAGATATTCCAAATGTCGGAGAAGAAGCTCGTAAAAACTTAGATTCTAATGGTATTGTTAGAATTGGTACAGAAGTTAAAGAAGGCGACATCCTAGTTGGTAAAGTTACACCTAAAGGTATGCAAGAACTTACTAGTGAAGAAAAATTATTACATGCAATATTTGGTGAGAAAACTCGTGAAGTTAGAGATACTTCTCTTAGAGTAGAACATGGTGCTGCTGGTATAGTTCATGATGTTAAAATTTATACAAAAGAAAATAGTGATGAACTTCCTGCGGGAGTATCAAAAATAATTCGTGTTTATATTATTCAAAAACGTAAGATTCAAGTTGGAGATAAAATGTCTGGACGTTATGGTAATAAAGGTGTTATTTCACTTGTTTTACCAGAAGAAGATATGCCATATTTACCAAATGGTAAACCAGTAGATGTTATGCTTAATCCACTTGGTGTTCCATCTCGTATGAACATCGGACAAATCTTAGAGTTACACTTAGGTATGGCTGGAAAACTTCAAGGTGTTAAATATGCGACTCCAGTATTTGATAGTGCGACTTGGGAAGATATTCAAGAAGAAATGGCTTCAGCTGGTATGGAACCTGATGGTAAAACAGTATTATATAATGGACGTACTGGAGAGGCTTTTGATCATAGAGTATCAGTTGGTGTTATGTATATGTTAAAACTACATCACATGGTTGATGATAAGTTACATGCTCGTGCAACTGGACCTTATAGTTTAGTTACACAACAACCTTTAGGTGGTAAAGCACAATTTGGTGGACAACGTTTTGGTGAAATGGAAGTTTGGGCATTATATGCTTATGGTGCTGCTCATGTATTACAAGAAATTTTAACAGTTAAAGCTGACGATATTATTGGACGTGTAAAAGTTTATGAAGCATTAGTTAAAGGTAAAACTGTTAACCAAGCTGGTGTTCCAGAATCATTTAGAGTATTAATTAAAGAATTCCAAGCTTTAGGCCTTGATATGCAAATTATTGATAATGAAGATAATACACATGAATTTAAAGAGCTTGAAGAGGAAGAAGAACAAGAAGAAATTTTAGATATTAAAGAAATAGATGCCGAAGCAAGTATTCGTGATGGAGAAATTGAAACAAAAGAAGCTTCAGAAGATATGCCTCTTGAAGATTATGAAGAAGAAGAGGATGAAGATTTTGAGGATGATGAAGAGATAGAACCAGACGAAGATGAACTTGCTAGTTTGGAAAGCGATGAAGATAATGGGGAAGAGGTGTAACAGTGATAGATGTTAATAATTTTAAAGGTATTAAAATAGGAATTGCCTCTCCAGAAAAGATACGTTCTTGGTCTTATGGAGAAGTTGAAAAACCAGAGACTATTAATTATCGTACATTAAAACCAGAACGTGGTGGATTATATTGTGAAAAAATATTTGGACCAACTAAGGATTATGAATGTTCTTGTGGTAAATATAAGAGACTTCGTTATAAAAATGTAGTATGCGATAGATGTGGTGTTGAAGTAACTAAATCACGTGTTCGTCGTGAGAGAATGGGGCACATTGAACTTGCTGCTCCTTGCTCTCATATTTGGTTCTTTAAAGGTGTTCCTTCTAAAATGGGTCTTGTACTTGATATGAGTCCTAGAGATTTAGAAGAAGTACTATACTTTGTTAGTTATGTTGTTATTGAACCAGGAAATGCACCTTTAGAAAGAAAACAAACTTTATCAGATAAAGAATATCGTGCTTATCAAGAAAAGTACGGTGATACTTTTAAAGTTGGTATGGGTGCAGAAGCTATTAAAGAACTTCTTGCAAGTGTGGATATTGATAAAGAAGTTGATGATTTACGTAAAGAACTTGAAACGGCAACTGGACAAAAGCGTATTCGTCTTGTTAAAAGACTTGATTGTTTAGTAGCTTTCCAAGAATCTGGAAATAGACCAGAATGGATGGTACTTGATGTACTTCCAGTTCTTCCTCCAGAACTTCGTCCAATGATTCAACTTGATGGTGGTAGATTTGCTACTAGTGACTTAAATGATTTATATCGTCGTATTATTAATCGTAATAATCGTTTAAGAAAATTATTGGAACTTGGAGCTCCTACTATTATCGTTCAAAATGAAAAACGTATGCTTCAAGAAGCTGTGGATTCATTATTTGATAATGGAAGACGTGGTAGAAGTATTACAGCAGCTGGTAATAGACCTCTTAAATCTTTATCTAGTATGTTAAAGGGTAAACAAGGTCGTTTCCGTCAAAACTTACTTGGTAAACGTGTTGATTATTCAGGTCGTTCAGTTATCGTTGTTGGACCAAATCTTAAAATGTATCAATGTGGTATACCTAAAGAAATGGCTATTGAATTATTTAAACCACATGTTATTCATGGATTGGTTGAAAGAGGTTTAGCTCATAATATAAAAGGTGCTAAAAAGTTAATTGACCAAAGAGATGAATGTGTTTGGGATATTGTTGAAGATGTTATTACAGAACATCCAGTATTATTAAACCGTGCACCAACTCTTCATAGACTTGGTATTCAAGCATTTGAACCAAAACTTGTTGGGGGAAAAGCTATTAGATTACACCCCCTTGTTTGTACAGGATTTAATGCTGACTTCGATGGTGACCAAATGGCCGTTCATATACCACTTTCAGAAGAAGCTAAAGCAGAAGCTAGAATATTAATGTTATCTGCTAGCAATATCTTAAATCCAAAAGATGGTAAACCAATCGTTACTCCTTCTCAAGATATGGTTTTAGGTAATTGTTACTTAACTATTGAAAAGAATGGTGAAGAAAACGAAGGTAAAGTATATAAAAATAGTAATGAAGCTTTAATGGCTTATGAGAGAAGAGAAATTACTCTTCATACAAGAATTGCTATTCCAGTTAAATCATTTAAATATAAATTATTTACAGAAGAACAACAAGATAAATATTTAGTTACAACTGTTGGAAAATTAATCTTTAATGAAATATTACCTGATTCATTCCCTTATGTAAATGAAGGAACTAAAGATAATATTGAAGGTATTACACCTAATAAGTATTTTATTCCAATGGGTGAAGATATTCCGAAGTTTATTAGTGAATTAGAACTTCAAAAACCTTTTGTTAAAAAAACTTTAGAATGGTTAATCGCTCAAGTATTTAAAAGGTATAAAACAACTGAGACTTCTATTATGCTTGATAAATTGAAAGATTTAGGTTTTAAATATTCTACTGTTGCAGGTATCACTGTATCTATTAGTGATGTTGTAAGAAGTAAAAAGAAACCTGAAATTATTCAAAAAGCTAAAGAAAGAGTTGAAAAAGTTAATAAACAATTTAAACGTGGTTTAATAACTGATGAAGAACGTTATAATAGTGTAATTGGTATTTGGACAGAAGCTAATGACGAAGTAAAAAAAGAGTTACAAGAAATATCTGCGGGAGATTTTGATAATCCAATATTTATGATGATGAACTCTAGTGCTCGTGGTTCGATTTCAAACTTTACACAACTTGCTGGTATGCGTGGGCTTATGGCTAAACCAGATGGTTCAACAGTTGAAATTCCAATCACTTCATGTTTTATTGAAGGACTAGATGTATCAGAATTCTTCTTATCAACTCATGGCTCTAGAAAAGGTTCTGCCGATACAGCTTTACGTACAGCCGATTCAGGTTACTTAACTCGTCGTTTAGTTGATGTTGCTCAAGATATAATTGTTAAAGAATTTGATTGTGGAACTATAACTGGTGTTGAAGTTTATGATTTATTAAATGATAAAGATGGTGCAGTTATTGAATCTTTACAAGAGCGTATTTTAGGTAGATATACTGCTAAAAAAGTGTTAGACCCTAATACAAAAGAAGTAATCGTTGATAAAGATGAAATGATCAATGAAAATATTGCAGCTAAAATTGTTAAAGCTGGAGTTAAGAAAGTAGAAATTAGAAGTGTTCTAACTTGTAAAACTAAAAATGGTGTATGTCAAAAATGTTATGGACGTAACCTTGCTACTGGTAACTTAGTTGAAACAGGAGAAGCTGTTGGTATTATGGCAGCCCAATCAATTGGTGAACCAGGTACTCAGCTTACAATGCGTACATTCCATACTGGTGGTGTTGCTGGTGGAGACGATATTACTCAAGGTCTTCCTCGTGTTGAAGAATTATTTGAAGCACGTACTCCTAAATTTAAAGCAACAGTATCAGAGATTAATGGTAAAGTAATTCATATCGAAGACCAAGGTGGTAAACATAAAGTTGTGGTAGAAAATGAAGCGGGTGTTCGTGAACATATCACTAATTACAATACTAAATTACGTGTTGAAGAAGGAGATATGGTTGTTGCAGGACAAAAGCTTACTGAAGGTTCTATTGCACCAAAAGAATTACTTGCAGTTACTGATCCTCTTACAGCAGAAGAATATATCTTAAAAGAAATTCAAGCAGTTTATAAATTACAAGGTGTTGATATTAATGATAAACACGTTGAAATTATTGTTAAACGTATGATTAATAAAGTTAGAATTGTTGATGCTGGAGATACAGAATTTGTAGAAGGTTTATCTGTTTCATTACATGACTTTACAGAAGGTAATAAACCAGTAATTCTTCGTGGTGGCGTACCAGCGACTGGTAGACCAATTATGCTTGGTATTACTAAATCTTCTTTAGAGACAGATAGTTACTTATCAGCTGCTTCATTCCAAGAAACTACAAGAGTTTTAACAGATGCAGCAATTAAAGGTAAAGTAGACTACTTAAGAGGTTTAAAAGAAAATGTTATTATTGGTAAACTTATTCCAGCAGGAACAGGTGCTCGTGAATATAGTGATATTGATTTATACCTTGAAAAAGAATTTATGGATGATGATGCCTCTGAATTCTTAGAAGATAAATTTTTAGAAGAAGAAGAAATAACAGAAGAAATAGAGAACAATAATGTATTTGATGAAGAAGTAGAAGAAGCTACAGAAAAAGAAGTTGTTCTTGATGTTTTAGAAGATATTCCAGAAACAGAAGAAAGTGAATAATAGTAGCTTTCTTTTTTATTTTATGATATTATTTAAGTATGAAAAGTAAGTGTATTTGGATAAGGAGTTGGTGATCATGAAGATTTATCAAGAAGGAATGCTTTGTAAACATTTTAAAGGAAAAGATTTATTAGAGAAAAATATTTATAGAATTGTTAAATTAGGTGTTGAAGGAAAAGATATTAATGAAGAAGACATTACTTATTCTGGTGATGGAATTTTAAGTGAAGCTCACGATTTAGTTATTTATGCGAGTATATTTCAAAATAATAAACTATTTGCTAGAGAATATAGTGATATTAGTTCTTCTTTATCAGAAGAAAAATCTTTAGAATTTGGACAAATTATAAAAGTCCAACCTTTAACTAGTGAAGAAGTAATGATAATAAATGATCCTTCTTTTGTTGAAGCTAAGCTAAAAGCAGTTGAAGAAAAATTTAATAAATCATTGTAAGTTAAGAGAGTATAGTAGCTTTCTTTTTTATTTTATGTTATAATTTAGTAATAGGGAAGGTGAATTATATGTATCAAACTGATGATATAGAAAATGGAATTACAATTAAAGATTGTTTTAAAAATTTAGTAGAGCTAGCTTGGGAGACTAGAGAATTAGATGAAGAGTTGGCTAATAGATTTTTTGATATTTTAGTAGAATGTTTAGGAATTGATTTTAGGTTGAGCTTTTTAATAGATAAAGAGCTAGCGCCTAATGGAAATACTGCAACTTTGATATTAAATAATTTTAGGAATGTATCAGCTTGTACTAGTAGCATTGATTCATTATTTAGTAATTTTTCTTACATGGTAAAAGATAGAAGATTTAGTCATGAATATATGGAATATTTACAATCTAGAAAGAGTGTTTTATTAGAATTAATAGCTTATCAAAATAATGTTGTTAGTAAAAATAATAATGTTGAAGAAATGTTTAAGCTTACTACTTTAAATAATGATATTACTTTAATTGATGCAAGATTAGCTTTAGTAAGTGAAAATTTAGACAATAGAGGAAGATAATTTAGAAAGTTTGTAGCTTTCTTTTTTCTTTTATGTTATTATAGTTGTGCTTGGGGGATAAAATATGAAGTTAAGTGAATTGATAAGTATTGAAGAAAAAATAGAAATGGGTTTTATAGCTTTAGCTAAACTAGAAGCAAGTGGATTAAACGCTAGCTTTGAATATGAAGACATGTTTAAAACTGTGAACGATTTAGTTTCAAAAGAAAAAAATCTTTTAGGGTCTTTAACAAATGAAGAAATTATATCTTTTAGAAAGCAAGTTAGTAAATTTTGTAATAAAAGTGAAACCTCTATATCTCTAGGTTATCTTACTAATTCTATTTATCAAAGATTATTTAACATTTTTAACACTTTATTTGGTAGTGATGCTTATGATTATGCAAGTTATTTACGGTATGATTTAAATCAAATTATCTTTTCATTTTTACGCTATTTAATTAATAATGAAGCTTATGAGGATATAAAAAGAGATTTGATATTTTATAAATATAACTTAATATATATGAATTACCTAAGTGAAGAAGATTTTTTACAAACTAAAGATATAGATACTATAAGAATTGAATCTAAGAGTTATAAGAATGATTTTAATCCAGATTTAATATTTGTTGATAAATCGGTTCTTATATTAGAAGGTAGAGAATTTGTCGATTTTATAGAAAAATATGGATCTGATATTAAAGATAACAATAATCACTTTGCTTTGGTGTTATTATCTATATTAGAATTGCTAGCAAGATTAGTACTTAGTGAAGATGAAATATTACATTATTTACAACAAGATTTTAATTATTTGCTTGAGGCTGAGAGTATTGATTTGGAAGTTAAAAATTTGATTCAAGAAATGCTAAATATTTTAGAACAATTAAAGTCTAGTATTAATGTTGCTAGATAAGGTAGTGTCTGTTTACAATAAATTTTAAAAAAATTATAATTTAAAAATAATTCTTGCATATAATGATAATATGTTATATAATTTAGACATACAAGCGATGAAGGACTTGGCAAATCTGGAGCTATATAAAAAATAAAGGTGATTTCTCTAGAAGAAATAAGTAGGGTGGAACCGCGGATTTTAATTCGTCCCTATTTATTTCTTTTAGAGTTTTTTATTTAGGAGGAGAAAAAAATGGAAAAAGTAACACAAGATACAATAGTGAATTATTGTAAACAATATGGTTTTATATTTCAAGGAAGTGAGATTTATGGAGGACTTGCTAATACTTGGGATTATGGACCTCTCGGAAGAGAGTTAAAAGAAAATATTAGACGAGCTTGGTGGAAAAAGTTTATGCAAGAAAATCCTTATAATTATGGACTTGATAGTGCTATTTTAATGAATCCTGAGGTATGGGTAGCTAGTGGACATGTAACTAATTTTAATGATCCATTAATTGATTGTAAAGCATGTAAAGCAAGACATAGGGCAGATAAATTAATTGAAGAATTTACAAATGGCACTGAAACTGGTGATGGATGGAGTAATGAAAAATTAGAAAATTATATTATTACTAATGAGATTAAATGTCCTAAATGTGGAAAACAAGATTTTACTTCAATCCGTAAATTTAATTTGCTTTTTGAGACTTCTATGGGAGTTACAGAAGATTCTAAATCTAAAGTATATTTAAGGGGAGAAACAGCACAAGGAATATTTGTTAATTTCTTAAATGTTCAAAGAAGTATGAGACTTAAAGTACCTTTTGGTATTTGTCAAACTGGTAAAAGCTTTAGAAATGAAATTACACCAGGAAACTTTATTTTTAGAACTAGAGAATTTGAACAAATGGAATTAGAATTCTTTTGTAAACCAGGAGAGGATTTAGAATGGTTTGGGTACTGGAAAAATTATTGCTTGGATTTCTTAAAAAGTTTAGGCTTAAAAAAAGAAAACTTAAGATATCGTGATCATGCGAAAGAAGAATTATCTTTTTATAGTAAAGCTACGACTGACATAGAATATTTATTCCCAATGGGTTGGGGAGAACTTTGGGGTGTTGCAGATCGTACTGATTATGATTTGGGTGTACATACAGGACACTCTAAAACTGATCTTAGATATTTAGATCCTGATACTAATGAAAAATATTTACCATATGTTATTGAACCTAGTGTGGGATTAGATAGACTTTTATATGCAGTACTAACTGATGCTTATACAGTTGAAGAATTAGAAAATGGAGATTCAAGAGAAGTTTTAAAAATTCATCCAGCTTTAGCACCAATAAAAGTAACTATTTTACCTTTAATTAAAAAAGTACATGGAGAGAGGGCTAATGATATATATGCTACTTTGTGTAAAGATTTTATGTGTTCTATGGATACAACGGGTTCTATTGGTAAAAGATATAGAAGAAGCGATGCAGTTGGAACACCACTTTGTATTACTATAGATGATGAAACTATTAATAATGATACAGTTACGATAAGACTTAGAGATACAATGGAACAAATTACAATGCCTGTAAAAGAATTAAAAAAATATATTGAAGAAACTATTAAGTTTTAATTTGTAAATGTAGTGTCTTTTCATATTTAATTTAGATTTATGTATTTACAATTTGAATTCCATACTATATAATTTTATTATAAATAATTTTTAATATTTACCTTATTAAGAGTGATGGAGGGAATAGGCCCGAAGAAGTCCAGCAACCTATTTAAGTTAGGTGCTAAATCCTACGGTAAAACCGAAAGATGAGGATAGTCATAAACATTTAGAGAGATTATCTTTAAGTGTTTTTTTCTTTTAAGGTAAAAAGAGGAGGAATGAAAATGAAAAAATTATTTACAACAGAAGCAGTAACGAGTGGACACCCTGATAAAATGTGTGATTTGATTGCTGACGCCATACTAGATGCCTATTTAAAGGAAGATGAAAATTCAAGAGTAGCTTGTGAAGTTGTTGCTAGTAAAAATCAAGTATTAATTATGGGCGAAATAACTAGTAAAGCAAAAATTGATGTAGAAGATATTGCTAGAAAAATTATTTGTGATATTGGCTATGATAATGATGAATTAGGTTTTAATGGTAATACTATTAAAATAATAACAGATTTAAATAAGCAATCTTCTGATATTGCACTTGGAGTAGATAAAGAAGATACAGGTGCAGGGGATCAAGGGATTATGTATGGCTATGCTACAAATGAAACAGATAATTATATACCTTTAGTTCATAATCTAGCTTGTTTTTTAGTAAAAAGGTTAGAAAGTGTGCGAAAAACTAAAGAAATAAGTGGCCTTAGACCTGATGGTAAAGTACAAGTTACTTTAGAAAATGGTAACGGTAGTTTTAAGATAAAAACAATAGTTGTTTCAGCTCAACACGATGATAATATTGATTTAGAAAATTTAAGAAATGAGATTATACATAAAGTTATAAAATATGTTATTAGTGATGATTTGATGGATAAAGAAACAGAAATATTAATTAATCCAACAGGAAGATTTGTAATAGGAGGTCCAGTTGGAGATAGTGGCCTTACGGGGCGCAAAATATGTGTAGATACTTATGGAGGTATAATCCCACATGGCGGAGGAGCTTTTAGTGGTAAAGATTATACCAAAGTAGATAGAAGTGCCGCTTATTATGCAAGGTATGTTGCTAAAAATGTAGTAGCAAGTGGTTTAGCAAATAAATGTTTAATAAGTGTTAGTTATGCTATTGGCGTTTCAGAACCATTAATGATAGAACTTGATTCTTTTAATACAGGTAAATATTCGGATGAAGAATTATTGAAAATAGTTAAGAAAGTATTTAATTTTAAACCATCTAATATTATTAAAGAATTAGATTTAAAACATTTAAAATATCAAGATACAACGTTGTATTCTCATTTTGGTAAGGATAATTTATCTTATGAAAACTTGGATAAAATTGATCTTTTAAAGGAACTTCAAAATAAATGATAATTTGACATTTTATAAGGATAATGGTATAATAAGCAACAATTATTTATTGGAGGGGATTTATATGAGTAATTATGCAGATTTATTAAATAATAATAGTAATAATAGTAAACCTAAAAAAAAGGGCTCTAAAGTTAAGAAAATATTTGGTGGTCTTGCTTTAACTGCTGCGATAGGATTAGGTATTGTTGGGTATTCTTTTAGAGGGAATATAGCTAGTTTTATTAAAGGTTTTGGCAAAGAGGATGTAAATCCTGATGATTTACTTGCTTTTTCTGAGACTATACCTTTAGATAGAGATGGTATTATTAGTATTACTTATCCATTTGTAGATAGAACATTTGATGAGATTAATGGTAAGTATTCACTACCAGATAGTTATGATTTTGTTTATATTGGAGATAGTGAAAGTCCAACTTTAAATGTTGTTAAAAATAGAGAGTTAGAACCTGATAATATTATTAATTTTGAATCTACTACTGGTTATCCAAAAGAAATAATTGGTGTTAAAAAGGATTATGCTAACTTTTTAGACGAAGCAGGAGAAATGAAAGCAACTGCATTAAGCGATGATAATTCTAATAATAGTAAATTAGTTTTAGAAAATTATGAAGTTCCAAATGTATATTCTTTACCAGCAGGATTTAAATTATATTGTGAAAATGAAGAAATCAATAAACAAGCATTGTTGGCTTATATAGCAGAAGACGGTACTAATGTGTATGTTATTCCAGCAAATCTTATTGATGAATTTGTTGTAGTTACTGAGGATGAATTTACTATTATTGGAACATATAATGTATTTAAAGAACGTATAGCAGAAGTTTATGTTCATTATGAAAGTAATAGGTTAAATAATGGAACGCAAACAGGTTATGGTAGATAATAAAGCTTATGAAGCTTTAGCTATATTTCATAATGATGAAACAGATAAAGATTATGTAGTTTATACAGATTTAAAAGTGAATATGACTAAAGGAATTACTTTATCATGTGTTATCTGTAAGGAAGAAAATGAGAATATAATTCCTATTAAAATACAGGATGCAAGAGATAAAGAAATTGCTGCTGATTTAATAAGAACTGTAATGGCAGAAATGAGTAAATATAGTAAGAAAAATTAGAAAGTTTTTAAAAAGCTTTCTTTTTTAGTACTTATATTTTATAATATATGTAAGTCTTATAGGTCTAAATTAGAAGTAGAGGAGGTATAATATGAAACTCGTTACATTATTACCAGCTGATCAATATATTGTAGTTAATAAAACTATTTTAACAGAAGTTGATAAACGTAATTTAATTCATTTATATGAACCTATTATTGGGTTTGGAGCAGTTTCTTTATATCTTACTTTATGGAGTGATTTGGATAGATTAGAATTTATTAGTAAAGATTTTACGCATCATCATCTTATGAGTATCTTAAAATGTGATTTAGATGTGATTAAACATGCTAGAGAATCTTTAGAAGCAGTTGGTCTTATTAAAACTTATTTTAAAGAAGGGGAAATAAACTCTTATGTTTATGAATTATATTCACCATTAAGTGCTGCTGAATTTTTTAATAATCCAATTCTTAATATTGTTTTATATAATAATATTGGAGAAGAGGAATATCATTATTTAAAAAATATCTATAAAAAAGTGAGTATTGATATTAGAGATTATGAGGATATTACTAAAACTTTAAATGAAACTTTTGAATCAACTAATGCGCCAATAGTGGAAGCGCGAGAAAGAGAAGTTTTACCTCTTAATATAGAATCTAATATTGATTTTGATTTGATTATTTCTTCTATACCAAAAGGTTTGTTAAATGAAAAAGCATTTAATAAAAAGATGAGAGAGTTAATTATTAATTTAAGTTTTATATATGATTTAGATACGCTAAAGATTACAGAATTAATTAGATCTAGTATAAATGAAAAAGGTTCAATAGATAAAGAAGCCTTAAGGAAAAATGCTCGAAAATATTATCAATTTAATAATGGAACTTTGCCTACACTTGTTTATAGAACTCAACCAGAATATTTAAAAACACCAATGGGTGATAATTCTAAAAAAGGAAGAATTATTGGGGTATTTGAAAATACTAGTCCGTATGATTTCTTGAAGAGTAAGTATAAAGGTGTTAAACCTGCTCCAAGAGATTTAAAAATACTTGAAATGTTACTTATAGATTTAGAGTTTAATCCCGCAGTAGTTAATGTTTTAATAGATTATGTTTTGAAGAAAAATAATAATAAGCTTTCGACAAGCTATGTAGAGACTATTGCTGGACAATGGAAGAGAGCAGGTATTAAAACAGCTAGAGAAGCGATGGAATTTGCCGAGAAAGAACATAAGAAAATGGTTAAGAAGAATGAAAAAGTTGCTCCAACAAAGAAAGTACAAGTAACACCAACTCCAGTATGGTTTGATCAAACTTTAGAAAAAGAAAATGTTAGTGATGATGAACAAAAAGAGTTGGAAGAATTATTAAAAGATTTTAGGTGATTATATGGAAGCTATAAAAATAGATAAAAGTAATAATAGTGAATTATTAAAAGATTATAAAGAAAATATGCAAGATGAAGATTTTAAAACTCTAGTAAAAAAATTAAAAATCAATGAAAAAATAGGAAGTCAGAATAGTTCGATTTTAATGGATAGTGTTTGTGAACTTAAAAATTGTAAGAATTGTAATGGGCTATATGAATGTAAAAATAAAGTTTATGGACATTATTTATATCCTAAAGTAGTAGGGAATATTATAGAACTCTCTTATGTTCCTTGTAGGAAAAAACAAGAAAATGATAAACTCTTAAATGCACGTAATACAGCTAGTAAAGAGCTTTTAAATGCTAGTTTTAAAGATATTGATTTAGCTGATAAAAGAAGAGTAAAACTAATTAAATGGTTAAAAGATTTTTATGATAATTATGATGGTATAAATGATTCTAAAGGACTATATTTACATGGTGTTTTTGGAAGCGGTAAAACTTATCTTATTTATGCTTTATTAAATGAACTTAAAGCTAAAAAAAGAGTAGATTATATTGCTTTATATTTTCCAACTGTTTTAAAAGAATTAAAAGAAGATTGGGATTCTTATCATGAGAAAATGGATAGATACACAAATGTTCCAATTCTTTTACTAGATGATATAGGAGCAGAAAATGTAAGTGATTGGGGAAGAGATGAAGTATTAGGAACTATTTTACAAGCGCGAATGAATAATCATTTAACTACTTTTTTTACTTCAAACTTAAGCTTAGATGAACTAGAATATCATTTATCTTTATCTAAGTCTGGTGTTGATAAAGTAAAATCTAGAAGAATTATGGAAAGAATAAAACAACTTACTATTCCAATGGAATTAATAACTGATAACAAAAGAAAATAGCTATTTTATTAGCTATTTTAAATTGTTTCATAAACTGGTTTTAAATCTTTATTTTCTTTAATAACTTCTGATACAATGTCTCTATAGTTTTTATTATTTAAAGCTTTTTTATATTCTTTTAATAATATTTCAGTATCAAAGCCAACTCTGTTGTATTCACCAATTACAAAATAAGGAACATATTTGGTATTGACTTGTAATTTAGCTGTTACTTTTTGGTATAGCTCACTATTAACTTGATTTTTATTTACCATAAAGGTTCTAATTTCAACATTTTTAAATGTAGTATTTCTTTCATTTTTCATGGTTTCGATAGCTTTTATGCAATGAGAACAAGTACTACTATGAAACATATATAATATTATTTTATCATTTTTTTCATCATCTTTAATTGTGGTATTTACCTCTGTATTATTCGATGGTGAATTATTTTCATTATTAGAATTATTATTGTTTTTATCAGTTGGTCTAGTGTTATTATAGCTATTCTTATTAGTTGTGTTTTCATCTTTTATTTTTTTTGAATCTGCTTTATAAAGGATAAATATTGTTAGAATTAGGACTAATAATGTTATTGTAACTCCTATGATAATTGTTTTTGTTGTATCTTTCATTTTTATCAACCTCGTATTAATTATATATTAAAGTTTAAAATATAGCAAGATAATATTGTTATTGTCTTAATTGTTTGTTATAGTATTTATGGGTGGTTAAAATGATTTTGAAAATATTAATGAAAATTGGTAATCTTAAATGGATAGATGATTATTTAGATATTAGAATTTTAAATAAATTAAGTGTAGAAGATTTAAAAGAATTTGTTATTTGGTACTTAGATCAGGAATATGATGCTAAAACTAATAATAAAGAATGTGTTTTTGGTATTTTAGATGTAGCAAGAAAAAAAATTCCACTAGAAGAATTGGAAGAACTTGTTATTAATTCTAGATTTATGCAGTCAAAACCAGATAAAGATTTTTATTATTTTTTTAGATGTGATGTTTTTTTAAGTAATAATGGTAATTTATTAAATTTAGAAGGTATGCCTTTGTTACAAACGTATTTAACTAGTAGAATTGACATGGATGATGAGCTGATTTTATTAATAAATAGAAAAGCAGCGATAGATTATGATTATGCTTTTAGAAAACTTGTAAGTGTTGGTAATCTGGATATTTTACTATCTTATGCTAAGCAACTTGAGCAAAATGAGAAATATTATCATTATGGAAAGTATTGTCATTCTGAACTTGCTAAAAAAATGGCTTTATCCGGTTTATACTCTTTAGAAGAAATTGAGAAGTTTCTTAAAGAAGTTGGAGTAAAGGCTGATGTAATTGTTGAAGTTTTTGTGAATCTTTTTGAACAAACAAAAGATAATCAGAATAAAGAAAGTGTAATTAGTGCTTTTATTTCAATAGTGGATTTTTATCAGAATAAGGTTGATAATGGGCAAGAATCTGATGCAAAAACAGGAGATTATTTGCCAGGATATAATGAATGTGCATTTAGTATCTTAAAATTTGCAGTAAGTATGGATATGAAAAATGAAATTTCTAAAAACTTATTACAAAACAAAAACTGGCATTTTATCAATGAACTATTTTTTAATAGTTTTGAATCTGATAATGATTATGATATTATTGATGCTCTTATGAAAGAAAATGTAGAAGTCGCAGAAGATACTTTATCTAGTATAAGTGATAAATATTTAGAATATGCACTTGTAAAATTATTGAATAGAGATAGAGATTTTATCAATGAAGTTATTGCTTATATACTTAATGATTATGATAAATTACGATATTTATTTGATATTGAAAGAATTGATACGATTTTAGATTTTGTTTATTATAGATTTCATGACTTTAAAATCTTAAAGGTTTGGTCTATAAATTTAATTAAATTGGGCTCTAAATATATTCCTAAGTTTATGAGTGAGTTTGATTTTACAAAAGAAGAAAGAGAAGATATTTTTGAATCATATAAATGGATGGATAGTGATTTTGAAAGAGTATATGGCCCATATCTCTTAACGGGAGATAAAGATTATTGGGTAAGTGAAGAAGAAGCAAAGGCCCAATTTGCAAGATTTGAGAGATGTAGAATAAAAAAATAGAAGGAAGGAATTGAGATGTTTTGGAAATTATTTTATAAGTTAAAAGGAGTAAAGGGGTTAAATGAGGCGATAGATAATGGTAATATAAAAGATGGTGTAGGCTTTTTAAAAGTATATCTGGATAGACCATTTGATAATAGTTGTGATGAACCATTTAAAATATTTGATTTTATAGATGATTTTGTTGTTGAAGATAAAGACTGCGAATTATGTGAACAAATGATGATTGGCTCTAAATATTTTGAAACTATGCCTTTAGAAAAAGCAATTCTTGCATTAAATGAGTTTTCTTCTATAACTTTTTGGTGGGATTTTAATACAGAAAAGTTTTCTAGGTATTTGGTTTCTAAAATAACGGATTCAAAGATACTACTAAATGAATCTTTAGAAACTATTGCAAATTTATATGAAAGCTATTCAGGTTTAGGAATTGAAGATTTTATAATTGATTTAGGAAAAAATTATGTTATAAAACTATCTTATCTATTGGGGTGTTCTGATAGCAAAAAGTTATTAAGATATTGTAGAGGCACTTTATTTGAAGAAGAAATTAAAGAGGTTTGCATAAAAGGGAATCTTAGTGTGGAAGATATATTTGATTTAGTATTAAAAAAATATGAAACTTCAGAATTAGATGCTTTGTTTGAAATAATAATGAGTAAAAATAAAAGAATTGATTCGGTAGATGATATAACTAAAATAAGTAAATCATCAGTGTTCAAACAATTTTTACATGAATTAAATAAAGATGAAAAAATAACAGAAGAACATAAAAATTCTTTGGCTTCAAATTTATTGAAAAGTAAAAACTATCCAAGAATGCTTGACTGGCTTTTTAATATAGAATGTGAATATAATAAATTATTAATAGATGAATTAGTGGGTAAAGTTACAGATTTTACAATTTTATTTAATGTCTCTAAGCCGTATGTTTCTTATGCGTTAGAGAAAGTATTACAAGGTGGAAATATAGCAACATTTAATTTTCCAACTGCAGATTCTTTATTTACGAATGAATATGGTGATATGGAAAAATTAAATTTAATTTTAGATGGTCTATTTAGGTTAAAGCCAGATGTTAAATTTTCTAAAGATTTAGTTATAGATTTTCTTAAAAAAGGAGTAAATAAATTTTCTGTATTAATAAATCAGTATGAATTAACTATGGAAGAAAGATTAGAAGTTTTTCAAGCTTTAAAAGAAATAAATTCAGATTGGATTATTGTTTATGGAGTTTATTTGCTTGGAGGAGATAAAGCTTTTGATTCTGTAAAAGGAGAATCAATAATGATTAATATTAGAGCTCGTAAAAAGGAAGAAATGTAAAATTCTAGTAAAGATGTTTTACATTCTTTTTTGTTTTTGTTATAATTAGTAATAGGGTGAATAAAAATGGCACAGAAATATGATGCATCATCAATTAAAATATTAGAAGGCTTAGAGGCTGTTCGTAAACGTCCTGGTATGTATATTGGTAGTACAGATAAAAGAGGTTTACATCATTTAGTGTGGGAAATTGTTGATAATAGTATTGATGAAATTATTAATGGGCATGGCAATCATATTAAGATAGTTCTCCATAAAGATGGAAGTATAACAATCGCCGATAATGGTCGAGGAGTTCCAATTGGGATGCATGAATCAGGTAAAAGTACACCAGAGGTTATTTATACTATTTTGCATGCAGGTGGTAAGTTTGAAGAAGGAAACTATAAAGTAAGTGGAGGTCTTCATGGTGTAGGTGGCTCTGTTGTTAATGCTTTATCGAAAAAAATGGATGTTGTTATTTATCGTGATGGAGAAATAAATAATATTCGTTTTAATGATGGTGGTCATGTAGAGTCGCCTTTAAAGAAAATTGGAACAACTAATAAAACAGGGACTATTGTAACTTTTTGGCCAGATTATGATATATTTAAAAACTGTCAATTTTCTTATACAACGATTGTTGAGAGAATGCAAGAAAGTGCTTTTTTAATCTCTAATGTAACAATAGAAGTTATTGATGAAGATAGTAATAAAGAATCTAAATTTCATTATGAGAATGGTTTAGTTAATTTTGTAGAATATATTAATGAAGATAAAAAAACACTTCATAATGTTATTAGTTTTGCAGGATCTAAAAGTGGTATTGAAGTAGATGTTGCTATGCAATACACAGATACTTATAATGAAAATATTGTTTCATTTGTAAATAATGTTAAAACTATTGATGGTGGGTCACATGAAGTTGGCTTTAAAACGGGTATTACAAAAGCATTTAATGATTATGTTAAAAGTAATAATATATTAAAAGGTAAAGACGCTACTTTTGATGGTACTGATGTAAGAGAAGGCTTAAGTGCTGTAATAAATTTAAAAATACCAGAAAATTTATTACAATTTGAAGGTCAAACTAAAGGGAAGCTGGGAACACCTGAGGCTCGAAGTGTAACTGAGGCAATAACTTATGAAAATTTAAAATTCTTTTTAGAAGAGAATAAAGAAATAGCGCTTAATATTGTAGATAAAGCTAGTAAAAGTAAATTAGCACGTGAGGCGGCAAGAAAAGCACGTGAGGAAGCACGCAATGGTAAAGGCAAAAAAACACTAGAAAAAAATCTATCTGGAAAACTAGCGCCAGCTACTAGTAAAAATCCTAGTTTAAATGAACTTTTCTTGGTAGAAGGAGATTCAGCAGGAGGCTCAGCAAAGGGTGGAAGAAATCGAAAGTTTCAAGCAATTCTTCCACTTCGTGGTAAAGTTATAAATGCCGAGAAAGCTAATACTAGTGATATCTTAAAAAATGAAGAAATAAATACTATTATTCATACAATTGGTGCTGGTTTAGGACAAGACTTTGATGCTAGTGAATCTAATTATGATAAAGTAATTATTATGACTGATGCTGATGTAGATGGTTCACATATTCAAATTCTTCTTTTGACTTTCTTTTATAGATTTATGCGTCCTTTAATTGAAGCTGGTAAACTTTATATTGCAAAACCACCTTTATATAAAATTGATTATGGCAAGAAACATTTTTATGCTTATTCTGATGATGAAAGATTTAAAATAGTTTCAGAGAATACTGGTAAACCAGATATTTCAAGAAATAAAGGTCTTGGTGAAATGAATGCTGAAGAGCTATGGGATACGACTATGAATCCAGAAACTAGAAGCTTAATTCGTGTTAATATTTATGATGCTGCTTTGGCAGAAAAACGCGTTAATGTCTTAATGGGAGATAAAGTAGAACCCCGTAAGGAATGGATAGAAGAAAATATTATCTTTACAATGGAAGATGATTATAGAGCGATTTAAAATTCTTAGATTAATTTCTAAGTTTTTTTATTTTCAATTTAGAATGATAAAATTAAAAAAAGTAAGAAATATTGTTGATTGTTTTATTATTATCCTTTACAATAATTAATTGGTGATATACGTGATAGATATAGAACATAAAGTGTTGTCTGCTATAAAGGATAATATAGGTAATATTGGGGAATATTTAAATGATAAAAAGAATGCTAAGGCTTTAATGAATGAACATTTAACCATTGATTCTTGGTCTAGAGTTGATAGAGTATTATTATATCAAAGTATAACTAATGAAGTTTTAGATAAGTATGATATAAATGAGTTTTTTTCAGCTATTAGAAGTATTAGATTTTTGGGATATTCAAGTGATATAGATTTGGATATGTTTAAAGCTGTTATTGAAGATTATTCTGTTTTTTTAGAAAAAGTTTATGAATTATATTTGTTAGATCAAATATATTATTTGTTAAAAGCTTGTTCAAAAGATTTTATAATGGATCCAGATAATATTCGTCAGCCTTTAAAAACTAATAGTAATTTAGCAGATAATAATTTTGATGTATTTTTTATGCAGGTATCGTTTTCAGATGATATTGATGATATCTATGCACATCTTTATTATAATAAAATGTTTTATTTAGATAGCATTGATAAATTATTTTTACAAAAGGAATTTTTGTATAAAAAAGCTTATTTAAATGAAACTTTAAAAACTATAGTTGAGTCAGAAGATAATTATTTTGTTACACAATTATTTTTTACTTTAAATGGTAAATTAAATCCATTAAAATCTAAAAAGAAGAAAAGTTCCAAAACTAAAGAATTTGATGGTATGCAGTTAGTCCTAAAAGATTTTAAGTAATTTGACACATACTTCTTTTTATGCTAAAATATTCGAACGAGGTAGGGGTTTTAAATGGCAAATATGAATAAAGAAAAAGCGTTAGATATATTAGGTTTGCAAGAACCTATTACAGATGAAAAAATTAAATCCGCATATAGAAAACTATCTTTAAAACATCATCCTGATATGTTTGATAAAGCTAGTAAAGAAGTAAGAGAATATCATGAAGAGAGAATGAAAGATATTAATGCAGCTAGGGATTATTTTACAAAGTTTAATTTAGATAGATATAAATTAGAAATACAAGAGAAAATGCGTTCTTATTATGTAAATACTATTGCTGGAGATTCAGATTTAATTAATATTATTTTGAATTTAGTTAAAACTATTAGGCTTTTGGCTAATAGAAGTGAAGATAAGCTTATTTGGGCAAGTTCTAAAGAAGAAGTAGATAGAATTTTTAATCGGTTTTTAGAAAAAGTTAAAGATGCTTATATTATATATTTAACAAGTTTTTATACAGATAATTATATTGAAGAAAATGATGTTAAAGAAACAATTAATTATAACTTAAGAGTTGGAGATTTTTATAAACAACTTTGTCATATTAGAGATAAATACAGTAAAAAGATTAATTTCCAAAAAAGAGTAGAACAAGAAATAGCTAAATATAAATTGTATGCTACTTGTACTGATAATTTATGGATGTTAATTTCATTACATATCGTGAATAAAACTATTATTGAAGCTCAAGAACATGGATTTAATAATGAAGATATAGTTATAAGTACTATGCATAAAGAAATAGAAAGCTTATTTAAACTCGTAGATGAAATAAATTTAATGTTTAAAACTATAGAGCAAGATTTGTTAGAAACTAATGATGAAGCATTAAATCAAGAATATGATAATATAAAAAATGATTATAATGCTGGGGCAAGTCTAGACAGTATTAAACAAAAATTAATTAGCTTAAACAAAAAAATTGAAGACTATAAAAAAGAATTAGCAAGAATAGCGAAAATGAAAGAAAATGAACCATTAGTAAATAGTTTATATGTACATATTTTAAATAATTATAATAGCAGTCTTTTAAAATTTAATCCAGTTAAGGATAATGATAAAATACAAGAAATAACAAAACTTTTTCAATTTGTTTTAGGCTTGTTTTTAAAGTATAGTATGGGTTTAATAGAATTTGATAAACTTATAATGCTGGAAGGTTTAAAATTTAGAAACTTAATAAACGACAGAGAATTATTAAATGTTGTAACTGGAAATGGAAATTTAAATAACGAAAGATTGAGAATTTATTTAAAGAAAAAAGAATTTTGTAATAAAATATTAGACGAATCAAGTTTTTTTGCATTAATATGTGAAGATGATAAATATTATATGAAGAAAATAAGAACTTTATTAGCTTCTGGAAATGAAATAGGTCTTGATGAAATAGAGAAGGAATATATGCCTTTGGAAGAAGTAATGAAAAGGGCTATATATCAAGGGTATTCAGCATTATATTTAAATGCTACTACCTTAGACGTTCTTTATGAGTTAAATGTTGCGGGTGATTATCGATATATTACTATAAACAATGGTGTTATTAATATAGTTAAACAAAATGATTTGTCTGAGGCAATAAATTTCATTGGTTATGACTATAATGATAAAGAGAAAGTTAGAGAATTAATTGAAAAACAAATTGAAGAGAGTCTTGCTAGAAATAGTAGAAAATAAAAGTCAGTGTTAAAAACTGATTTTTTTCTTTATAAAAAATATTGACTTATTTTTATTCTACGAATATAATTTAATATATGAATAGATATTCATATGAGAGGAAGATAAAAATGAATGAATGTATATTACATGAAGATTTAGCTAAGAAAGTTAAAAATAAAATGCTTAACGATGAAATTCTTTTTGATATAGCAGAAGTATTTAAGATATTTGGAGATAGTACGAGAATAAAGATTATATATGCTTTAAAATTAAGTGAACTCTGTGTTTGTGATTTAGCATTTATAACTAATAGTACGCAATCGGCTATATCACATCAGCTTAGAATTTTAAAGCAAGCTAAATTAGTTAAATCGCGTAAAGAAGGTAAAGTGGTTTATTATAGTTTGAAAGATAATCATGTGATTAAATTATTTATGATTGGACGTGAACATGTTGAAGAATTATAAGTATTATTTGGAGAATTTAGATTGTGCTAATTGTGCAAAGAAAATAGAAAATACTATTAGCAAAAGTGAAGGCTTTAAAGATGTAGTTGTTAATTTTAATACTTTAACTTTAAGCTTTAAATCTGATTTAGATGAACCATTTAGAGAAGTTGTTAAAATTATTAAAAAAATAGAACCTGATACAAGAGTTTATCAAGAAAAAAATAGTAATACAAAGAATGATTATGAACTTGTAAGATTTATACTAGCTATTATTACTTTAGGGTTGTCTTTATTAATTAAAATAGACATTTTAAGTGATATATTTCTTATTGTTTCTTATGGGTTATTATTATATAAGACGATGATTAAAGCATTTAAAAAAATAATTAAGTCACATAATATTGATGAAAATTTACTTATAACTATTTCAGGAATAGGCGCTTATATTCTAGGAGAACATATGGAAGGCTTAATGGTTATTATGCTTTATGTGATAGGTAAAATATTAGAAGAAAAAGCTGTTAATAAAAGTAGAAGAGGGATAGAAGAATTACTTTCTTTAAAAGTAGAGAAAGCTAATTTAAAAGTAAATGATACTATTAAAGAAGTTAAATCAGAAGAACTTAATATTGGAGATATAATTGTCGTTAGAAAAGGCGAATCAATACCTGTTGATGGGATTGTAACTAAAGGAAATACTATGCTTGATACTTCTAGTTTAACGGGTGAGGCAGCACTTCAAAACATAAAGGTAGGAGATAAAGTATTATCGGGTTCTATTAATAAGGGTGAAGTAATTTTAATAGAAGTTACCCATAAATATGTTGATAGTACCATATATAAAATACTTGATTTAACTATTAATGCAACAAATAATAAAGCTAAAACAGAAACAAGAGTTTCAAGAATTGCTAGTTTTTATACACCAATAGTTTTATTAATAGCTATTTTAATTAGTGTTATATTACCATTATTTTTTGATGTAAGTTTTAATGATGCAATATATAGAGCTTTAACATTTTTAGTTATAAGTTGTCCTTGTGCAATGGCTATTTCTGTTCCTCTTAGTTATTTTGCAGGGATAGGAATTGCTAGTAAAAATAAAATACTTGTTAAAGGTAGTAATTATTTAGATGAGGTCTTACATGTAGATACAGTTGTATTTGATAAAACAGGAACACTGACATCAGGCTCTTTTCACTTAGATAAAATAAATGTTTTTGATAAAAAATATAAGAGAGAAGATATCCTAGAACTTGTAGCTTTAGGGGAATCATATTCAACACATCCGATAGCTAAATTAATTTTAAATGAGTTTAAAAATGAATTAGATGTAAAAGTAGTTAAAGAATTTAGAGAGATAGATGGTAAAGGAATAACTTATAAAATTAAAAATGATACTTTTAAAGTAGGTTCTTCTAGTTTTTGTAATACTAAAGAAGAGGGAAATATATTTGTTATGATTAATGATATATTAGTAGCTAGTTTTATATTTCAAGATAATGTTAAAGATAATGCTCAGGATGTAATTAATTTTTTAAGAAAAAGAAATATAGAAACTATTATGCTTACAGGGGATAATGAATCTTTTGCTAAATTAGTTAGTGAAAAAGTTAATATAGATAAATATTATGCAGAATTATTACCTAATGAAAAGTATCTTAAATTACAAGATTTAAAAGAAAAGCATCATGTTATGTTTGTAGGAGATGGTATTAATGATGCTCCTAGTTTAGCATTTTCTAATGTAGGTATTTCAATGGGGAGTGTGGGGTCAAGTAGCGCTATAGAAGCTAGTGATATTGTAATTATGAATGATGATCTTTCTAATATTATAAATTTATTTAAAATAGCGCAAAAAACTAATTTAATTGTTAATATGAACTTATTACTAGCTATAAGTATAAAAGTATTTATTTTAGGTTTAGCAACATTTGGTCTTACTAGTATGTGGGCTGCAGTTTTTGCCGATACAGGTCTTACTTTGCTTACTATTTTAAATAGTCTTAGAATTCTTAAAATAAAATAATTTATAAGTGCTAAAAAGTGTAAAGATTGTGGCTTTATACTTTTTTTTATGGTAAAATATTGGAAGGTGAGTATAAATGGAAGATGTACTAAAAAGAATTGAAGATTATGCTTTAGAAGAAATTATGGGCGAAAGATTTGGTTCTTATGCTAAAGAAATAATTCAAGATAGAGCTATACCTGATGTACGTGATGGATTAAAACCAGTGCAAAGAAGAATTTTATTTGCTATGTATAAAGCTGGTTGGACTTATGATAAAAAGTATGTTAAGTGTGCGGCAACAGTTGGAGATGTTTTAGGTAAATACCATCCACATGGTGATTCTTCAGTGTATGATGCTATGGTACGTATGAGTCAGTGGTGGAAACAAAATGCTATTTTAGTTGATATGAAAGGAAATAATGGCTCTATGGATGGCGATGGGGCTGCTGCTTATCGTTATACAGAAGCTAGATTAGCAAAAATTAGTAATGAACTTTTAGGGGACTTAGATAAAAATACAGTTAAATGGGCACCTAACTTTGATGATAGATTATTAGAACCTACTGTTCTTCCAGCTAAGTTTCCAAATTTACTGGTTAATGGAACAATGGGAATTAGTGCAGGGTATGCAACCAATATTCCACCTCATAATCTTGGAGAAATTATAGATGCTACAATTAAGAGAATTGATTCACCTAATTGTTATTTAGATACAATTTTAGATATTGTAAAAGGACCTGACTTTCCAACTGGTGGTATTGCTTGTGGGATTGATGGCATTAGAGAAGCTTTTAAAACAGGTAAAGGTAGAGTAATTGTTAGATGTAAATATGATATTCAAAAAGAAAAAGGAAAAGAAAAAATAGTTATTACAGAAATACCTTATGATGTTAATAAAGCATTATTAGTAAATAGAATAGATGCAATTAGAATTGATAAAAAAATAGATGGTATGGCTGAAGTTCGTGATGAATCAGATAGAGAAGGGCTTCGTATTGTTATTGATTTAAAAGCGGGAGCTAATCGGGATTTAGTACTTAATTATTTATTTAAAAATACTGATTTACAAATATCTTATAATTATAATATGGTGGCTATTGTTAATAGAGTTCCTAAAACTTTGGGTATTTTAGAAATACTTGATGCTTATATAGCTCATCAAAGAGAAGTAATTACAGAACGTACTAAATTTGATTTAGCGCAATATGAAAAAAGAATGCATATTGTTGAAGGTTTAATTAAATGTCTTAGTATTTTAGATCAAGTTATTAAAACAATTAGAGCTAGTAAAAATAAGAGTGATGCGATAAATAATTTAGTTAAAGAATATGATTTTTCAGGAGAACAAGCTAAAGCAATTGTCGAATTACAATTATATCGTTTAACTAATACTGATGTTGTGGAACTACAAGAAGAAATGGAAAAACTAAAAAAATTAATTGAAGGTTTAAAAGCTATTTTAAGTGATGAAGAGGTTTTAAAATATGTAATGAAAAAAGAACTTAAAATACTTAAAAAAGAATATGAAATTCCTAGAAGAACACAAATAGAAGAAAAGATTCAAGAAATAAAACTTGATATGAAAGAAATGATTCCAAAAGAAAATGTAGTCGTAGTTGTTACTAATGAAGGCTATGTTAAGAGAGTTAGTAGTAAAAGTTATGCAGCTAGTACAGAAGATACAACATTAAAACCAGGTGATTTTGTAACAGGTTTGTATGAATGTACAACCCTAGATACTATTATGATATTTACAAATTTAGGTAATTATTTATTTATTCCAGTTTATAAAATTCCAGAAATGAAATGGAAAGAACTAGGAAAACATGTTAATAATGTGGTTATGCTTAATACTGATGAAAAAGTTATCGCTTCATTTATTTATAATAAAAAAGATACTTTAGTATTTGCTAGTAAACTTGGTATGGCTAAGAGAACTAAAATGGTTGATTATGAAGTGGCTAGATGTGCTAAACCAATGGTAGCAATGAAACTTAAAAGTGATGATGAACTTGTTAATGTAGAAATTGATACAGGTAATATTGTTTTAGTAAGTGAAAATGGTTATTACTTAAACTTTAAATCAGAAGAACTTCCAATAGTGGGAGCGAAAGCTAGTGGGGTAAAAGGAATAAATTTAAAAGATGATATACTTGTTAGTTTAACTACTTATAATGAGAAACAAGAATATATTACTTTATTTACAGATAATAAAACGGCTAAAAGAATTAAAATAACTGATTTAGAAAGGCACACAAGAGCTAAAAAAGGCAGTACAATTTTAAAGAAAACGAAAACGGTTACTTATAAAGTATTAAATGTTTTTGCTACTTCGGCAAGAGATTTAGTTTTAACAAAAGCAGATAGTGAAATTAATATTTTTAAGAATAGTGATATTACTATTATGGATTTAGCTTCTACTGGTTCAAGTATTAGTAAATATAAACTTGATTTAGCAAGAAAAGTTTCAATTAAAGAAAATATTAAAGAAGATAAAGAAATAATACAGGAAGAAGTAAATATAGAACAAATACAAGAAGAAACTAAAGCTATGTCAATGGAAGACTTTCTGGATGATTTTAAAATATAAATAAGGATTATTCCTTATTTTTTGTTTATAAAATAATGTTAATTAAAATCACAAAATTTAACTATTATGTTGAACTTTTATCAATATTGTTGTATACTAGAAATATATAATATAAAAATACAACAAAGTAAGTTTTGGCAAGTTTTGTCGAAGGTAATGAAAATTTTTATTTGTTGTATTAAAATGGTGAGAGTAAAGGAAGAATATTATGAATAATAAGAATAAAACTTTAATAATGGTAGTGGGAATACTTTTAATAATGATAATGGGAGTATCTTTTGCTTACTTTGCAGTTGGAGTGAATATTAGTGGTAATGGATCAAATACTAATTTGGGCACAGGGAATTTTCCTTTGGTACAATATGATGCTGGAGATTCTAAACTTTTAAAAGATAATTTAATGCCTAAAGATATTATAACAAAGAATTTTAAAGTTATAGTAACACCAACAAAAGATGTAAAGGAAGTTACTTATAGAATTTATATAGATATTGTAGATAATACTTTTGTAAAATGTACAGACGATAATTATGATGAAGTAACAAATATATGTGAAAAGAATGCTAATGAATTAGTATATAGATTAAAAGATAATAATGGAAATGTTATAAAAGAAGGAGATTTAACTGGAAGTAGTGGGCAAATAGAAGTAGTAAGAGACACTAAAACACAAGAGGCAAGAACAGAATATGAATATACAATAGAAATAGAATTTGTTGATACCAATAAAGATCAAAATCATAATGCTAATAAAACTTTTAATGGTGGAATAAAAGTAGAATTTGCAGAAAAAGCAAAAACAATAAATGATATAATAGCAAGCTTAAATACAAAAACAGAACAACCAGACTTTAGTCAAATAGCAACAACAGATGAAGGGGTATATAAAGTTTCAGATGGGATGTATGGTGGTTATTCATACTACTGGAGAGGCGCAGTAACAAACAACTATGTAAAGTTTGCTAATAAGTGTTGGAGAATAGTTCGAATTAATGGAGATGGATCAATGCGTTTAATCTATGATGGGACAACATGTCATGCTAACGGAACAAATACAACCGAGAACTTAGCAGTAACAAATCAAGCATATAATCCTTCATATGACAGCTCAGAGTATGTAGGATATACTTATACATTAGGAAGTCAAAGAACAACAAGCGGAACAGCATCGAATTTAAAAATACAAAATGAAACATGGTATAATAACAATCTAGCTAGCTATGCTAGTAAGATAGCAGAAGGAAAGTATTGTAATGATAGGGATGTAGCATCAGGATATAGTTGGAGTTCACAACCATCAAGTGACTTTTACTATGTTGGATACGATCGTTCAGGAGTAAATAATGAATCAAGTATAAGTCCGACATTAAGCTGTCCCTTAGGAGATGTATACACATTACAAGTAGGAGCAATAACAATGGATGAAGTAGTAATGGCAGGAGGAAAATGGGGAACGGCAAACAGTTCTTACTACCTATACAATGGACAAAACTACTGGACCATGTCTCCGTGTCGCTGGTATAGTAGTGGCTATGCTCGCGTGTTCTTTGTGTATTCGAACGGCTCCTTCAACAACAACAACGTGAACAATGCTAATCTTGGCATGCGCCCAGTAATAAATTTAAGTTCAGATATTACTTTAGTGGGAAATGGAGCTATTAATGATCCATATGAAGTTATTTAATAATTTGCCTATAATGCTTATCTTTTCTAGTTATAGGCAAATATTATAATACTATAGAGAGTTATCTCTCTTTTTTTGTTTTATTTTCTTTCTTTTTTCATATAATTTAGTGGTGATATTTATGGACAAAAAAGATGCTTTTAAATCTTTTGCTAAAACTCATCCAGAACTTATAAATAGTATTAAATCTGGAGATACTTCATGGCAGAAGTTATATGAAATATATGATATATATGGGGAAGATGATAGAGCATGGAATACTTATTTTAATAAAAGTACAAATACATCTAATTCATCATCTTTTAGTGGAATTACAGATATAGTTAAAAATATTGATATGGAAAGTGTACAAAAACATATTAATACCGCTCAAAAAGCTTTAGGTTTAGTTCAAGAATTAACGGGTAAAGGAGTTAGTGCTAGTGAAATAAAAACTCCAGTAACACCTAGACCTATTAATAAATTTTTTGAGGATTAATTATGCAGATGAGGGTTTTATTAGAAATAAAGAAAGATAAGAAAATGTGGGATTTATTAAAACTTAATTCTTATTGGGTAAAGGGTTTAAATAGAGATTCTTCTAGTATAAAAAGATTTAAAGAAGATATGAAAGTTAAGTATAAACTTAGAACTACAGATAAAATAAGCGATGCGATAGATAATATTGATTTAATAAGCAATGTTCTTAGTGCTTTAAAATAAAATTGGAGATTATGACTAGTCTCTTTTTTAATTTGTTGTTATAATTATATAGAGGAGAAAGTTATGGAAAAATTTATACCTGATATGTATCAAAAAAATATATATGATATTAATTATGATTTGCTTAAGAAAAAAGGAATTAAATGTCTTTTATTTGATTTAGATAATACAATAGTACCTGTTAAAAGTGATAAACCTACTAAAAAAATAAAAGAGTTATTTGCTTATCTAGAGCGTGATTTTAAAGTTATAATTATATCTAATAGTAATAAAAAAAGATTAATACCTTTTAAAGAAGGATTAAATATAGATGTAGCATGTTCTAGTCGTAAACCATTTAAAAAGAAATATTTGAAAATAATGGATTTATATAATTTTAAAGATCATGAAATAGCTGCGATTGGTGATCAACTTCTAACTGATATATTGGGAGCTAATAGAATGGGTATAACTTCTATACTTATTAATCCGATTGGAGAATATGAAAAATTTGGAACTAAAATTAATAGATTTTTTGAAGGCTTTATTAAAAGACATTTAAAAAAGAAAAATATTTTAGTAAAAGGGGTTTATTATGAATAAGAAATGTATTGGTTGTGGTCTTACTTTACAAGATTCTAATAAAGATGAAAAAGGTTATACCCCTAATATAGATAAAGAATATTGTATGCGTTGTTTTAGACTTAAGAATTATGGAGAAAAAGATTATACTGAAAAAGTAGATGAGAATTCTACTATTCTAAAGGTTAATAAAAGTAGAGGGATAGCATTCTTTTTAATCGATTATTTGAATATAAATAATTATACTTTAGATATCTTTAAAAGAATCAAAATACCTAAAGTGTTAGTAGTTAGTAAATGTGATACTTTAAGAAAAGATATGAAATTTTCTAAAATAGTTAAATGGTTAGAAAAAGTTTATGATATTAGAGATGAAGTTTTATTTATTTCAAAGAAAAATGATTTTAAAAGTGCTAATATATTAAAATATATGGATAAAATAAATATTAAAACTTGTTTTATTATGGGTATTACTAATGCAGGAAAGTCTACTTTAATTAATAGTATTTTAAAGAAAAATAATATAAATAAAGAAATTGTTACAAGTAATAAACCTAATACTACTTTGGATTTTATTAAATTTAAAATAGATGATTATATAATATATGATACTCCAGGTTTTGATTATCAGAGTTTAAATTATAAAATAATTAATAGTGAAATTAAACCTATTACTATAAATATTACAAAAGAGGTTACTATTAGTATTAATGGATGTATAGATTTTTATTTTGATAAACCTAATAAGATTGTAATTTATACAACCCATAATAGTGTTAAAAGAAAATTTAAGGATACTATTAAAAATGGTAAATATATTAATACTTTTGATAATAGTGATATTATTATTCCAGGAATAGGTTTTATTAATGTAAAGAATGCTTGCATAGTTAAATCGATTATAGAAATATTAGAAGTTAGACCTAATATAAGTGGTGAAGAATATGAGTAAAATTCATGTAATGAGTGAAAATTTAGCTAATAAAATTGCAGCAGGTGAAGTAGTTGAGAGATGCTCTAGTATTGTTAAAGAATTAGTAGAAAATAGTATAGATGCTCATGCTGATAGTATTACTATTAATTTAATTAAAGGTGGCTTAGAGAAAGTTCAAGTTATTGATAATGGGGAAGGTATGGATAGTAATGATGCTAAATTAGCATTTGGTAGACATGCGACAAGCAAACTTATTCGTGATGATGATTTATTCTTTATCAATACAATGGGCTTTCGTGGTGAAGCACTACCTTCGATTGCTAGTGTCTCAGAAGTGGAGCTTATTACTAGTAATGGAGATACTTCTAGTTATATTCATATTAAAGGTGGAGAAATATTAGAAGAGAATGCGGGAGATTTAAGAATTGGAACAAGTATATCTGTACAAAACCTTTTTTATAATACGCCAGCGCGTCTAAAATATTTAAAAGCAGAAAATACAGAACTTTATAACTCCGTTAATTTAATTGAAAAATTAGCTTTGGCACATCCTAATATTAAATTTACTTTAACTAATAATGAAAAGGTAATACTTAAAACTAGTGGCAGTGATAATTTACTTAAAACTATTCATGAGATATATGGTCTTAATGTGTCTAATAAAATGTTAGAATTTAAGGCTAGTAATAATGATTTTGACATATATGGTTATATTTGTAAACCAGAAATATTAAAGTCTAATCGTAATGATATGAATACTTTTGTAAATGATCGAGTGGTTCGTAATTTAGAAATTAATAGAGCTATTAATGATGCATATTACACTTATAAACCAGAAGGTAAATATCCGGTTGTAGTATTAAAAATTAATACAGATCCTACTTTAGTAGATGTTAATATTCATCCCACTAAACAAGATATTAAGTTATCTAAAATGAATGATTTATATGATTTAATATATAATACTCTTAAAAATACTTTATATCAAAACTTACTAATTCCTAATGCTTTAAAGAGTGATAGTGTCAGTATTATTAAAGATAGTGTAATTGCAGATATAGTTTCAACTATGGCAAAATCTGAAGAAAAAGAAAATGTGCAAACAGAACTGGATTTTAAGATAGAAGTTAATCAAAATGAAAATGGTGATAAAGAAAAGTCTTTAGAAATAAAAACTAATGAGGAATTAATTATTAATAAAGAAATGAAATCTTTGGTTTTATATCCTGTTGGTTTAGCTTTAGGAACATATATTATAGCAGAGAATGATGAAGGTGTTTATTTAATCGATCAACATGCTGCCCAAGAACGAGTTAACTATGAACGTTATATGAAGGCGCTTAAAGAAAGAAAGACTACTACATCTAGGCTTTTAATTCCTATTACAGTTGAACTTTCCACTAGTGATTTTGTTATTTTAAAAGATAATCTTGATGTTTTAATAAATATGGGATTTATAATAGAAGAGTTTGGAGTTAATACTTTTAAAATAGAAGGTCACCCAACTTGGATACTCGAAAATCATGAAGAAGAAAGTGTTAGAAAGATTATTGATTTGGTTATTATTAATAAAAGTGCTTTTGATCCTGTTAAATTTAATGAAAGTATTGCAATTACTTTAGCTTGTAAAATGAGTATAAAGGCTAATATGAGAATTAGTCATGAAGCACAAGAAGAACTTTTAAATGAGTTAGTTCTTTGTGATAATCCATATAATTGTCCGCATGGAAGACCAACAATTATAAAGTTTAGTATATATGATTTAGAAAGAATGTTTAAAAGAGTTATGAATTAATCTATTGTATAGATTAAAAGAAGATATTAAATATAAATTAATATCTTTTTTATTGTAGATTTTTTTAATTTATATTATAATTAAATTACTAAGAGTAAACTTTAAAAACAGAAGTATCACTTCATAGAATAAAATCTCTTAAACTAGTAAAATATAATAGTGGAGAGTGAAGTATAATGACAACGTTTAAAAGAGATTTTATATTTAGAGATAATGTTATTGAAGTGGTAGCTAAAAATGTGAGAAAGTATAGAAAATTGGCAGGTATAACTCAAGAACAATTAGCTTTAGATATTGGGGTTTCAAATGATTTTTTAAGAAGATTTGAAACTACTTTAGGTAAAGAAGGTATGGCTTTAAATACTTTATATAAAATATCGATAGTTTTAAATATTTCAATGGATAAATTCTTTATTGAATAAAAAAGCTTTCATTTTAAAAGCTCAAATAGTATAATGTTACTAGGTGATGTTAATGAATGGATATGAATTTAATTTAGATATGTATAAGTTAGTAGCAAGAAATGTAAATAAATATATGAAACTAAAAAATTTAACAACAGAAAGTCTCGCACAATTTACAGAAATAAGTGAAAAGTTTTTAGATAAATTTTTGAATAATAATGATAATACAGCTATTTCTATTTATGACTTATATAAAATAAGTGTAATATTAGAAGTTGGGATGAATGTATTTTTTGAAGAATAAGCCACTAATATAAGTGGTTTTTCTTTGCTATAATAATTATTGTTTGGTAAGTAGCTTTTATTTTACATTTTTTTCTTTTTTTAAAATATATTTTTATTAGGAAGTGAAAATATGTTTTTGAATTTACTTAATATAATTAAAGATATGCTTTTTTTTACAGGAAGTTATTCGAATGGAGTTTTTCCAGAACCGCTTGATCCTTTAGAAGAGGAAGAAATGATTACTAAAATGCTTAATGGGGATAAAAATGCTCGGAATATTTTAATCGAACATAATCTTCGGTTAGTCGCTCATATCGTGAAAAAGTTTGATAAGAATAATAATGATACCGATGACTTGATTAGTATTGGTACTATTGGCTTAATTAAAGGAATTGATTCTTATAATAGAAGTAGAGCAACAAAAATAACTACTTATGCTGCTAGATGTGTGGAAAATGAAATACTTATGCATTTTAGAAAACTGAAGAATACTGGAAATACTATAAGTTTAAATGATGCGATTGGTTATGATAAAGATGGTAATGAAATTAGTTTGCAAGAAGTGATTAAAGATGATACTATCGATATACCTGATTATTTACATATAAAAGAAAATGTTGGTTTATTAAAAAAGTATTTTAATGTTTTAACTACGAGAGAACAAGAAATATTAATTAAAAGATTTGGTTTATTAAATGAAGAAGAACAAACACAAAAAGAAATTGCTAAGCAACTTCATATATCAAGGAGTTATGTGTCTAGAATTGAAAAAAGGGCACTTGCTAAAGTGTTAAGAGAGTTTATAAAAAATAATAAAAGTTTGTAATTTAGATTAGTTTTTGCTATACTTAAAATGTGATGAATATGAATAGAATTTTAAAATATGGAATAAATATACTTTTTAGTATAGTAACAGTTCTTTTATTTAATTATAATTATAAATGGAAAATATCTTTATTCTCTGGTTTACTGGGAATGGGAGTTTTCTTTTTAGTTAAAAATTTTAAGAAAAATAAATTTAATGTTTTCACTTTTATTAATGCATTATTATTTGCACTTTTCTTTAATATTGGAGTTAGTTATCAAAAAGGGGGAACTCTTCTATATTTATGGAAAAATATTAATAATATTTGTATTAGTCTTTTAAATATAGTTGTTTTTACTTTTGTCTTTTATTTATTGTTAGATTTTTTATTTAATAAGTTTCAAAATATGAAAAATAGAGAAATTAAATCGAAAATTCTTAAATTTATTTTTGATGATCATCCTTTCTTGAGTACATTTTTAATTACATTATCTATTAGTTTATTTTATTTAATATTCTTTTATCCTGGGACAATGTCTTATGATGGTTTGTGGCAGTTAGATGTTTATAAAGGGATTACGGTTATAGCAGATAATCATCCACCGATAATTGGTTTTACTAATCATCATCCAGCTTTAATTACACTTATTATGGGGTTCTTAATGGATATAGGAAGAGTATTATTAAATGATAATTTGGGAATGTTTTTATATATTTTACCGCAAATATTTGTAAATGCTTTTGTTTATGCTTATGTTCTTAAAATAATGAAAAAAATGGATACACCTTTTATTATTAAATTTGGTAGTTTATTATTTTATAGTGCTTTTCCATTTTTGGTAATTAATTCTATAACTTATATTAAAGATACAATGTTTTATTTGATTTTTCTTTTGATATTTGTTTATGTTTATTATCATTTTAAAGTTAATTATAAAAAGAATTATAAGTTCAAATATTTAGTTTTGGCAATACTTTTTCTAATATTATATTTGTTTAGAAATACTGGATATTATATTTTAATTATTTCTTCATTAGCTTTAATTTTCTATTTCTTTAAAAAAGATAAATTTGTTAGTTTGATGTTTTCATTTTTAATAGTTTTTTTAGTAGGAGTTAATTTAGTTTATCATAAAGTTTTTTTACCTAGTATGAATATAGAGGAAGCTAGTGTAAGAGAAATGTTATCAGTGCCACTGCAACAAACAGGAAGATATTTAAAGAAATATCCGAGTGATTTATCTACTTATGAAAAAGATGTTTTAAATAATATGTTTGATGTAGAACTTACAGAAATTGCTAAACTTTATTATCCTAATAAAAGTGATAATATTAAATGGAGATTTAAAGAATATCCTACTGATTCAGAATTAAAAGATTATTTTAAAGTTTGGTTTTCAATGTTTTTGAAACATCCTTTTGTTTATTTTGATGCCACTCTTAATAATATTTATGGTTATATTTATCCCAATGTTATGAATTTTGTAGGAGAAGAGATTGGTTTTTATTATATAGATATTGTAGGGCCAGTGAATACAGGAGAGTATAAGCTTTCTTGGAATAACCTAAATTGGGGTAGAAATATATTAAAAGGTACAGCAAAAACAATTAGTGAAACTAAAGGAATTAGACTTCTTTATATGCCAGCTTTTTATGTTTTAATATTTATAGCAGCTTGTTTTTATTTATTAAAAGGAAAAAGAGGGAGTGCGTTATTTTTCTTAACTCCTTTATTTGTAATTATTCTTACTTGTGTTATTTCGCCAGTTAATGCTCATATGAGATATTTAGAACCTTTAATGGTTAGTATTCCTTTTGTACTTGCTTTAATACTTTATGAAACTAGAAAAAATGACATAGACAATAAAATATATTATAATCATATTATGAGATTGGTTCTCGGCCGCGCTATTTGGCTGGGGGCCAATCTTTTCTTTTTAACACTTTTATGTATAGAAAAAACGTTCGATAAAATATGACAAATAGTATTTTTAAAGAAATTATATGCTTGTTATTTTAAGGGGTATTTGTTATAATTATTTAAAGAAATGAGTGATATTATGACATATAAAGATTTGGCAGAACTTATATTTCCGTCTATTACTAAAACTCCAGAAGATTATGAGAATATTTATCCTGAAAGAAGTTTGAGTGAAGGCGCTAAAGTTGTAAGATTTGCTCCTAGCCCAACTGGTTTTATGCATATTGGTAATATGATGAGTGCAGTTATTAATTATGTTTTAGCTAGAGGTAGTAAGGGGATATTTTATGTTAGAAACGAAGATACTGATCAAGCTAGAACTGTAGAAGGGGCTTTAGATTTTATTCATCATACTTTAAAATATTATGATATTTATCCTGATGAATATGAATATAATGATAAACAAGCAGGTAATTATGGGCCTTATGTTCAAAGTGAGAGAATGGAAATATATCATGCTTTTGTAAAACATTTAATTAGTATAGGAAAAGCATATCCTTGTTTTTTAACTCCAGAAGAATTAACAGAAATAAGAGAATATCAAACTAAATCTAAAAAGAGAATTGGTATTTATGGTAAGTATGCGAAATGTAGAGATATAACACCAGAAGAAGCAATAAAAAGAATTAAAGCTGGTGAAAAGTTTGTAATTCGTTTTAAATCAGAAGGGGACTTTAATAAAAAATTTGTTTTTGAAGATTTAGTTCAAGGTAAAATAGAGTTTCCAGAAAATGATTTAGATGTTCCAATTATGAAAAGTGGAGATTTATTACCAACTTATCATTTTGCACATTTAGTTGATGATCATTTAATGCGTACAACTCATGTTGTTAGAGGACAAGAATGGATGAGTAGCGTTCCACTTCATTATGAGTTATTCCATGCGTTTGGTTATAAAATGCCTAAGTATATTCATACATCTTTAATTTTAAAAAAGGATGAAGAAACTGGTGCAATTAGAAAAATTAGTAAAAGAAAAGATCCTGAGGCTTTAATGTTCTTTTATGAAGAAAAAGGCTATCCAATTTTGGCAGTTATAGATGCAGTTATGACTATTGCTAATTCAAATTATGAAGAATGGAGAACAAATCATCCAGATACACCATTCTATGAATTTCCATTTAGTCCTAAGAAAATGAGTCCATCAGGAGCATTATTTGATCTTGATAAATTAGATAATATTTCGAAAAATTTTATTAGTAAAATGAAAGCAGAAGATTTATATCATGATTATTTAACTTGGGCGAAAAAGTATGACGAGCATATATATGATGTTATTAGTAAATATAAAGATGAAACTATAGCGTTTTTAAATATTGAAAGAGAAACTAAAAAACCACGTAAAGATTATGAAAATTATTTAGCTATATTTCCTAAATCTTGGTATATGTATGACGAAGAATGGGATAGAGAATTAGAATATGAATTTGGAAAAATAACTGATAAAGAAGAAATAGTTATAGTAATGGAAGAATATTTAAATAATGTATATGATAGTAATGATATGCAAGATGAATGGTTTAATAAAATTAAAGTTTTAGCAGAAAAACTTGGATATGCTGGTGATATGAAAGAATATCGTGAAAGTCCAGATAATTATAAAGGTAATGTTGCAGATTTTACTACTATTATGAGAGTGGTATTAACAACTAAAGCGATGACTCCTAATTTATATGATATTATGAATATTTTAGGAAAAGATAAAATGTTTAAAAGATTAGAGATATTAAAGGAAAAGTATTAATGATTGAAATTGAATTAAAGTTTGAATTAAAAAATAAAATAAATCCAAACTTAAAACCAGATTTTATAAAAGAAGTAGAAGATGTTTATTATGATACTAAAGATTATAAGCTTCTTAGAAATGGTAATTTCTTACGTATTAGAAATGCTAAACAATTAGATTTTAAGTTGAGTGCTAATGATTTAACTCATTTATACTGTAATGAAACTAACTATCAGTTAAATGATAGTAACGCGGAAGATATAAGTAGGGTTTTAAATAGTATAGGTGTCGATGTTGATTTAAAACGTGTAGAAGATTTATTTTCTAATTTAGAAGTTTTAGCACCAATAAAGAAAAAAAGAACTTCTTATAATTTAGAAGAAAATGTTGTAATGGTTATTGATGAAGTAGAAGATTTAGGAACATTTTTAGAAATTGAATATGATCTTGATGCTGAGAAAATAGATGATGCTTCTTATTATGAAAATATGTTAGTGGAAATACTAAAGAAGCATTCTTTATATGATGAGAGTATGCGAAAAGTACATATTGGGTATGTGGAATTATATTTAAAGAAACATAATATGGAGGCTTATAAATTAGGATTATATCAGGAATAAGGGAAAGTACATCTTTCCTTTTTTTGTGATTTTTAGTATAATAGCTTCTTGGTGATAAGTATGGATTTGGTGGCAGAAGTTAAAAAATTAATCTTAGAAGTTTTAGAAGATAAAGCAAAACTAAATAGTTTTAATGCTCTACAAGTTTATGCTTTTACAAATGAGAATATTGCAGGATATACAAAAGAATTAGAAATGAACCTGAATGGTAATGTACTTACTATATGTAGTGGAGGAGACCACTTATTAAATCTAGGAGTTAAAAAGTTTAGAAATATTAATTTAATAGATATTAATCCAATGGCAGAGTATTTTACATTAGGAATTAAGATTCCTCTTGTTTTAGCTTCTTCTTTTGATTCTTTTAAAAAAAGATTAGAATTTCTATTTAAATCTAAAAATTATGATTTGGATTTAGAGAAAAAACTTTTATATAGTTTATTACCATTTATGAGTTTAAAGTATAAATTGTTTTTTAAAGAAGTTTTTGATTACTATTTTAGTTTGCAAGAAAAATATCATGTGCCTGTTAAATTGATGCAAATTCTAACTATGGATTATTACTTTAATATGGAAGAAATAACATTTTATAATTTGTATTTGCAAGGAGAAGATAATTTTAATACTTTAAAAGATGCTTTGATGCATTTAAGTTTATCTTTTAGGAGAGGGAATGTTTTTGATGTTAATGAAAAGGATACTTATGAATTAATAATGTGTTCAAATGCTTTAGAATATGCTTATATACCTAACTTTGATATGACTAGAGTAAAAGAATTTTTTTCTAATCTTAGAAATTCTTTAAATGATAATGGTGTGATATATGCAACTTATATGTATGGATTGTATGATAAAATAACAGATAGTTATGAAAACTTTCCGATTAAAGGAACTGATGTAACTAGTAGAGAAGTTTTAAAAGAAAATTTAATATTATTAGATAGTTTTAAAAATGCTAATGATGCAGTATTAGTTTTGAGAAAATAAAAAAATCCATTTAAGGATTTATTTTTTAATTTGGTGACTCGTATGGGATTTGAACCCATGAATGTTGCCTTGAGAGGGCAATGTGTTAACCATTTCACCAACGAGCCAGTACTAGTTAATTATATCTTGTTTTTTTTAGTATTGCAAGAGGGAGTTTGCTTTTTTTGAGTTTTTATGATATTATACTAAGCTAATTAAAGGGGCACTATTATGGAAACAATTAATTTAGAAGAAGCTATAGCTAATAGTAGACATTTAATGGGTTATGATTATTCTTTAATATTTAGAAAATATTCAATGTCTTATTTTACTACAACAGAGTTTATTTCTGATTATTTGGGTAATGAAAGATTTAATACTAGAAATGCACTAACAGTTTTAGCTAGTGGAGATCATGTTTTTAGTTTGGCATTAAATGGCATCCAAAAAATAGATGCTTTTGATATTAATAGATTAGCCTATTATGTTTATTATTTAAAGCTTGCTATGCTTAAGAAATTACCTTATGATACTTTTTTGAAAATTTGTTATTATTTTACTTATTATTCTTATAGAGATGAAGTTAAAGAAATGATTGATAGCTTAAAAGGTGATATGCCCGAAGATGTATATGAATACTTTAGAAGAATTTTAGAGATTGATGAAAAAGAAACAGGCAGTATATATAATTTATTTTATGAGGCAGTTTTTGGTATGTTAGAAATAGCTAATCCTTATCTTCATAGTGAAGATGATTATCTTATGTGTCGTAAGAAAATGCTAGATACTAAAGTTAATTTACATTTTGGAGATGCTAGAGATATTCCTAATATGGTGGAAGGTCCTTATGATATAATACTTCTTTCGAATATAGCAGATTATTTAAGTGGAGGAATTCCTTTAAGATTAGATGAATTTAAAAATTATATTAAAAAATATTATGATCTACTAAATAGAGATGGGTTGCTTATTAATTATCTATATGGTTTAAAACATAAACATGTAATATCAGATTCTTTAATTACTAAAGAAGATTTGGGGATAGATAGTATTGTTTCATGTTCTTCTGATATTTTAAATGATCAGGGATATTATAGAGTTAGAAAATAGGGAGGTATTATGGTGGATTTAGAAGAAGCAATAGATTTTAGTAGATCAATTATGTTAAATGATTCTAATGATTTAATATTTAGTAAATATAATAAAGTTTTTTTTGTAGCTACAGAATGCATTCGGGAATACTTAGAAAGAGAGTCATTTAATAAATCACGAGCATTAACAGTTTTGGCTAGTGGAGATCAAATATTTAATTTGCTACATGAAGGTGTTGAGAAAATAGATGCTTTTGACATTAATAGTCTACAGTATTTTGTATATCATTTAAAAAGAGCTTTTCTTTTAAGATTTCCTTTTGATAGTTATGTTGTTTTGTGTAATTCTTTTGGTAGTGACTATGCATTAGAAGAAAAAATAAAAATTATAGAAATGCTAAAGAAATATTTACCTGAAGATGCTTATGAATATTTTAGAAAAATATTAGAATATGCTAAAAAGAAAAAAGATGCTAAAATAAGTAATTTGATTATACCTAATAGTATCGATGTCGAAAAATTAAATAGTTATTTAAAAAGTGAAGAAGACTATTTAAAAGTTAGAAAATCATTAAAGGATGTAGAAGTTAATATGTATTTTGACAATGCACTTAATATTCCTATTATTGTTAAGCCCGGGTATGATATTATTCTTTTATCTAATATTGCAGATTATTTAAATCAAATGATAAAAGGTTTTAATATTTATGATTTTGATAAGTTTATAGGAAGCTTTTTTAAAATTTTAAATAATCAAGGTTTATTAATTAACTATCTTTTTGGTTTAGATACTGCTAGTGTTATTTTAGGAACTTGTATTTCTAGAAGTGATTTGCCAGATAATTCGGTATGCAAAATAGAAACTTATCCATTTTCAAAAAATCAGGGATATTATAGAGTTAGAAAATAAACTTAATGTAAAGATAGTTTCTTTTTACTAGTAAATTTATAAATATTAAGTTAAAATTATTTATGTGATATATTATGGAAGTAAGAATATTTAATAAAGATAAAGTTAGTGAAAATACTATTAAAGATAAAATTATTAGAGTAAAGGCTGTAATTGTTAATTCTAAAAATGAAGTTCTTTTGGGTGAAGCGTTTGGAACTATTCAGTTTCCAGGAGGACATTTAGAGGAAAATGAAACTTTAAATGATGGTCTAAAAAGAGAAATGTTAGAAGAAACAGGAATAGAAATAAATGGAATATATGAACCATTTTTGGCAATTAAACATTTTATTAAAGATCCTGTAGGTAATAACAATCGTAGTTTAGAAATTTATTATTTTAAAATATTTACTGATGAACCATTTCATATTGATAAAGTTCATTTAGATGATCAAGAAACAGCGGGGGAATTTCATCTTTTTTATGTACCTTTAAATAATGTGAAAAAACTACTTAAAAAGACGATTAATGATAACCCACGTAATAAACTTATAACGGAAGAAATGATTATAGCTTTAAAGGAATGGAAAAAAACTAATGGATAATAAAAAATTTAAAATGATTGATGAAGAGTTTACGTGTAATGTTTGTGGTAAAAAAGTGGATACTTTAGAGTATACAGCAAGAGATCATTGCCCTTATTGTTTAGCTAGTAAACATGTTGATATAAATCCTGGAGATAGAGCTTGTGCTTGCTTAGGTGTTCTAGATGCTATTGGAGTAGAAAAAGGCAAAAAAGATACCTTAAAAATAATTTATAAATGTAGAAAATGTGGAATGATTAAGAAAAATAAAATGGCCATTGATGATGATTATGATTTGATTTTAAAATTATCTAGTAATCCAATTGACATTCATTGACATATATTTTTGGCGGAAATGAATAAAATTTGATATAATAATATTTAAGAGGTGAATTTTATGGCTCTTTATTTAGATAAGCCTTTAGAATTAAAAGAGAAGTTAAAAAATGATATTGATTTTATAAGTGAAATTAATCCTAGTCTACCAAATGTTAAAATTGGAATACTTAATATTATGCCAACTTTAGAGGATACTGAAAGACAACTTATGATAGCTCTTGATAATCCTGTAGTTCAAATAGATTTAGATTTTATTTATTTAGATACTAAAACAGCAGATTTAGATAAAGCCCTTTATTATAAAAAATATTATCATTCTTTTAGTGAAATAAAAAATAAATATTATGATGGAATTATTATTACTGGAGCTCCTTTGGAACATATTCCTTACCATAATGTAGATTATATAGAAGAGTTAAAAGAATTCTTTAAATATACTAAAACTAATGTGGGTTCAACTATATTTTTATGCTGGGCTTCTCAATTTGGAATGCAATATTTTTATGGAGTAAATAGATCAAATCTTCCCGAAAAACTATCTGGGTTATATGAACATTATATTTTAAAAAAAACTCTTTTAGTTAAAGGCTTTGATGATATGTTTTTGATTCCACAATCACGTTATTGTAGTTTAATAGAAAATGATATTATGACAAGAGATGATTTGATTCTTACTAGTAAATCTAATGATTCTGGACCTTATATTGTTGAGAGCAAAGATGGAAGTAAAATCTTTTTAACAGGACATGCTGAGTATGATTTATATACTTTGGATAAAGAATATCGCAGAGATATTAGTAAAGGGTTAGATATCTTGCCTCCGAAGAATTATTATAAGGATGATAATCCTGATAATACACCTTTATATAAATGGCATAGCCATGCAACTCTTTTGTATCATAATTGGGTTTATTATTATGTATATAGAAGCAAATTAGAAAATTTAAAATAAATAAAAAATACTTAACTTTTCTTGCTAAGTATTTTTTATTTATTTTAAACACTTAATCTATGTTGGGGTTAAGTGTTTTTATTATTGAAAGCTTATATTTGTTTTTATACTTTTTAAATATTTTGAATGTTAATTATTTGACTAAAATAAATTGTTTTATTATTTTTTAAATGAATTGTATTATTGCTACTATTTATTTCAGTAATAATTGATTCATATTTTTTTATTTTATTTTCTTCATATATAGTTAGTTCAATTAAATTATGAGAATAGTAGGCATCCATTAATTCTTTATTTAATTTTTCTATTTCTTCTGGGAAAAGAGTAGGCTTAGAAATATGTTCGTGTTTTTTGATATTATTTAGCACTTCTTTATTTGGTACTACAGAATTAAACGGTTGCCATTTTATAAAACCACGATCAAAATTCATGCATTATGACCTCCAATCTTGCCATTTCTTTCAATAATAGTAGAATCACCTAAAAGAGCAGAAGCATTTAGAATAGCATTTTTACCAAATTTATTTTTGATTTCATCAATTGTATTATTTAAAAATGTTTTTTCTTCGATATCTTTTAATGATTCAAAAATGTTTAGTTGAATACCTTGTTTATCACTAAGGGAACTATATGATATGCTTACTTTTCGGATAGGAAGATTTTCATAAAATTTATCTTCAATCATAAGACATACTTTTAATATTTCTTCTACATTATCAGTAGGGTGGTTAAGCTTAATACTATGATAGAATCCACCACCAATACTTTTAGAGTATCCTAAACCAAAGCCTATAATAGATGTGCTTTTATTGTATTTTCTTAGTTTGGCACATAAGACTTCAACCATTTCACGAATAATAATTTTGATGTTTTCACCATTATAATCTTTAAATAGTACTTGACTATGAGAATATGATTTTTCTTTAACTTTTTCAAAATCTTTAATTCTTGACATATCTATGCCATTAGCGTGATTCCAAAGCTCAGCTCCGATTACGCCAAATTTATCTTTTAATTTATAACGATCGTAGTAAGCTAAATCTTTAATGCTATATATTCCGAGTCTATTTAGCTTTTTTTCCATTCTAGGACCAATACCCCACATTTTAGATAAAGGGGAGATGGACCATAATTTTTCAGGAATATCATTGTAAGTCCATTTAGCTATAAAGTCATCATTATGTTTTGCTTCGGTGTCCATAGCAACTTTTGCCATTAACATATTAGGTCCTATTCCGCAAGTTGCATATAAACCAATATTTTCTCTAATGTCTTTTAATATTTCTATGGCTAGTTCATAATCAGTTTTGTTATACATTTTTAAATAATCTGTTACATCTAGGAAGCATTCATCAATAGAATATATATGTAAATCTTCACTAGATACATATTTTAAATAAGTGTTTACAACTTCTGTGCTTTTTTTAATATATAAGCTCATATGAGGTTTAACTATTTTGTATTTAATATTTTTAGGTATTTCATAAAGTCTACCACGAGATGGAATACCTAATTTTTTTAGATAAGGGGTAACAGCTAAAGTTATAGCTCCTATACCTTGATTCTCATTTGCAACTACTAAAGGTACTTTAAAGGGATCTAAGTTTTGTTCTAAACATTCACAACTGGCAAAAAAACTTTTTAAGTCAATACATAAAAAATGACGATTTAAATAAACACTAGAATTTAACATTTTTATTTTCCTTCCTTGTATTAATTATATAACGAACTTACGTATTTATCAATATTTGTTGTTTGGAAATTATTGGTATATAAATATTTATTTTTCTTGACTCGGGGGGGGGGGTATGCTAAAATAAAGCAATTGAAAGAAGGCTATGGTTATGTCTGGAGATTTATTTTATGATACTCTTCCTAAAGCATTTCCAAAATCTGAGACTATGAGTTATTTTAGAGGTACTTCAACCTATACAAGAGATGATATTATAGTTGGCAATATGCGTTTAGTAGCATCAATAGTTGCTAGCTATAAGGTTAGCGATGAGGATAAAAAAGATTTATTTCAAATTGGTTTAATTGGGCTTATGAAATCGGTAGATAAGTTTGATATTTCTAAAGGAACGCAATTTGCTACTTTTGCTGCAACTTGTATTCAAAATGAAATAGGGATGTATTTAAGAAAAGCAAATAGGGATAATTTGGTTATTAGTATTGAAGAACCTATGCATACAGATAATAATGGTACTGAATTTAAAATAAATGATATTTTAGTAGATGAATCAGTAGATATAGTAGATAATTTTGAAAATAAAGAAGCAATAAATTTATTAAAAGAACTAGTTGTATCTTTAAGTGTAAAAGATAGTTTTATCGTAACTTTATATTTTGGGCTTTTTGATAATGATCCTGTAGGTCAAAAAGAAATTGCATTTAGACTTAATATTTCACAATCGTATATTTCTAGATTAATTAATAAAATTTTGTCTAATTTGAAAAAGCTAATATTAAATCCTCCTAAACAAAGAAAAAGAAAAGGTAAGAAAGGAAATTCGATTTTTAAACTCTTAAAAGATTATAATAGAGATTTGGTTTGGGAAGTTATAAATGAATTAAATGAAGAAGATAGAATATTATTGTATCTTAGATGTGGTAGAGATTTAGAAAATCCTATTCCTAGTCCTTTTTGGAATGAAAATACTGCTTATAAATTTAATGTGAAATTAATGCCTAAAATAAAAAGAAATTTGGAAGAAAAATTATGGTTGAAAGATCATAGTCCAAAAGTAGAGGAGTTAACACCTATGGAAAAATATAAAAGAGAAAAAATAAATGAAATTCATAATTTATTGATTAATATGGATATGGTAAATGCTCAAATTGTATTACATGATTATTTAGTAGATTCTAATCTTATTCAATATGAAAATTTTCTTGTGTCTTTAATTATTCTAAGTGTAATGGATAAGGATTTTACATTTCAAGCTCCAATTAGAAATTTAGTGCTATTGGAAAATGGCTATGAATTTGATGTCTTAAAATATAAAGATTATTTTTATGAATCTTTAATGGACGATATAGCGCAAGCACCTCTTTATTTAGATATAATACGTTGTTTACAAAAATCTGGGATGAGTGATATTTCTTTAGATCCTTTAGAGAAAGCCTATTTAAGAGTTTTAGAACAGAAAAAATAACCTATCATTTGATAGGTTTTATTATGATTTAATAGTTTTATTAAGTTTAGGAATATAATCAATTTTTCCTATTAAGTAATCACTTGATATATTAAAGTATTTGCTATATTCTAATAAATAAGAAGTTAATATTAAGTTAGTGCTATGTTCATATTTGCTTATTAGAGATCGGGTTATTTCTAATTTTTGTGATAGCTTATCTTGCGTTAGTTTAGCATTTTTTCTTAATGTAGTTAATCTGACTTTTAATTTATTTATATCTATGTCTTTATGACTATTGGGGTAATTTTTAATATCTGTTAATTCTAATATATAATCAAATGAAACATTAAATTCATTGCAAAAATCATTTAATCTACGAAGAGGTATTATATCTTGTTCTACTTCCCACATACCATAAACACTTCTACTTACTTTTAAGATATTTGCTACTTCAATTTGTTTTAAATTGTTTTCTTCTCTTATTTCTTTTAATCGCATATATTCCATACTCTCATTTCTTATTTTAATTATAATAATAAGTATTTAGAGAAAAAATAAATGTCGCAAAATGGAACAAAAATATTGAAAAACACTCAACTATATTGTATACTAGATATATAACATAGAAAAATATAGGAAGTTTTGACAAGTTTTGTCGAAGATAATGAAAAGTTTGATAAAAAGTTATAGAA
>CAJUNE010000007.1 GCA_910587745.1 uncultured Bacilli bacterium
ATGTTATAATAAAATTGATTTTACAAGTAAAATCACCAGTTTTAATCTTACTATATTAGAATTTAAATGTTATTATCTCTGACGAAGCACCTAAAGGAAAAATCGTTTTAATCTTACTATATTAGAATTTAAATATGACTCTCAGAAGATATTGCAGATATCAAATAGAGGTTTTAATCTTACTATATTAGAATTTAAATATTTTTTTTCTTGTTCTTTTTCGTTTTCTTTTTGTGTTTTAATCTTACTATATTAGAATTTAAATGTTAACAAAAATGGTGGAGGCTTAAATTCTAGTAATGTTTTAATCTTACTATATTAGAATTTAAATTTTAAAAATGGATATGATATCAAGTTATGGCAAATATGTTTTAATCTTACTATATTAGAATTTAAATAATTATCGCGTTAGAGATATTAGGAGACGTTTTTTAAGTTTTAATCTTACTATATTAGAATTTAAATATTGTTCTACTAAATGAACCAGTAGTACATTTTAATGTTTTAATCTTACTATATTAGAATTTAAATAAAACTAATAAAGATATAACATATGAAGATTATAAAGTTTTAATCTTACTATATTAGAATTTAAATAATATAAACATTAAAAGAATAGTCATATTTTTTTCAGTTTTAATCTTACTATATTAGAATTTAAATTCTAAAAAGTATTGTCCCTTTTTATCGCAATACTGAGTTTTAATCTTACTATATTAGAATTTAAATAGCAAAAAAACTGCTATATCATAAATACCACTCATGTTTTAATCTTACTATATTAGAATTTAAATCCGTATATTGATAGTACTCCTGGTCCACCTATTAAGTTTTAATCTTACTATATTAGAATTTAAATACACTTTCCATAAGTGACAAAAGAAGCATTGGTTCAGTTTTAATCTTACTATATTAGAATTTAAATTTTGAAGCGTGATAAAGCTATACGACGTAAGCGGTTGTTTTAATCTTACTATATTAGAATTTAAATTTAAAATCAACATTATTTAGATAAACATTTCCATTTTGTTTTAATCTTACTATATTAGAATTTAAATGCTATGGACGCAACTGCGGTAACTTTTAATCTTAGGTTTTAATCTTACTATATTAGAATTTAAATACATGTACTAAAACGTGTTGTATATCGTCTTTTATAGTTTTAATCTTACTATATTAGAATTTAAATTTTATCACTATAATTAGTATTACGATACATACAATAGGTTTTAATCTTACTATATTAGAATTTAAATAAGAAACTTAGTAAATATGTTACTTTCAAAAATTTTGGTTTTAATCTTACTATATTAGAATTTAAATCCTAATTATCTTTATTATAACATTATTATATGAAAAGTTTTAATCTTACTATATTAGAATTTAAATATAACTGGTTTTTTGAGAGAACATGAGGCAAAGATGTTTTAATCTTACTATATTAGAATTTAAATTTTACGGCTTATCTCGTCAATCAAAAAAATACAATATGTTTTAATCTTACTATATTAGAATTTAAATGTTCTAGCTCTTTAATTTGATTTAATGATTTATTAGTTTTAATCTTACTATATTAGAATTTAAATCCGTATATTGATAGTACTCCTGGTCCACCTATTAAGTTTTAATCTTACTATATTAGAATTTAAATACACTTTCCATAAGTGACAAAAGAAGCATTGGTTCAGTTTTAATCTTACTATATTAGAATTTAAATTTTACTAATAGGGGGGTAGTAAATACATTAAATGAGTTTTAATCTTACTATATTAGAATTTAAATTTAAGTTATGCTATCATATAAAGTAGATTAATCTCTAGTTTTAATCTTACTATATTAGAATTTAAATAATTCAATTCAAATAAATGCTGATATGATAGATTATGTTTTAATCTTACTATATTAGAATTTAAATGTTATTTCGTCTGGTACTTCTTCTTGAATTGTTAAGGTTTTAATCTTACTATATTAGAATTTAAAGATTTGTAGATGTCCGTTTCCGTTAACATTAGCAGATAGTTTTAATCTTACTATATTAGAATTTAAAGAAGAAAGCTAGGAGGTAAGATTTAGTGTTTAACACGTTTTAATCTCACTATATTAGAATTTAAAGTTTAGACCTTAATAGCTTGAATTTTTATGTATATATGTTTTCATCTTACTATATTGAAATTAATGAATAGTATGACTACTTACTATTCTTTTTAAATGCTCTTGAAGTTTTTCATCACAAGCATACACATAACAACCTTTCATTCCTCTAGTAAGAAGAACTCTATAAGTATTTCTAATAATAGTATCTGCTAGTTTTTCATATTTTTCTTTATTCTCTTTAAGTAACACTTGTAAACCATATAAAGATTTTTCAGTAGAAGCACGTTTAGTATAATCGGTATAAAGTTTACGATCTTTAAAATACAAATCTGGTCCAATAATAACTCCAACATAATCAAATTCTAGGCCTTGAACATTATAAATACAGCCAACTTCATTAATAGCGTTTTCTCTAATAGCAAATTCTTCACCATGTTTAAGATTCCAACTAAGAGAAAAATCACCAATTTTAATATCATGATAATCCTGATTATCAGCTTGTTTTGAATATCTATTCCAACAAAAACCAGCGAGTAATCTTGCGTTATTAGAGGTGTTTTTCTTTTTTATAAGTTCATAAAGTTCGAAAGGTGTATCAATAACTCTAAAATCAAAATGAAAGTTAACCTTATCTTTTTTATTATATAAAAAATTATCAATAAAATCTAAATAAGAATCACTTCCATTACATCTAAATTGACTTATAAGTTCAAACTCACTAATATTAGCATCAAGATCTTTAGCAAAATAAGAAATATTTTGAATAGTACCAATATCTTTTAAAGTAATAGCTTGATGCTCATCAACAAAAAATATGCTACATTTAGCAGCTTCAATAATTTCTTTAATTTGATTTTCACCAACATTATTTCTTATGCCTGATTTTTCTTGCAATCTATGGGCTTCATCAACTAATAAAAAATCATATTTATTAAGTCTTTCTCTAAAAAAGAAACCAGAGCTTTTAAATAAATCATTAACACTAAAAGTATTATCAGGAGTAGACAAAATATTTTTATAAACTTTTCGAGGGGCCATATTTTTTGAAACATAAGAACCAACTAAACCAAGTGAAAGAAGCTCTCCAAGCGCATTCAAAGCTAGAACTGACTTACCCGTACCAGGACCACCTTTAACAATAATAACTTGTTTTTTAATAGATTTATAAGCATTTAAAACAATATTATTAATTTCTTCCATAATAACTTTTTGTTCATCAAGTAATGTAAATTCTTTTTTACTTTGAAGCATATTATGAATAACATTAGTAAGCTTTTTAGTAGGTTTAACATCACTTTTATCTATCATGTTAATAACTTTCAAGTTATCCCCAAAACAAATATTATTTTCGAGCAAATATTTAAGTTCTAAAACATCATTTTTGCCAAACATAAAAACTTTTTTATAATAAGGGCTATACTTATTATTAAATAAATCATCATCAAGCTTTAAATCATAGTTATGAAGATAAACTATAGGAATAATACTAATATTTTCATTTTCAATCACGACATTATAATTCAGTAAAAGATCTTTATAAGTTAAGACTTGATAAGCAGGGTGTAAAACATTTTTTTCATATTTACCAATCAAAGTTCTAACACAAGCATCTTGACTTTTAGAAGTTCTAGCAAATTCCCATTGTTTTAGTTCAATTAAAGCAATAACAGGTTTATGACTTATATCATAGCCACTTATAACCACATCAATTCTTTTGCTAGTAAGGGGAATACCGTATTCAATTGTAATACCAGCATTATCAGGAATAACTTCTAAAATATCTTTTAAAAAAGGCAAACTATTCGCCCAACTTTTAATTTGACTAAGTTTAGTTTTTTTATTAAAAGTATCTTTATAAGCATTATAAACTTTATTACTAATAGTTTTATCATCAATATATCTAATAAAATCTTTTTTAATCATAGATAAAAGAATCACAACATCAACTCCAACAAAAAAGGCTAATAAAAACATCTAAGTCTTTACTAGCCCTTAATACCTAAATTATAATAAATAAAATGTAAACATTCAATAGAAGTTTTTACATTTACGCTAACATTTGATAGAATAAGACTAGGTGAAATAAGTATGAAAAAACCAAAGAAATTAAATAAAGGAGATAAAGTAGCAATAGTTAGTTTATCAAGAGGAATATTAGGAATGCCATTTTGCAAGCACGAATTAGATTTAGCAATAAAAAGATTACAAGAATTTGGTCTAGAGCTAGTTATAATGCCTAATGCTTTAAAAGATATGGAATATTTAGAAGAACATCCAGAAGCCAGAGCAGCAGATTTAAAAGAAGCTTTTATGGATGAAAGTATAAAAGGTATAATATGCGCCATAGGTGGCCTTGATACCTATAAATTAATACCATATTTAATGGAAGATGAAGAGTTCAAACAAGCAGTTATAAATAATCCTAAAATATTTACTGGTTTTTCTGACACTACTAATAATCATTTGATGTTAAATAAACTCGGACTATCAACATTTTATGGTCCTTGTTTATTAGCAGATATCGCTGAATTAGACAATGATATGTTACCATATACTAAAGAATATTTTGAAAAGTTTTTCTTAGAAGAAGATGGTTTTGAAATAACATCTAGTCCTATATGGTATAGTGACCGTACAAGTTATGGAATTGAAGAATTAGGAAAGCCAAGAATTGTTCACCAAGAAACACACGGCTATGAAACTTTAAATGGAAGTGGTATAGCAACGGGTAAATTATATGGTGGATGTATTGATAGTATATATGATGCTTTAACAGGAGCGCTGTTTCCTGACGAACCGTTAGTTTATGAAAAATATAAAATATTTCCCACACTAGAAGAGTGGCAAGAGAAAATACTATTTTTAGAAACTTGTGAAGAACAACCTACACCAGAAAAGTTAGAAGAAATGTTAATGGTATTAAAAAATAAAGGAATATTAGGTGTAGTAAGAGGAATTATAGTTGGAAAGCCTATGGATGAGAAATACTATGAAGAATATAAAGATGTATACAAAAAAGTATTCCAAGATTTAAACACTCCAATTTTATATAATGTTAATTTTGGTCATGCAAAACCAATTTGTATAATACCATATGATGCGGAAACAACTATAGACTATGATAACAAGAAAATTATCGTTAATGAACCAATTTTTGATAGAGAATTAGAATTAAAAAAGTGAGTAACATCAAAGTTATTCACTTTTAAATTTAATATCAAAATTACTAGGACCTTCAAGTAAATTGCCATCAATATCAAATCTTGAACCGTGGCAATAGCAATCCCAAGTTTGTTCTACTTCATTTAAAGTAATACCACATTTCATATGAGGACATCTGTTTAATACAATATGTTCTATTTCACTTTTATCTTTATATATGGCTACATTTTTACCATCTTTTTTAGTGTAGATAACTTTAGAATTATTAACATTATTTTTAGTATTTTTAATTATCGCTTTCATGCTACAGCCAACATCAATTGGAAAACTAATAATTTTACCAATATTAAGAATTCTATGAGGTGAAAATAAATCGATATAAGGATTAGTATTATTTAAAATAATATCAGCAAGTATTTTTCCAGCTAAAGAACCATTAGTAATACCCCAAGTATTATAACCACTAGCAAGAAACAAATTTTCATTTTTCTTAAGCCTTCCAATAAAAGGCATACTATCATTAGTAATAATATCTTTATTAGTCCAAATAAAATCAAAAGGTCCTTTAGTATTTAGAATATCAAAATTATGTTTAACATCATTAATATTACAAGATTTAAAAGATTGATATAAATATACTAAATATTTATTTTGATAAGTTCTAAGAGATATACAAGGTTTATCCAAGTTTATAGCATTAAAATTATTTTTAAAGTTACCTTTTTTAACACCAATATAAGATGTTTCAATTGAAGATTTTAAAGGCATAAGAAAAGGAATAACAAAGTAAGGATAATGAGTAGCAATAACTACATATTTAGCTTTTACTACAAAACCATTAATTAAACATTCATAGTAATCATTTGCTTTATTAATACTAACAAGTTTAGAATGTTCATAAATATTATTTTTAAATTTATCTTTTAAAGCATTGATATATTTTAGAGGATGAAATGTATAAGTATCATTAACTCTTATAGCTTCTAATACTTTCTCATCAAAAGGAACATCTGTTACCTTATCTATATTAACCCCATTATTTTTTAAGAATATAAATTCATCATTTAATTTTTTTAAATTTCTGGTTTCATTAACAAAAAGGTAAGATGGACTTAATTCTAAATCACAAGAAATATTTTCTTTATTTATAATATCTACAAGTAATTTAACGGCATCTCTTTGACTTTTTAGATATAAAGAAGCTGCTTCTTCACTAATAAATGTTTTAATATTTAGATATTGTTTTTCCTGTAAATAAGTAATTTTAGCAGTACTTTTACTAGTTACACCCTGGCCACAAGTATTACTTTCTACTAAAATAGTTTTAAGTTTCGATTTATTTAGATGATATAAAAGAGACATACCTGTTATACCACCACCAACAATTAAAACATCAACATCCATATTTTTATTTATAGAAGCACAATTATTATTATCAATATTATTTTTCCAAAAACTATAATTTTTCATAAGCATCATTACTAATATGAGTAAAATAAGTGAATTTATGTATAAATAGCTTGATTTTTAAACAAATATTTGGTATTCTAAATATGTTTAAAAGACACGCCGGGATTGGTGAAGTGGCCTAACACGGCAGATTGTGGCTCTGTTATTCAAGGGTTCGAATCCCTTATCTCGGCCCACTTAAGGGAATATAATCTCGCATATGCGGGATTTTTTTCATAAATGAAAAGAAGGTATATTATGAATATATTATTTTGTCGCATTGGTTGGATGGCCAATTACTCAGGAGATATAAAAAATGACCCTATTAAAAATGGCGGTTCATATAATTTAAAAAATGTTGGCTATGAAGTTTATAATTTTAAAAATTTTGGTGGGAAATACTATGGTTTTATTGAACCTGAAGGAACAATTCACCTTGAAAGAATTGAAAAAAATAATAAAGATGATTATTTAGATAATGTACTAGTTGTTTGGATAGCCACTAATCCTAAAAAAGGTGGTCAATACATAGTAGGCTGGTACAAAAACGCCAAAGTATATCGAAAAATGCAAGAGTTACCAAATAATGAAGTATTAAAAAAACGAATTGAAGAAGGATTTAATATTTATAATATTGAAAGTGATAATGCTTTTTTATTAAATGAATCATCTCGTACAAAAAAAATAGTAGGAACAGGTCAACATCCTATTTGGTATGGTAATGATGAAGTAATAGATGATGTAATAAAATATATTAAAGAAGAAGAGCAAAACCAAAAACAATTGCTAGAAAATATTACAAGAGATGAATTAGTAGGTAAAGAAAAAGAAGCTATTATAAAGATACGTGAGAACCAAGGAGTATTTCGTGAATTATTATTAGAGAAATTTCATCATAAGTGTGTTTTGTGTGGAATAACGTTAAATGAATTATTAATAGCAAGTCACATTAAACCTTGGAGTAAAAGTAATAATATAGAAAAATTAAATGAAAATAACGGATTACTTTTATGTGCCATGCATGACAAATTATTTGATAGTGGTTTAATTAGTTTTAACGAAAAAGGAAACATTTTAATATCTTCCAAAATAGATAAAGCAAATCAAGTTTTTTCAAATTTAAATTCTGAAATGAATATTCCCGTTACAGAACAAAATGCTACATTTATAAAGTACCATCGTGAAAATATATATAGAGAAAAATAATTATTTGTGAATAGGAGTTATGCTCCTTTCTTTTAGATTACAATAAATTTCATTACAATATTTGCATTTATATTCAATATTATAAATATGAACTTTTTGAACAATAGGAGTACTTTGATTTATTTCATAATTAGTTTCACTTTTATGTTCGAAAATATCATTTCTCATAGAGTATCCTCCACGAGGATAAGTAGTAGTACCTTTAATATTAGTTTTAACATTTTTATAAATGATATTATCTTCTGTACCTAAATAATCTATTTTCCCTACAACGCAATCATTTTTGATATTCATAATTTTTCTTCCACATTTATTACAAGTTGGGATATATTTCAGTGTTTTAGAACGTAGTAAGGAAATAATGAAAATAACAGCAATAAGACCAATACTTCCAGGTATAAATTTCAAAAGTTTTTCTTTGCTAAACATAGGCAAATCATACCCAAATAAAAATACAAAAAACATTATACCTAAAGCGGGAATACAAAGTTTTAAAAATAAGTCTCTACGTTTTAATTTAATATATTTTCTTTCCTCTAACCATTTAGAATAACCATTATCCATAATCATACCTCAAATCTAATGTCATTATAGCATAAAAGCATTATATTAAAAATATCATATAATCAATTAATAATTTAACACAGCAAATAATAATGTGTTATAATAAAAAGAAAAAGGAATTAAAATATGGAAAAAATAGCTTTAGAAAACTTGGATTTAGTAGTATTTGACAAAAATAATTTAGAACACATAAGATTTTTAAAATCGCTTACAAAGGATAAAACTATTTTAGCTAGATTTCAAGGTATAGCTAAAAATCTTCTTCATAGATATGATAATAGTTTTTTTGGGAATAGTTTTTTTGTGTCTTGCAGGAATACAGAAAAATTAATAGGTTTTGTCAATGTTGGAAACTATAATATTGAAGAGCAATGTGTTTATTTAAGATACGCAATTGATATTAATGTTAGAGGACAAGGATATGGAAAATTACTATTAAATGAAGTAACAAATTTTATCTTTTCAAATTATGATAATGTTAAAACTACTAGACTAAAAATAGCAAGTGATAATAAAGAAAGCATAGGAACAGCAAACTCAAGTGGTTACAAGTGGTATAAATATGATTTTTATATAGCATACAATCCTAATTTATCAAATGATTATGAACCATATTTTAGATAAAAAGTATAACAAAGCAAAAAAGTCTCCACACTATATGTAAGGAGATTTTTTTAAATGAATAAATTAACTAAATATAATAAAAAAAGAAATTTTAATAAAACAAGTGAGCCCAAAGGAATAGAAAAGAAAGGGCATAAAAAATTAATATTTTGTGTTCAACATCACTTAGCTAGAAAAGACCATTATGATTTTAGATTAGAACTAAATGGAGTATTACTTAGTTGGGCAGTACCAAAAGGCCCGAGTTATAACCCTAAAGAAAAAAGGTTAGCAGTCCATACTGAAGACCATCCTTATGATTATCGGAATTTTGAAGGTGTAATACCAAAAGGTGAATATGGAGGGGGAGTTGTTCAGTTATGGGATAAAGGCGAATGGCTCCCTTTTGAAAACCCACATGATACATATAAAAAAGGTTATTTAAAATTTATATTAAAAGGAAGTAGACTAAAAGGGGCCTGGACCTTAATTCATTTTAAAGAGAATAATTGGCTATTAATAAAAGAGAAAGATAATACCAAGGGATTTAAAGATATTAATAGATATAAGACAAGTATAAAAACAGGAAGAACTATAGAAGAAATTGAAAAAAATATTAAAATAAATAAAAAGGATAAAAAAGAAGAAATAAATATCACTCATCCTGAAAAAATAATCTACAAGAATCCTAAGATAACGAAAGGTGAAGTACTAAAATACTATGAACTAGTAGCAAGTAGAATGTTGCCATTTATTAAAAATAGAATATTAAGTACTAAAAGATGTCCTGAAGGGATAGATGGTAATATATTTTTTAAAAAGCATTTAGAACCCAATAGAGATGGTATAAAAATGATTAAATTACCAAGTGCTAAAGACAAAAAAGATGATTATTATTATATTATAAATGAAAAAGGCTTATTAAATGAAGCGAATATGAATAGTATTGAATTTCATGTATGGGGAAGTAATATTAAAAAAATAGATAGTCCTGATATAATGGTATTTGATTTAGACCCTGATGAATTATTAAATATAGATAAAGTTAGAGAAGGAGTAAAAGATTTAAAAAAAATATTAGATGAATTAAAATTAAAATCTTATTTAAAAACCAGTGGTGGTAAAGGATATCATATTGTAGTGCCTATAAAAACGAAAATAAGCTGGGAAGAATTTAGGGGTATTGCTAAAAATATAGCTAAGCTTATGGAAAATAAATGGCCAGATAAATATACAAGTAATATGCGAATGGAAAAAAGAAAAGGTAAAATATTTATAGATTGGGTCCGTAATACCAAAGGAGCTACGAGTATCGCTCCATATTCGTTAAGAACAAGAAAAAATGCACCTATATCCATACCTATAAAATGGAGTGAATTAGATAAAATAAAGCCTAACGAGATAACTATTAAAGAAGTGGTTAAAAGATTAAAAAGAAAAGATCCATGGGAAGATTTCTTTACATAGAATATATTAATTTAATTGAAAAGAAGCAAAAAATCTTTTATAATTAAATAAAAGGTAGTGATACTATGAAAAAAATAGGAATAGTTTTACTTAAAATTCTACTAGGATTAATAGAAACAATTTTAATTCTTGTAATAGTAATAAACATATTATTAATTTTATCTGATAAAGTTTTAGAAAAACCATATCCTTCAATCATGGATTACACATATCTAACAATAAATAAAAATAATGAATTCTTAGGTCTCAAGAAAGATGATTTACTTATTCTTGATATCAGAAAAACATTTACTAATAAAGATATAGTATATTATAGAGATGAAGATAAATATAAACTTGGAAAAGTAGAGGAAATAATTGTAGAAAATGTTTTAGTTAAAAATGGTGAAATAGAAGAAAATACTACTAAAGGTTTAGTGGAAGGAACACTAATTTTAACCATAAATAAGGTAGGAAAATTAGTAAATATCCTTTTTCAACCAATGAGTTTATTAGTATCAATAATAATTTTAACTATTGTTAGTATTATTCAAAACTTTATAAGTAAAAAAACAAAGCAAGGAAAAGAAGAAAAGCCTGATTTCAAAAAAATGAAACGTTACAACTAAATAATAAATTAGTTGTACTTTTTATTAGTTTTATGTTATAATCTTACTTGTAAAAAAGGAATGATTATAAATGTTAGAAACAATTTTATTAATAGTATCAATACTAATTATCGCTGTTGTATTATTACAAGGCAGCAAAGCCAGTGATGGCAGCCAAATATTAAGCGGTGGTAATGACGCATTATTTCAAAATATGAAAGAAAGAGGATTTGAACTTTTCATAAGTAGATTTACTTTAATATTAGGTTTTATATTCTTTATTATTTCATTGATATTATTCTTAAAATAAAGAATCAGACGTTTAATATGCGTCTGATTTTTCTTTGCAATATGCATGATTAATATTTTTAAAATATCATAATAGATTTTTTAAATTATAATATAAAAAGATTATAATAATAAAATATCATAAAAAAATATTATAATCAATAAAAATTTAATTATATATTTTATAATAAATAATAATTCCTAATCTATTATGTTATAAAAATGTTGACAAAATTTATTTTTAATGGTATTCTGTGGTTGGAAAGGAGTAATGTATAATGAAGATAAACTTATATTTTAGTTTAAAGAACAATGTAATATCTATAGACTATAGTAAATTTATAGTATCTTACATAAAGCAGAGTTTATTTTTATATGACAAAGAGCTATATAAAAAATGGTATGAAGGCAAAAATGAAATAAAATCATTTACATTTTCTGTATACTTTAACAATCCATTATTTAAAGATGAAAAAATTATATTAGGAAATAAAGATATGATAGTATATTTTAAAATGCCAATTAGTGAAGATACAATAAGACTATATAATGCATTTTTAGCAAGATTTAAAAATAAAGAAGAATTTAAGATAACTGATAATAGTATGTTATTAACTCATTTATATTCTGAGGTTTTAAAAGAATTTGAAGATAACCAACTAATAATTAAAATGAATAGTCCTTTAATAGCAAGAAATCACGACAGACAAACAAACAAAAATAAGTATTATTTAGCTACGGATCCTGAGTTTAAAGAAACAATCAAAATGAATATATCTAATGTTATAGAAAGACTTAATCTTAATTTATCTTTAGAAGACTTTGAAATAAACCCTTTAAAAACCACTAAAACAGTAGTAAGGCTTTATGGCTCAATGATTCAAGGTTCATTAGGTATTTTTGAATTAAAAGGAAATAAAGAATTATTAAATTTCTTATATCAAGCAGGAATTGGCTCTGCAAGATCATCAGGGTATGGTAATTTTAGTATCATCAAATAGAAAGGAGAGCGTATGATAGAATTTGAATTACAAGATTTCTGCATTAATGCTGGAATAGTAGGATTATATGAAATGCTAAATCTTGCTGACCCTAAAGAACAACATTATAAAATAGAAAAAAACAAATTATGTGTTGAACAAGAATGGCTTATTTCATTAGATTTAGCAAGTTTATATTTTAAAGCATTAATTAAGAAATTTTATAAAATATGTCCTTTATCAAGAACGATTAAAAGTTTAGAAATATTAAAAAATAGTGAACAAGATTCTAAAAGTCTTAAAGATAGTATAAAGAAAATAGAAGATTCTTTAACATCAAATCGTTATAAGTCAGCTAGTGAGCTAATAAAAAAAGAAATAGACTTTAACTTATATGAAGATTTAAAGAAACTTAAAATTTCAACAAAAGAAAATTACATAGATAATATAGAAAAAGTATTAAAAGACTTAGAAAATGAAAAGCTTAAAAATATATTTCTAATTAAAGATATAATATATTTAATAATAAAATATTTTTGGAACGATGTAAGCTTCTTAAACAGACAAAATAGCGCTAAAGACCCAAAAGAAGAATTTTATAAAACATTTGAAAAACCATTTAAAGAATATTTAAAGGAAGAACCTACAGGAAAAGAATATTGTATTGAGTGTGGTTTACCAATTAAGGGTGACTTTAAAATGAAAACGTCATATATAAATTCCTTATCTGAAGACTTTGCACGCAAGAATAGTAATTATTGGAATTTCAAACCAAATTGCTATGTTTGTCCAAAATGCAATTTCTTATTTGGCTTAATGCCATTAGGTTTCTTGCCATATGGAAATAATTTTGTATTTGTAAATAATAATACATCATTAGATACATTAATTGGTTCGAATAAAGTATCGCTATTAGAAGATAGTAATTTAAGCTATTACCAACAATATAATAATGTATTACAAAATATATCTAAAAGTAATTTAAATAAATTAGAAAACTTAGAAGTTATAACAAATCTTGTTGACTTAGAAAGATATAAGTTTGATATTATATCTAAAACAATACTTTTAAAAATTAAGAATAATGAAAAAGATTTAAAAACAATAAGTAAATTAGGAGTAATAAATCATAATAAAGAATTTATAAACGCTTATGATGAAGTCATGTCAAGAATTTTTGACAATAAAAGTTTATATCCCTTGTTACATAATTTATTACTAATGAGTATAAATACGAGCCATGCCAAAGTGTATTGCAAGTATATATATAAAATAGAAAATGGAGGTAAAGAAGTGAAAGATTATTGGAAAGTTCGCGAAGCAGGCGAAAAAATGTGTACAACTTTGAAAAAGCTAAAAAGCGGAAGAATCGAAGGGTTATGTTATGATATTGCCAACATGATTGCAAATAATAAAGCAAATGAGTTATATAATTTAGTATTTAATTTATCAGTAAAAACAGGAGTTGCATTCCCTATAGAGATGTATGAAATAATTGAAGATAAAAATAAAATAAAACTTGTTGGATATGCATTTGCCACAGGTTTTATCGCAGGAAAGGATGATAAAGATGATAAATAAAAAAGGATTAACAATAAGCCTAATTATTGAAACAGAAAGTGCAAATTATGGTGATGGAGTAGGAAATACATCAACATTAAAGAAAATGACAAGAGGTGACGATACGAAGTATACTTATATATCTAGACAAGCATTAAGATATAGTATAGTAAGAGCATTAGAATGGGATAATACACCAGTAGACGCTAAAGGAAAAGGAGCTCAAACAGTAGTGCAGTTCTTACCGGAAGCAACTATTAAAGATTATCCAGAAATAGATTTATTTGGTTATATGAAAACTGAATCAGAGAAAGGAGCAGCAACTAGAAACGCTGTTGTACGTTTAAGTAATGCTATATCACTTGAAGAGTATAAAGATGATACGGATTTTTTAACAAATATGGGATTAGCCAAAAGAAATGGCAATGATTTTAATAATAGTATAGTTAAAAGTGAAATACATCACACATATTATGGTTATACTATAACTATTGATTTAGATTTAGTAGGAATTGATGGCGAAATAGAAATAGACAATAAAGAAAAAGCAAGTAGAATTAATAAGTTATTAGAAACTATAGAATTCTTATATCGAGATATTCGTGGAAGAAGAGAAAATTTAAATCCAATATTTGTAATAGGTGGAATCTATGAAAGAAAAAATCCTTATTTTGAACATCGTTTACAACTAGAAAGTAACAATCTCAAAATTGAAACAATCGAAGAATTATTAGAGAATAAAGATGTAAAAGAAAATACTAAAGTTGGTATTTTAAAAGGCAAGATATCAAATGAACAAGAAATAATAGAGAAATTTAACGCAAGTAGTATTTCAAAAATGTTTGAAGATTTAAAAAATGAGGTAAATGAATACTATAATGAAAGTAATTAGATTAACAATTAAGCAAAACTTAGCTAATTATCGTAAGCCTTTAAATTATCAAATTAAAGAGTCATATCCATTACCGCCATATTCTACGATTATTGGTATGATACATAAAGCTTGCGGTTTTACAGAATATCATCCTATGAAAATAAGTATTCAAGGTAATACAAATAGATCCATAAGTGATATATATACCAAGTATTCATTCTCAAAAGGAGCAAAGTTTGAAGAAGGTAGACATACATTAAGAATACCAAGTAAAAATAAAACATATGGAGTAATAAAAGGCATAGGAAATATAGAACTTATCCAAGATATAGATTTAACAATTCATATATATCCAATTAATGAAGATGAAATATCCTTCATATATGAAAAGCTATTAAAACCAGATACTTATTTAGCATTAGGTAGACATGAAGATTTAATAGATATTCAAGAAGTTAAAATTGTTGAATGTTTAGAAGAAGATATGGTAGGTACTAAAAACCCAATTTATGTTCCTGTAGAATTAGTTAATGGTGGAAAGACAATATATAGTCTACCAAAAGAATTTTATATAGACGAAGAAACTGGACTAAGAAGATTTAAAAAGCCCATAAAAGTATATTTATTAAATGAAGGAGAAATAATAAAAAGAGCATATATTGATGAAGATAAATATCCTGTTGCTTTATGTTAAAAGATCTGTCGACCATAAAAGATGCAAAAAACTTTAGGGATCGACAGAAAAAATATTAAAAATAAACACAAAAATTCATAAAAGTATGAAAAGATATCATGGCATTTATATATTTTGTTAGTTAAAACACCTGTTTAATCTTAATAATATTGAAATTTAAATTTATCTAATTATGACCCAATTTATAAAGATGCTAAAGTTTAATCTTAATAATATTGAAATTTAAATCTTGTCTTTTTTTCAATCTTTGTTGTCTTTTTTTGAGTTTAATCTTAATAATATTGAAATTTAAATTAGGGCTTAATTAAGAACTTAATGTTTTTTTTGTTTGTTTAATCTTAATAATATTGAAATTTAAATGAAAAATCACAGTTGGAAATTGGTGATAAGTTTGCGTTTAATCTTAATAATATTGAAATTTAAATAAAATTGCATTAAAAACTGATACTGGAACAGAAGAAAGTTTAATCTTAATAATATTGAAATTTAAATATGTTTATATTTTTATTACTTTTGAAAAAGTAAAATCGTTTAATCTTAATAATATTGAAATTTAAATTTAATACTTGAGTTTGTGTTAAATCATTATCATATGAGTTTAATCTTAATAATATTGAAATTTAAATGATAGCGACGAAATTGAGGTTTTCGAGTTATGATTAGTTTAATCTTAATAATATTGAAATTTAAATGAATATTATTTCTAAAATAGCAATATTTTTTTCATTGTTTAATCTTAATAATATTGAAATTTAAATTGTTTAATTTTGTCTGGTATGCTTAGTTTAACTATTGGTTTAATCTTAATAATATTGAAATTTAAATATTGCATTAATTCCTATTGGAGTTAGCTTAGCATTTGTTTAATCTTAATAATATTGAAATTTAAATCTATCTATTTATTTTTATATTTGGGTGGTTATCATTGTTTAATCTTAATAATATTGAAATTTAAATTTTATTGTAGATAATCCAATAGTGAAAGTAGGAAATGTTTAATCTTAATAATATTGAAATTTAAAGTAGTGAACAGTTGGTTCAATACAATAGGAAACTTGAGTTTAATCTTAGTAATATTGAAATTTAAAGGGAAGTGGGAAATCATTTAGTGCTAAGGAATTAATAAGTTTAATCTTAGCAATATTGAAATTTAAAGTGTCTTATTATACAAAACAATTACGGTAATGATTATTGTTTAATCTTACTATATTAGAATTTAAATGCTCCTGATGTTGCAAAAACACATCCGTTACCATTAGTTTTTAATATTACTATTTTAGAATTTAAAATTAAGGCATAATCCGATTCAATTTTAAAGAACTTTAGATTAATAACAATTATATTAAAATATCAAATAATAGAAAGAATAGTCTAATAGAATAATAGTTTCTATCAGACTGATTTATGAGGAATAAGAAATGAATAAATTACCTTTATTAGAGAATATCAATAAAAATATTTTAAATAAAATAGCAAAAAGTTATGGAGAGAAAAAAACTATTTATGAGCATACAAAAGAAGTGTTAGAAGTATATGATAATTTTTTTAAAGAATATCCAAATAGCTTTAATAAAGAAGAAAAGGAACTAATTTATTTAGCGTGCTTATATCATGATTTAGGAAAAGCTAATATATTATTTCAAAATAAAGTAGCCAATAATAAAAATGATGCAATAGACGAAAGTGAAATACATCATGGATTTTTAAGCCCACTATTCTTACCAGAAAAAGAAATTGAAAACAATTATAGTTTAGAGGTATTAAAAATATTAAGCACATCTATTTTCTATCATCATACAAGAGAATATACAAAAAAAGATATTGAATATGTTAATTATGCAAAAGAATATATTGGAAAACCGTTTTCTATCACTAGCAGTTTCTTTCCAAGAGATGGTCTGTTATTAAAATATCCTGGTACTAATAAGTACATATCTGATAATATATATGGGTTATATTTTAAGATAAAGGGAATGCTTAATAAATTTGATTACACAGCTAGCAGTGGATATTTAATATCAGAATTAAAAAATAAAAATATTGAGATAACTAATAAAATAAAAAATAAATTTCAAGAAAGTAAACTAACAGATATGCAAAAATATGCTTTAAATAATAGCAATAAAAATCTTATTTTAATAGGAAGTACTGGTTCAGGAAAAACAGAAAGTTCTTTATTATGGTTAAATAAAGATAAAGGTTTTTATACCTTACCATTAAAAGTAGCTAGTAATGCCATATATAAAAGAATAAAAGAAAGTTATGCTAGTCCAGAAAAAGATTCTATAGCTCTACTTCATTCAGATTCATTTGAAGTATTAAAAGATAATGATATTAAGTATGAAGAGTACAAACAAATGAAATTATTGAATTCTCCTTTAACTATATGTACTGTTGATCAAATATTTAAGTTTCCGTTTAAAGCTTTAGGTCAAGAAATATATGCTGCAACGCTTTCATATAGTAAAGTAATAATTGACGAAATTCAAATGTATTCGCCCCTCATTTTAGCTTGCATATTAACAGGATTAAAGATTATTGTTAATAATGGAGGTAAGTTTTTAATAACAACAGCTACTTTTCCAAAGTTTTTAGAAAACAAATTAGCAGAAGTAATTGGTGAAGAGAATTATGAAATAAAGTCGTTTATTAAAGAAGATGAAATTAAAAGACATTGGATAAAAATAATAAATAATGATTTTGATTATGAAAAAATAGTTAGTAGTTCTAAGGATAAAAAAATATTGGTTATATGCAACATTGTTTCTAAATCAGTTGAAGTTTATCGCAAATTAAAAGAATTAAAAGCAGAAAAAGTCCATTTATTACATGCAAGGTTTATAAAAAAAGATCGAGAAGAACTAGAAAAAAACATTAAATCTTTTGCTGAATCAAACGAAGTAGGAATATGGATTACAACACAATTAGTAGAAGCAAGCTTAGATATTGATTTTGATGAATTACACACAGAGATTGCTCCAGCTGATAGTTTAATTCAAAGATTTGGGAGATGTTATCGAAAAAGAGAATATAAAAAAGAAGAACCTAATATTTTTATATATCATAATAATTCTAAGAACTTCATTTACGATGAGAAATTATTAGAGTTAACGTTAGAAAAACTACAGAAATATGACAATAAATTACTAACAGAAATGGAAAAAATAAAATATTTAAATAGTGTATATGACGAAGAAGTATTAAAAAAACGAACCGTAAAATATATTGAATTACTAGAAGAAAAACTTGCGAACTTTAAAGACATAATTCCTTTTTCTTATGATAATAAAGAAATTCAAGATTTATTTCGTGATATAAACACAATTAATGTAATACCAGACTCAATATATGCAGAAAATGAAGAAGAAATAAGTAATTTGATAGATAAAATAGTAGACAAAAAAATTAGTGCCAAAGATAGATATGAAGCGCGAAGAACACTATTGAAATTTACAGTTCCAGTATATAAAATAAATGATAATGAAAATGAAATAAAAGCAAAAGGTGAAAAAATAGGTATCTTTAAAGTTCCAGGTAACTATTCTAAAGAAACAGGCTTTGAAAGGACAAAAGAAGATGAAGATCGATTTATATAATAAAAAAATTACTGGGCTAATGTTTGCATATAGTTTAATATGTGAAAAGAAATTATGGTATTATGCAAATGAAATATCAATGGAAGATAATAATGAACAAGTAACAATTGGAAAATTAATTGATGAAGAATCATACAAAAGAGAACATAAACATATTCTAATAAATGACTGTGTTAATATAGATTTTATGAAAAATGGAGTTATTTATGAGATAAAGAAAAGCAAAAAACTCACAGAAATGAGTAGATATCAAATAAAATTCTATTTATATCAATTATATAAAAATGAAGTAAAAGATCCTATAGGTATATTAAAAGTACCAAAAGAAAAATATGAAGAGGAAGTATACTTAACAAAAGAAGATATTATGTTTATAGAAAAGAAATTATTAGATATAGAAAGAATAATAAGTAGCAAAAAAGCTCCCACTAATGAAAATAATAAAATATGTAACAAATGTGCTTATTATGAATTATGTAAAATATGAGCAAAGAGTCATACTATATTTTTAGTTCTGGTGAATTAAAAAGAAAAAATAATTCTATAACATTATATAAAGAAAATGTACTAAAAAAGGATATTCCAATTGAAAGAATAAAAGATATATATGTATTTTCGGAAGTTGTATACAATAGTAAATTATTTGAATTTTTAGGTTCTAATGGCATAAATGTCCATATGTTTAATTATTATAACTATTATGTAGGTTCATTTTATCCTAAAGAAAATAAAATTTCAGGCAAATTATTAGTCGCTCAAGTAATACATTACATTGATAAAGAAAAAAGGGTAAAAATAGCAAAAGAGTTTATTATCGCAGCAAGTTTTAATATTTTAAGAAATCTAAAATATTATCAAAATAGAGGAAAAGAGATAAATGTTTTTATAGATGAAATAGAAAAGCTACGCATTAAACTAAATGAATGTAAAACAATAGAAGAAATAATGGGAATAGAAGGAAATATTAGAAAAGTCTATTATTCATCATGGAAAATAATAATAAATCAAGAAATAGATTTTGAAAAAAGAATTAAACGGCCACCAGACACAATGGTTAATGTTTTAATATCATTTTTAAATTCAGTGCTTTATACTAAAACATTAAGTATAATTTATCAAACTCAAATTAATCCTACTATTAGCTATTTACATGAACCTGGAACAAAAAGATTCTCTTTAACATTAGATATATGTGAAGTATTTAAACCCTTAATAGTAGATAGAACAATATTTTCCTTATTAAATAAAAATATAATAAATGAAAAAGATTTTGTTAAAGAAGATTATTATTTAAGAATAAAAGAAGAAGGAATGAAAAAAGTATTAAAAGAACTTGAAGAGACTTTAAAAAGAACAATAATGCATAAAAAAATAAAAAGAAATGTATCTTATGAGCACCTAATTAAGTTGGAAATATACAAGTTAATTAAACATTTAATGGAAGAACAAGAATATCAAGGTTTTAAAATATGGTGGTAGAATGTATATAATATTAATGTATGATATCAAGCAAATAGATGACTATAATAAAGTGCAAAGAAAAGTATATCAAATATGTAAAAAATATTTATATCATGTTCAAAACTCAGTATTTGAAGGAGAATTATCTGAAGCTCAGATAATCAAATTAAAAATAGAATTAAAACAATACTTAAGAAAAAAAGAAGATTCTTGTATTATATTTGAGTCAAGAAACGAAAAGTGGTTAAAAAAAGAATTTATAACAGAAACTATTGATGAAGAAAGACAGTTTATTTAATCTGTCGACCTATAAAAATGTAAAAAACACAGGAGTTCGACAGAAATATTATATAAAAAATAAAAGTAATTATGTAATACAACATAAAAAGTGTTATAATAAAATAGATTTTATAAGTAAAATCACCAGTTTTAATCTTACTAAATTAGAATTTAAACCCAAATGTGGATGTTGGAAAAATAGATTACTCTAGGGTTTTAATCTTACTAAATTAGAATTTAAACACCTTATGGATAACTAAAAATAAAGTTGGAACTATGTTTTAATCTTACTAAATTAGAATTTAAACATTTGCTTAAGTAATGATGTTTTAACTGATAGATATGTTTTAATCTTACTAAATTAGAATTTAAACACATTCAAAATTAATGCTTTTGTTTTCATTTTAATAGTTTTAATCTTACTAAATTAGAATTTAAACTTCTATATAGTAATTTTTAGTTACTATTCGTTACAAGTTTTAATCTTACTAAATTAGAATTTAAACAGTGATAGAGCAGATTTCGTAGACCCTTGTTTATTTGTTTTAATCTTACTAAATTAGAATTTAAACGATGCTTACTACACCAAATATAAATATTAATTCTTTTGTTTTAATCTTACTAAATTAGAATTTAAACGCTAAAGGACGCCAATATAATGTTAATGATTTTGCTGGTTTTAATCTTACTAAATTAGAATTTAAACGCAGTAACTTCAGCTAGTAACATTTATTTCAACTCGTTTTAATCTTACTAAATTAGAATTTAAACTCGTTAAGCAATATTTTTTTTAGTTGGGATTTTAGGTTTTAATCTTACTAAATTAGAATTTAAATAAACTAGAAAAGGTTAATAAAAGACAAGTAGGTAGAGTTTTAATCTTACTAAATTAGAATTTAAATACATTAACAACAATAGAGCCTGACTTCATATGAAAGGTTTTAATCTTACTAAATTAGAATTTAAATTATGGAGTTTGGAAGTTTCATCAAGTAAATACAATAGGTTTTAATCTTACTATACTAGAATTAAAAATCACTACTTCCATTCTATTAACTATTGAGTTTTTAATTTTGTATTTACATTTTTTCTATTGAATTAGATATCTGAATAGGATTTAATATTTTGTTTGCTTTTAAATCCTTTTAAAGGTAAAATTATCTATGTTTTTCGTTAATTTTTGAAGTAATATAGGTAATAGTGCTACTTGATTTTCAATATTATTTGTGGTATCATTATTTATAGATGAGTTGAGACCCTCAGGCAATTGGAGCCTGGTTGAAGTGGGCAACTCTTTTATTATGCCTTCATCTATATCATAAACAATATTATTCTTATTTCCAATATTACTTTCTGGAGAGTCATTAATATCCTTATTTCTTTAATTATTTTTTAGCGGTAGGTAAATTAAAAGAACTGTTTTTGAAGTAGTCAAGAAAAAATAGACACTTTATAAAAAGAACGTTCTTTTAAAACCCTGATTCAATTTTATATTGAATTGGGGTTTTATATTTTAGTTCTTTGTTTTTTCCTGATAATTCTGATGTATCCACTCCATTTGAGGCGTTACTTCTTCCCTTATTATCTCCTGTGCGTATTGTATCGCTTGATGGTCTGTTATTATGTCCGACCAATGACGAATATATTCTATCATCATTTTGTAATGCTTTTTCTCCGTTAGGTAAGATACTATTGATATTGCTCCTCGTTTTGATATTTTGTTTACTTCCATCGTTTCTGATAATTCTTTCAGTAACTTCTGTGGTATTTTCATTAACATATTCTCCTTTAAGATTATTATAACTTGTATTCATGGAACTATCAATGTTACTTTAATAAATTGAGTTTAACTTTAAATAAAAAATAAAAGCTTTAATAAAATATTCTAATATTGAATATATTTTCTTTTATTTAAGAGTAATTTATAATATAATATAAATAGAAAAGGTGATATTATGAAGCTTTATAATACAGAAACAAGAAAAATAGAAGAATTTATTCCTTGGCAAGAAAATAAAGTGGGCATGTATACATGTGGACCAACTGTATATAGTTATGCTCATATTGGTAATTTAAGAACTTATATAATGGAAGACATTTTGGAAAAAACTCTTAGGCTCTTAGGCTATGATGTAAAAAGAGTTATGAATATAACTGATGTAGGACATTTAAGTAGTGATGCTGATACTGGCGAAGATAAAATGGTTAAAAGTGCAAAAAAAGAGAATAAGTCAGTATTAGATATAGCAAAGTTTTATACCGAAGAATTTTTTAAAGATACAGATAAATTAAATATTAAAAAGCCAGATATTGTAAGTCCTGCAACAGAGAATATTGAAGAATATATTAAAATAATTAGCAAATTATTAAATGATGGCTATGCCTATAGTGCAGGAGGTAACATTTATTTTGACACTTCTAAATTAGACAATTATTATCGTTTAACTAATCATGTTGGTGAAGAATTAATATCAGGAGTTAGAGACACTGTTGAAGAAGACGAAAACAAAAAAAATAAAACAGACTTTGTTTTATGGTTTACCAAATCAAAATTTGAAGACCAAGAATTAAAATGGGAAAGTCCATTTGGCAAAGGCTATCCTGGATGGCATATTGAATGTACTGGGATATCGTTAAGAAATATAGGCGAATATTTAGATATCCATTGTGGAGGAGTAGATAATATATTCCCTCATCATACTAATGAAATAGCTCAAAGTGAAGCATTTATTGGCCACAAGTGGTGTAAGTATTGGGTTCATGGAGAACACTTAAATGATAGTACTGGTAAAATGAGTAAATCCAAAGGTAAAGTTTTAACAGTAAGCACCTTAGAGGAAGAAGGATATAATCCCTTAAGTTATCGTTTTATGGTCTTACAAAGTCATTATCGAAAACAACTAGCATTTAGTTATGAAAATTTAAGTGGAGCCGAGAATGCTTATAAAAAATTAAAACGTCAAGTATTAAATTTAAAAGATAATGAAGAAATAAATAATGATATAAAAGAAGAGTATTTAAATAAATTTAAGGAATGTTTAAGTGATGATTTAAATACCGCAAATTGCTTAACATTAATATATGAAGTGCTAAAAAGTGATACATCAGACACTACTAAAAAAGAGATAATAAGAGAATTTGATAAAGTTTTATCATTAGATTTAACAAAAGAAGAAAAAACCACTATAGATGAAAATTATATTAAAGAAATGATTGCAAAGAGAAATGAAGCTAAAAAAAATAAAGATTTCACTCTAGCAGATGCTATTCGTAGCGATTTAGAAAAAGAAGGAATAATATTAAAAGACACCCGAGAAGGCACCGCTTATGAGGTAAAATAATGGGATTATTTATTGAAATAGTATTTTTAATTATATTAGCCATAATTGTCTTAATAAATTTAGCTTTGTTAAAATTAAGAAAAGGCTTAAAAAAAATAGAAAATGAATCTAAATTGTCAGGTATGGAAATAGCAAGAATTATATCAAGTAAATTTTGTGATAGTGAGCCTCACATAATAAAGAAAAAAGGGTTATTTTTAGATCATTATAATAGTAATCGAAATGTCATAAAGTTATCGCCTGAAGTATTTGATGGCACAGATATGTATTCTAGCTTAGTAGCAATTAATGTAACATTAGAAATAAAAAACGAAAAAATATCTAGAGGAAACTATTTTGCGACATTTATAGTTTTAATCTCTTATGTTTTGATAATATTAGGAGCATTTTTAAATAATTCTAATATTATTAACTTTGGATTAATTGTTTTCGTTCTAGCTTTTGTTTTAGTTTTTTGCATTAATACAACATACAATAAAAAAGATGAAATCTTTAAAATGCTAAAAAAAGAAAAAGTACTAAAACCTTTTGATGAAGAAATAGAAGAAAATTTAATTTTAACATCTTTAATAGTAATTGCTAGACTACCATATGGTTTTATAAATTACTTTAGATAAGTATAGTTAAAGGACTATACTTTTTAAATGTAAAAAAAGCTTTATATTATCGCTAAATATTGGTATAATTACAAATATAAGGTGGTTATGTTTATGAATTTAGAAGTAAATGGTTTTAATGCTCTTAATATTGTATTAGTAACATTTGTTACCAGTTTGTTGTTAGTACCAATCATAAAGAAAATAGCAAATCATATAAATGCTTTAGACATTCCAAATGAGAGAAAGGTTCATAAAGAGCCGATTCCAAGAGTTGGAGGCTTAGCCATATTTTTAGCATTTTTACTAGGATATATTTTATATGGTAAAGTATCTACACAAATGTTAAGTGTATTAATTGGGGGATTTATAATTATTTTAACTGGTATAGTAGATGATATTAAGCCTGTACCAGCTAGATATAAATTTATATGTCAAACTATTGCTACTGTAATAGTAGTTATTTATGGTAAACTCTATTTTTCTAATATTACCTTATTAGGATTAAATTTAGTTTTTCCAACGTGGATAAATATGATATTATCAACAATATTTATTGTCGCCATAATAAATGCCATAAATTTAATTGATGGATTAGATGGGTTATCTTCAGGTATTAGTTCAATATATTTTTTAACTATAGCTATACTAGGCTTTGCATTAAACAAATTAGGTGGACTTGATATAATTTTATCACTTATTATGCTTGGAAGTACTTTAGGATTTTTAGTTCATAATTTTCCACCAGCTAAAATATTTATGGGTGATACAGGAAGTATGTTTTTAGGCTTTATGATCGCAGTTATAGCGCTTTTAGGATACAAGGTAGCTACAATTACATCATTAATCATTCCGATATTAATATTATTTATTCCAATCTTTGATACAATTATAGCTATTATTAGAAGAACGTTAAAACATGAATCAATAGGAAAGCCAGATAAAGAACATTTACATCACCAATTACTTCGAATGACTTCATCACCAACTAAAACAGTATTAATTATTTATTTTATCAATTCTATATTTTCCGCAATATCTGTACTATTTGTTTTAGGAGATAATAAACAAGCAATGGCATTGTATGTCATTATAATGATTTTCTTTATATTTCTACTTCTTAAAACAAATATACTATTTGAACATAAAAAGAAAGGAAGAAAATAAAATGAGGCCTATATTAGTAACTGGTGGTGTTGGCTATATTAGCTTTCACACCTGTGCTGAATTATTAAATGAGAATTCCAATATTAATGATATCTTAGATATGTTAGATAATGTATGTATGTATACTAAAAATAATGGTGAAAAATGAAAAAGCTAAAAATATTAATGCTTCACCTAGGGTATGGTGGTGTTGAAAGACAAACAATTACGATGGCAAATGGTTTAGCTAAGTGTTTTGATATTGAGATTGTTTCTTTCTATAAATTGTCAGAAAAGCCAGCTTATAAAATAGATGATAGAATAAAAATTAAATATTTATATGATGGTAAACCAAATAGAGAAGATTTTAAAAAAGCATTAAATGAAAAAAAGTTTATTAAAACATTTAAGGAAGGAATAAAAGCTGTAAAAATTCTTTATTTAAAAAATATGTTAATTAAAAAAGAAATAAAACTTAATGATAGTGATATATATTTTTCAACAAGAACTGAATATGGAAAGTTAGTAAGTCGGTATGCAAAGAGAGATAAATTAAAGTTAACTCAAGAACACAATTATATTGAAGATAATAAATATAAAAATAGAATTAAAAAAAACTACAAAAAGCTAGACTATGTAATTGTTATTAACAAATATCAAGAAGAAATGTATAAAAAGTGGTTTAAAAATACTAATGTTAAAATAAAAAGAGTTGAAAATGTTTTAGAACACAAATCTAAAGAAATTAGTAAATTAAATAATAATGCCGTTATTGCTGTGGGAAGATTAGATCCAATTAAGAATTTTTCTTGTTTAATAAAGGCAATGAATATAGCTATAAAAGAAAATCCAAATCTTAAACTCTATTTATTAGGAGACGGGCCAGAGAGAGAAAAATTAAAACAAGAAATTAAAGAGTTACAAATAGAAAAAAATGTAATTATGCCAGGTTTTTTATCGTCAAAAGATGTTAACAAGTATTTACTAAAATCTGATATCTATTTAATGACTTCAATTAAAGAAAGCTTTGCTTTAGTAATTGCAGAAGCATTTAATTGTGGATTACCTGTAATTTCTTTTGATATAATGGTAGGACCTAGAGAACTAATCAAGAATGAATATAATGGATTATTAATTGAAGATAGAAGTTGTGAAAAAATGGCACAAAAAATTAATGAACTAATTAATAACCCAAAGAAATTAAGGCAACTAGGGAAAAATGCTAAAAAAGATAGCGAGAAATATTTAATTGATAATATAATAAAAAAATGGTTAGAAATATTGAAATAAATATTTCTTTTTTAATAATTGACACGTTCAAAAAAAAGTGGTATTATTTAAATATGAACATAAAATGTAGAAAGAAGGAATATTAAAATGAAAAAAATAATAATATTAATGTTAAGTATTATGTTACTAACTGGCTGTGGAAGCAAAAAAGAAAAGGTAGTTATATATAGTGCCTTAGAAGAATCAACAATACAAACATTAAAAGAACAAGTGAAAGAAAAATTTCCTGAATATGATGTAGTAGTTCAATATATGGCAACAGGAAATAATGCGGCAAAAATTAAAAATGAAGGAACAAAAATAGAGGCAGATATTATTTTAGATTTAGAAACGGCTCATGTCACAAATTTAGAAGAAAATTTTGCTGATTTATCAACTTTTGATACAAGCAACTATTTAGATGGAATAAATAAATCTAAAAACCATTTGATTTTAGCTAAATATACAATGAATCTTATAATAGATAAAAAGTATTTTAAGGAACACAATTTAAAAGAACCAAAAACATATGAAGATTTATTAAAGCCAGAATACAAAAATTTAATTGCAATGCCAGACCCAAAAACGTCTGGAAGTGGCTATGGTTTTTTCTTAAATGTTGTTAATATTATGGGAGAAGATAAAGCTATAGAATATTTTAAAAAACTAAAGAACAATCTAAGAGAATTTACAACATCAGGATCAGGCCCAACAAATTTATTAAAACAAGGAGAAATTGCTATTGCTATGGGGATGACACAACAAGGAGTTGAAGCAATAAATGAGGGATATGATTTTAAAGTTGTTCAACTAGAAACTGGTTCAATTTATAATACAACTTCATATGGAATAATTAAAGGCCGTGAAACAAAAGAAAGTGTCAAAAAAGTTTTTCAATGGTTAATAAGTGATTTCCAACCATACATAGTTGAAAATTCTTATCCAGATATTATACTAAAAAATCAAAATAGTAATGTCAAAAATTATCCAACAGATTTAAAAGATGCTGATATGACAGGCGTAGATAGTATAAAAACTAAAGAACATTTAACAGAAGTTTGGAGTAAAGTGAATGGTTAACTTAGAAGTAAAAAATTTAACAAAAAAATATAATAATAAAACTGTTTTAAATAATATTAGTTTTGAAGTAAAAAATGGTGAATTTTTATCTATATTAGGACCAAGTGGCTGTGGGAAAACCACATTACTAAAAATATTAATTGGTATAGAGACTGCCACATCTGGAACTATAATAAAAGATAATAAAAATATTACAAATCTAGATGCTTCTAAAAGAGGAATGGGTATAGTTTTTCAAAACTATGCTCTCTTTCCTAATATGACAGCATTGGAAAATGTATCGTATGCCTTAAATATTAAGTTAAAAGACAGAAAAAAAGCTAAAGAAAATAGTTTAAAAATGTTAGAAATGATAAACATGACAGAGCACTTAAATAAGTATCCCCATGAATTATCAGGAGGACAACAACAAAGAGTAGCTATTGCAAGAACGCTAGTATTAAATCCAGATATAATATTATTTGATGAAGCAATGTCAGCACTTGATGCAGATAATAGATTGCATTTAAGAAGAGAGTTAAAAGAGATTCAAAAAAAATTAAAAACTACTATGATATATATAACACACGATCAAGAAGAAGCATTTTCATTATCAGATAGAGTTATGATATTAAATAATGGGAATATTGAACAAATAGATAAGCCAAATATAGTATTTAATAAACCAGCAAGTGAATATGTAAAAAATTTTGTAACAAATCATTTAATAGAAAAAGTAAACTCAATAGAGAAATGTACAGGAATTGATTTATAATGAAGAATAGAAGTAAATTAAGTTTATTTATTTTGGTATTTTTGAGTATATCAGTTTTATTTCCATTAATAGAAATGTTAATAAGAGTGGATTGGAGTGATTTTTCAAGCTTAATAAAATCAATAAGTTTTCAAGAAGCATTAACAAATTCTATTTATATAGGTTTCGTAGCAACTATAATATCGGTTTTAATAGCTTATTTTCTTGCATATACTTTAAATAGAACAAATATCAAACATCGTGCCATATTAAAAATGTTAATAACCATACCGATGTTAATACCATCTATATCACATGGTTTAGGTTTAATAAACTTATTTGGTACCAATGGAATAATTTCTAAAATAATTGGCTTTAATATTATAGGGCCTAGTGGAATAATTATAGGATCTATACTTTATTCATTTCCAGTAGCTTTTCTTATGATAGACGATGGATTTAAATATATAGATAATAGTTTATATGCTAGTGCTAAAATTTTAGGGCTTAATAAATGGCAAACATTTAAAAAAGTTACTTTTTGTTATTTAAAAAAGCCAATATTCTCAGCCATATTTGCAGTATTTACTATGATATTTACAGATTATGGAGTACCCTTAGCAGTTGGTGGGAAGTTTGTTACATTACCAGTATTTCTATATAAAGAGGTTATAGGACTCCTAAACTATTCGACGGGTACAATAGTAGGTTTATTCTTACTTATCCCAGCTTTTATATCCTTTATATTCGATAATTTTAGCAAAGATTATAGCAATGGGGATTTTGAAGGAAATGAATATAATATAACTGAAAACAAAATAAGAGATATTATATTTAAAATATATACGTATTTAATTATTATTATAGTTTTTGTTATCATTGGTTCGTTTGTCTATTATGCAATAATTGATAATCCATCTTTAAACCCTGTACTATCACTAAAACATTTTGAATATGTAAGCAGCAATGATATAGTAAAATTTATATTTAATTCTTTATTTATAGCTATAAGTGCATCCATATTAGGAACAATAATTACTTATTTTACAGCCTATGTTACCGCTAGAGTTAAAGGTATATTACCAAAAATTATTCATATCTTAACAATATTATCTTTAACAATACCAGGGATGGTATTAGGGCTATCATATACAATAGGATTCAGTGGGACTTTTATATATAATACATTTATGATATTAATACTTGTAAATATAATTCATTTTATAGCAAGTCCATATTTAATGGCATATAATGCGATGCAAAAGGTTAATCCTAATTATGAAATAATAGCCAAAACTTGTAATATAAGTTTATTTAAAATAATAAAAGATGTAATAATACCAAGCACCAAAACAACAATAAGAGAAATGTTTGCTTACTTTTTTGTAAATTCAATGGTTACTATATCAGCAGTAGCATTCTTATTTAATACTAAGACGATGCCATTATCATTATTAATTAATAATTATGAAGGAAATATGATGTTAGGAGAAGCAGCGATTATATCATTAATAATATTATTATTCAATATTTTATTAAAAGGTATAATTTATTTAATAAATAGAAAAGAGGACAAGAAAAAATATGAAGCTATCATATAATGAATTTGAAACATTAGTTGTTATAGAAAGAGAAAAAAAGAAACTGTCTCAAAGAGACTTAGCCAAATTAACTAATTTATCTTTAGGTACCATTAATAATGCTATATCAGAACTACAAGAAAAAGAATATATTGATAATAACAACATGATAACAGAAAAAGGTAAATTGGCATTAGAACCATATCGTGTTAAAAGAGCAATATTTATTGCTGCAGGTTTTGGATCAAGATTAGTTCCTATAACATTAAATACACCGAAGCCATTAGTTAAAGTTCATGGCAAAAGGATGATTGAAACACTATTAGACGCAGTAGTTAAAGCAGAAATAGAAGAGATAATAATAGTTAGAGGGTATTTAGGAGAACAATTTGAGGTTTTACTTCACAAGTATCCTAATATTAAATTTGTTAATAATAGTCTTTATAATGAAGCAAATAATATATCATCAGCATACATAGTAAGAGATAAAATGGAAAACGCTTATGTATTAGAATCAGATTTAGTTTTATCAAATGAAAATTTAATCAGAAAATATGAATATACTAGCAATTTCTTAGGAATTCCAGTTGATGTAACAGATGATTGGTGTGTTGAAAGTAAAAATGGTATAATAACTAAAGAGAAAATCGGAGGTACCAATTGTCATCAAATGATTGGAATATCATTTTATAATAGTGAAGACGGTAAAAAATTAAAAAATGATATTGCAGATGTATTTAACTCTCCAGGTGGAAAAGAAAAATACTGGGAGCAGGTTCAATTAGTAGAAAGAAAAAACAACTATAAAATAGCTGTTCGTGAATGTAAAAAAGAAGATATAATAGAAATAGATACATTTAATGAATTAAAAAAAATAGACAAAACATATGATGTGTAAAAAGTTCTTAATGGAACTTTTTTTCTTTTATATACTTTTAAGCCTATATTTGATATAATTTTATATAAGAAGGTGTAAAGAATTGAATAAATCATTATTTAAAAATACTATTTATAAATCAATACTTAGTTTTGTAAATATAGTTGTTCCTCTTTTAATTGGCCCTTATATAGTTAAACTATTAGATGTAGAACTATATGGAATATATAATACTGTTTTTGCCGAATTCCAAGTTTTCTTAGTGTTTGCATCCTTTGGTTTATACACTTATGGTGTTAGAGAGATAAGTAAAATAAGGAACGATAAAGAAAAAGTTTCAAAATTATTTTCTAATCTATTTGCCATATCTATTATTTCAAATATATTAGTATGTATTATATATTTTATTTATGCTTTCTTCACATCTAACGGAATTACTTTAGCACTATATTGTGTAATGATGATTCAGATTCTTGGCAATGTCTTTTATGTAGAATTTGTCAATGAAGCTTTAGAAAACTATAAATTTATAACAATTAAAACAGTTATAGTAAAGATATTATATTTAATAGCCATTTTATTATTAATAAAAAAACCAGATGATATTGTTATATATGCTGTAATTGTATCATTAGTTGTATTTATAAATAACATTATAAGTTTTATATATGCTAAAAAACATATTAAATTTGATTTAAAAAAAGTAGAATTAAGAAAATATATTGCTCCATTAACCACAATTTTAATTATAAGTAATATTGATTTATTATATAGTCAGCTTGATAGAGTGGTTTTAGGTAAGTTTGCAGGAGGTGTTGCTGTTAGTGTTTACTATATACCGTATTATATAATTTCAACTTTAGCTGCTATTCCTTATTCAATTATAAATGTATCAATCCCAAGACTATCATATATAGCAGCTAACGAAACTAAAGAAGGGTATGAAATATCATTAAATAAAATAATATCTTCTCTAATGTTTATTATTATACCAATGTGTATGGGAGTTTTTGCTTTAGCAAATGAGGTAATTTACATATATGCAGGAGAGAAATATATGGCATGTGTTTCAGTTTTAATGATATCATGCGTAGTAAGAATACTATTAAGTATAGAATCAGTATTAACAAATTTAGTTATGTATCCAAATAATCAAGAAAGAAAACTATTAAAATTTACTCTAAGCTGTGGAATTTTAAATTTAGTATTAAACTTATGCTTAGTATATTTTAAAATCTTATCACCATTTGCATCTATGATTACAACGATAATAGTAGAAGTTATATTAATATTATTAGAATATAGATATATAAGAAAAAAATTAAATATTAAACCCAAATTTATATCTAAACAAAACTTATTGTATTTAGGATTATCACTTTTATTTATCCCAATCGCTTTTATAATAAAAAAGATAGATTATGGTTTCTATCTTAATATTTGTATAATTATTACTTTATGTATTTTATTATATGTAGGTGTATTGTATTTAATAAAAGATGACAATTTAAAACTAATTATTGAAAAAATATTTGGAATCTTTCGGAGGAGGAAGAAAAATGGATAGAATAATAGTAACAACTGGCTACATGGGTTCTGGCTCATCAGCTATAACAGATTTAATCTCAGAGTTTAAAGACTGCGCTAATGATTATAAAAGTTATGAATATATATTCTTACACTGCCCTAATGGTCTATTTGATTTAGAAGACAAATTATTAATCGGAAATAATGCTATTAAAAGTGATGATTCCATAAGACAATTTGAGCTCCAAATGAAAAAACTATACAATAAAAAATTTTGGTGGGTAGGAAATTATGAAAAAGTAATAGGTCCTGAGTTTATGAAAATAACAAATGAGTTTATAAACAATATTACAGAATTTAGATTAAACAACTATTGGTATACTCATGAAGAGGTTAATTTTTCAATGTTTATGAAATTACTACTTAGAAAGCCCATAAAGATGATAACAAGAAATAAAATATGTAACAAAAAGATTCTAAGATATAATGATGGCATGAAAATATCTTATATTAAAGATAAAGATTTTTATAGATATGCTAACCAATATATTTATAATATAATAGATATTATAGGTAAGAAACGTAAAAATATAATTATGGACCAATTATTATTACCATTTAATCTATATAGAATCGATAACTATTTTGATGATAGATTAAAAGTAGTTGTAGTAGAAAGAGATCCAAGAGATGTTTACATATTAAACAAATATATATGGCAAGAAAAACAAATTGGAGTACCATTTCCTTTAGAAGTTAATGAGTTTTGTGAATACTACAAAAAAATGCGGGAAAGTGAAATAAAATGTGACTCTAAAAAAGTATTAAGAATAAAATTTGAAGATTTAATTTATAATTATGATAACGTACTAAGTAAAATAGAAAAATTTTTAAATTTTAAAAAAGAAGATCATATAAAACCCAAAAATAGATTTAATCCAGACTTATCTATAAAAAACACCCAACTTTTTAATGAAGAAAAATATAATGAAGAAATTAAAATTATTGAAGAAAAACTAAAAAAATATTTATATCACTTTCCGTATAAAATAAAAAATAACATAAGAAATACAATAGAATTTGAGTAGGTGCAATATGAGATTAAGTAAAGAAGAAAAAAGAAGTCTCCAGTTAAAAATATTAGAAATAATCAAATATATAGATGCTTTTTGTAATGAAAATAATATTGAGTATTATATAATATATGGATCATGTTTAGGTGCAGTAAGGCATAAGGGATTTATTCCGTGGGATGATGATATGGATATAGCAATGACAGAAGATAATTACTTTAAGTTTATTAAAGCTTTCGAGCAAAGTGGAAATAAAGAAAAGTATTATTTACAAAGACCTGGTAAAGAAAAAGATTATTACTTATCATTTTCAAAATTAAGAGATATTACAACCACATTAGTTGAAGAAAATAATAAAGATAAAAACATAACCTATGGAGTATATATTGATATTTTTCCTTTAATTGGAGTACCAAAAAATAAGATTAAAAGAAATATATTAAAAATTAATAGAGCCTTTTTATTATCTGCCAATATAAATGTAATAAATAATAAATTCTTGAAAAGTATATCTAAAATTATTATTAAATTAATTGGTAAAGAAAGAGTAATCAAATATTGTCAAAAAAATTGCTTTAAATATAAAACAAAAGACTATGATGAGTGGCTTTCGTTATGTGATGGAGATGGCTTTAATTTAAATTTAAATATGAAAGAAGTATATGGAAAGCCTTTATATGTAGAATTTGAAAATACAATGTTACCAATACCTAGAAAATATGATGAATATTTAACACACATATATGGAGATTATATGAAAATCCCCTCTGAAAAAGATATAGAAAAAAAAGAGCATACACCATATTATATGAATTTAAATTTGCCATATAAAGAATATATAAAGCTTAAAAAATCAAAAAAAGATATGGAGAATATATATAATGATAAAAATTAGTATTATAGTCCCTGTTTGGAATGTAGAAAAGTATTTAGAAAAATGTTTAGATTCATTAGTTTCACAAACTTTAAAAGAAAAAGAAATAATAGTTATAAATGATGGCAGTCCAGATAATAGTGAACAAATAATTTTAAAATATCAAAAAAGATATCCTAAAATTATAAAATATATTTATAAAGAAAATGGTGGCCAAGGATCAGCTAGAAATAAAGGCTTAGATATCGCTAAAGGAGAGTTTATTAGTTTCATTGATTCGGATGATTGGATAGAAAAAGATATGCTAGAAAAGATGTATAATAAAGCAAATGAAGACAATAGTGATATTGTTATATGTGATATGGTAGATCATTATCTAAATGAGACAATATATCATGATTGTACAAACTTTAATAGTCCTTATGAAAAAACTCCTTCGGCAAGCAATAAAATATTTAAGTACTCTTTAATAAATAAAATGAGATTTTTAGAAGATAAATTATGGTATGAAGATATGAATTTCACAACTAAGTTACTACTAACATCACCTAAAATATCAACCATAAGTGAAGGCTTATATCATTGTCACGCTCATGAAGGTTCAACAATGTTAAATAATAATTCTCTTAAAAACCTAGATATTATAACATGCGTGGAAGATATAAAAGACTATGCCATTAAAAATAATTATTATGATAAAGAAATATTTTCTTTTATTATTTTTCATCATATTTTAGTAACAAGTATTAACAGAGTGGCAAAGCAAAAGAATAAAGATAAAAAAAATGTTATTAAAGAATTAACAAAATATTGCAAGAATAATATTGGAGAATATAAAAAATATAAATATTATAAAAATATACCTATAAATAGAAAAATTATAGCAAATCTTAACTATTATGGGCTATCCAAAATATCAATTCTATTATTAAATATTAAAGCAAAATTAAAATGAAAAAAGAGGTTTAAAATGATAAAAGTAAGTATTATAGTTCCAGTATATAATGTAGAGAAGTATATAGATAAATGTTTAAAATCCCTAGTAAATCAAACATTAAAAGAAATTGAAATTATTGTAATAAATGACGGAAGTCCTGATAATTCTCAAAAGATAATAGATAAATATGTAAAAAAATATCCTACAAAAGTTAAGTCTTTTATCACAGAAAACGGAGGGCAAGGATCAGCGCGAAATTTTGGCATTCAAAAAGCTCAAGGTGAATACATTTTATATGTTGACAGTGATGACTATATTGAATTGAATATGGCAGAATTATTATATAAAGAAGCAAAAAATAAAGATGCAGACATTGTTATATGTGGCAATAATATAATTGAAGATGAAACTTATAACTTAATAAAAAGCGAATCATCATATTCATTTAATGATAAAAAAGATAAAATATGTAATTTTATTTTTGGTAAAATGGCTGTATGGAATAAAATATATAAAAAAGATTTAATCATTAATAATGACATAAACTTTAGGTCAAGAGTATGGTATGAAGATGTAGATTTTTCTGTTAAAGCATACTTTCAAGCTTCAAATATTACATATTTAGATATACCTTTATATAATTATCTTTTAAGAGAAGGCTCAACAATGAATAATCAGAATGTAAAAAGAAATCTTGAACTATGTGCAAGTTTTGATGAAGTAATTAATTATTGCAAAGAAAAAGATATTTATAATGATAATTATTCGGAAATAGAATTTTTATGTTTATATCACATGTATATTTGTGGTATAACAAGAATCATAAACATAAAAGCAAATAGCAAAATAAAGAAAAAAACAATAAAAAAATATAGATTATATATCAAAGATAATTTTAAAGATTATAAAAATAATAAATATATTAAATATCTAGACAAAAATAAAAGATTAGTATATAATCTTATTAATTTTAAATGTTATGGATTAATAAAATATATGTTTAAGATTAAAGAGAGGCTATCAAAATGAATAAAATAAAAGATATTATAAAAAAATATTGGTTATTAATAGTTATAGGTATACAGCCTATAATTGACATTATATCATATTTTCAAGTAAAAACAGGAGGAAGTTCTTATACATGGATCATAAGAATATTACTAATATTAATAACATGTATGATATCTTTTATAAAAAGTAAAAACAAAAAGAAATTAATCTTGTATCTTTCGCCAATTATAATATTCTTTTTGTTTCACGTTCTTAATTTATATCGAATAAATTCTTTAAGCTTAATAGCGGATTTAAAATATTTTATATTCGTATTTCAAACCCCTATACTAGCAGTATTATTAATTGATTATTTTAAAAATAGTAAAGATCAAATAGAATATTCAAAAAAAGGAATAATTATAAGTGGAATAATATTAACATTAAGCATTTTTATAGCCTTTATTACAAATACATATGAACCAACATATATAACCGCAACACAAAAAATAGGAATAATAGGATGGTTCTCAAGTGCGAATACAAACAGCATGATTTTATGTGCTGTATTACCATGGGTTTTATATTATTTTTTAACAAAAAAGAATCCATACATATATGGTATAATTAGTGGCTTAGGCTTTATTTTATTATACACAAATGGAACAAGATCATGTTATTTAACATTAATTGCGTCATTATTAGTAATAATATACATTACAATTACTGATAAAAAAATAGAAAGTAAAAAAACTAAATTTGTCATGACAGTCTTTTTGCTAGTATTATCAATAGTATTATTTAACACTTCATTTACTAGTGCCAGAAAGCAAATAGTAAATAATACAAATAATAATTATAATGAAGAGGTTAATAATATAGATAAACCAGAAGATGAACCTAAAGACCCAGCAGAAAATTTAACACCAGTTATTATTGATTTTTCTGATAAAGAGAAACTTATTAAAATATTAAACACCAGTTATATGTACCGCGATCTTATAAAGTTACATGGTGAAAACAAAGTAATAAAAGCATTAGGGAAAAAATTTGCAGTTGCAGATTTATCAGATAATAGACGTGTAAAAATTATTAACGCGCAAATAAATTATGATAATTCAGATATGGTAACTAAGTTTTTAGGTTTTGGCTATAGTATAGTAGGGAATCAAGGTTATGATATGGAAAATGATTTACATGCAATATTCTATTATTATGGCTATATTGGTTTTACAATATATATATCATATTTATTATATTTTCTTATTAAAATGTTTATTTGTTTTATAAGAAAACCAAAAGTTATATTTGACGGAGAGTTTATTATTTTAGGATTCTTATTAGTTTTATTAACATTTGGTGGTGAATATTCAGGAGCATTTTTAAGAAAATCAAATGCCAATATTTACTTATCATTTTATTTAGCATACATATATTACAGATGCAGATTCCTAGAAAGAAAAGGAGAATAAAATGAAAGAATTATTTGACAAAACATATAAAGATAGCAAAGAAGAATACTTAAAAATGCTAGAAAAAAAATTAAAAACGAATAAAAAAACATTTATAGTAACTGCTAATCCTGAGGCGTTTATGCTATCTGAAAAAAATCAAGAATATAGAAATATGTTACTTGATAAAAATACAGAAATAGTAGCAGATGGGATAGGTTTAGTTAAAGCAGGTAGAATTTTAGGCTATGTTATTAAAGAAAGAATTCCAGGGATAGAGATAGCTGAAGAATTATTAAAATACGCTAGTGAACATCAAAAGAAAGTTTATTTATTTGGATCTAAACCGGAAGTCATAGAAAAAATGGGAAATTTAATAAGAGAAAAGTATTCTGACGCTAAGTTAATAGGAATGCAAGATGGCTATGTAGAAGAGAAAGATAAGGTCTTTAAGGATATAGTAAAAAAAGAGCCAGACATAATATTAGTCGCATTGGGTATGCCTAAGCAAGAAGAATTAATATATAAATATTTAGATAAATTTAAAAAAGGTATTTTTGTTGGTGTTGGAGGTTCATTTGATGTAATAAGCGGAACAAAAAAAAGAGCACCTAAAATATTTATAAAAACAAATACAGAATGGCTTTACAGAATTGTAAAAGAGCCAAAAAGAATAAAACGTTTTTATGACAATAATATTAAATTTATTTTTAAAATATATAAACTAAAGAAAAGCAAATAAAACTTTTCTTTTTTTGGGATTTATATTATACTTAATATATGAAGAAAGTATAAGCGTGTTATTTTTAAAATATAGAAATTAATGAGGTAAGTATGAGAAGAATAGAAGATAAAATATTTCTAGGGATTTTTATTATAATTTTATTTGGAGGTTTTCTAAAACCAATAATTAAGCCAATAAAGATAAATTATTATGAGAACAGGCCAGCAAATAGCCTTCCTAGTTTTAGTTTTAGCGCTATATTAAGCAAAAGCTTTCAAGATGAATTTGAAAAAGCATTATCAGACCAAATACCTCTTGCAAGCAAAATGAAAATAACAGAAAAAACAATATCATTAGGAATGAAAATAATATATGCAAAAACAAATAATAAAAAATATAATAATGTTGGAGCAGGGATTTATTATTTAAAAGGTAACTTATTATATAGTCCACGTAATTTATCAACAGAGATGAATTATCTAGAAAAAAAGATAAATAATTACAATAAAGTTATAAAAGATATTAAAGATACTAGCTTTTACTTATATTACATTGAAAAAGATACAGACATAAACTTTGAGAGTAATGAAAAATTAGGAGCTTATGAATATATAGACTCAAACCTTGTTGACAAAATAAAAAGGTCAGTATTTAAAATTAATGATTTTGATGATTTTAAAAATTATTTTTATAAAACAGACCATCATTGGAATTATAAAGGGTCATATAAAGCATATACAGATATAGTAAAATTATTAGAAATAAATGAAAGTCCAATTGAATATAAAGAAGAATTTTGTTTAAATTCCAAAATGAGTGGTACTAAAGCTGGACAATTAGGAGGAACACTTCTATTAAAAGAAGAGTTCTGTGCCTATAAATATATTATACCAACTCATAAAACGTTTATAAACAACAAAATTGTTTCTAATTATGGAAACTACATAAACTATTATGAAAACAGAAACTTACCAATATCATATGGGGATTATTATGGTTGGGATAATGGTTTAATAGAATTTGACTATAATAACAACAAAAAAGAAAATTTATTAATAATTGGAGAATCATATGATAATGCAATCAACGAATTAATATCGACTCATTTTAATAAGACTTATAATGTAGATTTAAGGGCATATAAATCAGATATGAACAAAGAATTTAATATAAAAGAGTTTATACAAGAAAATAAAATAGATAAAGTTCTATTAATAGGCAATATCGACTATTTTACTTTAGAGACTTTTATGATTAGTTAGGAGAAATAAAAAATGCTTTTTAGTAGTTTAACATTTATTTTTTACTTTTTAACAACTTGTTTAATATGTTATTTTATAATACCGAAAAGATATAAAAAGATAAAAAATTTTATTCTGTTAGTATTTTCTTTATTTTTCTATTCTTGGGGAGAACCAAAGTATATTTTAGTAATGTTAATGACTATATTAATAAGTTATATTTTTGGTTTATTAATCAACTATTACAATGAAAAGAAAAATAATAAAATTAAATTAATGTTATTTATAATTTCTATAATATTAATATTATCTAGTTTATTTTATTTCAAATATATAAATTTCTTTATCGAAAATATAAATAATATATTTAATACACATATAAATAAACAAAATATTATATTACCGATAGGAATAAGTTTTTATACCTTTCAAATACTATCATATATCATTGATTTATATAGAGGTAAAATTAAAGTGCAGAAAAATTTATTAGAATTATCATTATACATCTCATTCTTTCCACAGTTAATAGCTGGACCAATAGTCACCTATAAAACAATAGAAAAACAACTATGTGAAAGAAAAGAAAGTTTTGATAAAATTATTACAGGAATAGAAAGATTTATTATTGGTTTAGGGAAAAAAATAATAATAGCCAATAATATGGCTATTATTGCAGATAGTGTATTTAATAACATAATATTAGAGCAACTACCTAGTGGAATATTAGTTTTAGGTGTATTAGCTTATACTTTTCAAATATATTTTGATTTTAGTGGATATAGTGATATGGCTATAGGATTAGGTAAAATATTTGGTTTTGAATTTTTAGAAAATTTTAATTATCCTTATATATCAAAAAGTATTACAGAATTTTGGAAAAGATGGCATATAAGTTTAACAACTTTCTTTAGAGAATATTTGTATATACCATTAGGAGGTAATAGAGTAAAAAAATCAAGATGGATATTTAATATGCTAATAGTATGGGTATTAACAGGATTTTGGCATGGAGCAGCTTGGACTTTTATTATCTGGGGATTATATTATTTTGCATTGCTAATACTTGAGAAAACAATCTTAAAAAATATACTAATCAAAATACCAAATTTATTAAGGGTTATATTAACATTTACTCTAATAAACATTGGCTGGATAATTTTTAGAGCAAATAGTATATATGACATATTTATTATCATAAAAAATATATTTTATAATCCAAATTCAATATCATACACAGAGTTTATAAATAATAACATTGATATTATATCAGCACTTCCTTATATAATATTTGCTATTATATTTAGTACTAAAATAATGTTAAAAATAAATATAAAATTAGAAGATAATAGATTATATAATATATTAAAAAAATCAGCAATAATAATTATATTCGTAATGTGTATTTGCTTTTTAGTAAGTTCACAATATAATCCATTTATTTATTTTAGATTTTAAAAAATTAAGTTAATTAAAAAGAGACAATAAACATAATGCTAATTATATTTTCTTTTGTGTTCCTAATGTTCTCCACATTATATACGTACTAATTGATTTAAGAGCAATAATTATACCAAAATTTACATTATTATACTTTATAAAAATAACAATATTATTAAAATAAATAAACATTAAAAGTTTGGCTTTAAAATAGTATTTTATTAAACCTAAAAAATGAATTTATAAAGAAAGGATTTTACCAGAAGATGAAAAAGAGAAATTTTAATTGTGACATTTTAAGAATCATAGCATTTTGCTTAGTAATACTCGTCCATAGTTTATTTGGTATAGGATTTTATGAAACTACAACTGAAGGTCCAATAATGTTAGCGTTTAATATAGCTAGATGTTTATTTATAACATGTGTTCCTCTGTTTTTGATTTTAAGTGGATATCTTATGAAAGAGAAAAATTTTAATAAAGATTACTTAAAGAAAATAGCTAGAATAGTTTTAACTTATATATTATGTAGTATAGCTTGTATAATACTGTTAACTATAATAGAAAGTAGAGAAATATTTTCTATAAAAACATATATATCATCAATTTTATCATATAAAGCTGCTCCGTATTCTTGGTATGTTAACATGTATTTAGGATTATATTTGATAATACCATTTCTGAATATTCTATGGAATAATTTAAAAACGAAAGAAAACAAAAAGATGCTATTAATAGTACTAGTTATCATAATAGTTTTACCAACTTTATTAAATATATGGAACTTTGATAGTTTGGATTGGTGGCTACATCCAGGCTCTTCAAATACTTATCAAACAATAATGCCTAATTTTTGGGTTGGGTTAGGATACCCAATATTATATTACTTTATAGGATGCTATTTAAAAGATTATAAATTAAATATGTCATTAAAAAAGAATATAACATTATTAATATTATTTTTGGTATTATTTGGAATTTTTAATTATTATAGAAATTATGGCTATATTTTTAATTGGGGAATGTATGCAGATTATCATTCATTTGAAGCAGTAATAATTTCAACTCTATTAGCAAATTTAACTCTTAATCATTTAAATATAAAAGTAAAGAATATAAAAATAATAAAAATTGTCTCAAAAATATCATATTTAACTTTTGGTGCATATCTTGTTTCAGCTATTTTTGATACTTGGTATTACCCTTATCTAAATAATTTTGAATACATTAAAAGTAGATTAATCTACTGGGTTCCTTTAATCTTGGGAATCATACTAAGTTCATTAATCTTATCATACATTATTAGTTTAATTGAAAAAGTGATTATAAAAATAATAAGCAACAAGGAGAACCATAAGACAATATTATTTTTATTATTAGAAATATTATTTTTATTTATCATTGAATTTTTTAATCAACAAATAATAGCAGATAAAAGTTATTTATATTATACAAGACATGCATTTAATTATTGTTGGATAGGAATTATAATGATAATTATTTATATAGCAAAACCAAAATTAAGAAAAATAATTACAGTTATCATAAATTCAATATTAATTATCATATCAATCGTAAATTACTTTATGAATGCATATTTTAAATCATTATTTTCATTTAAAGACTTAATTCTTGCAAGAGATGGATTAGAATTTATAAACTCAATATTTAAATATATAAGTATAACATTAATAATATTCATAATAATATCGATTATAATAAATGTACTATTAATAAAGACAAAGACAATTAAAACATACAAATTCAGATCATTACAAACCCCAATAATAATAATATTACCTATTATAATATTATTTTGTCGAAATAGTATTGTGAATAAATTAACAAGTTCAATAGATGGATGGGATTCGCGAGCTGTTTTATCCAATATAAACAATTATTATACAAATTGGATTGAACCTACCAAATTAATTCAAATTAGTGGTACTTATGAATATATAATCAAAGACTTTTATGAGTCATTTATAAAGAAAGAAAATATATTAGAAGCTAAAAAAAACGTTGAAAAATACATACAAGAAAACTTAAGTAAAAAGAAGGATAATAATTATAAAGGGATATTTAAAGATAAAAATTTAATATTTGTTATGATGGAGAGCATGGATGATTGGATGATAAATAAAGAAGTCACACCAACTATACATGAAATGATGCAACATGGCTTTAATTTTAGAAATCACTATTCTCCAGGATATGTAACCGGAGATACAGCTAATACAGAGTTTATTGCTAATACAGGTTTATATCCCAAAATAAATAGTTTATCACCTCATTATGCTTATATAAATAATTCATATCCATATTCTCTAGCAAATATTTTTAAAAGTAAAGGTTATGAAGTTAATTCATTTCACAGGTCTAATGGTTTCATCTATAATCGGTCTGATATGCATTTAAGTTTAGGCTATAACAAATATTATAATTATTCTGATATGGGAATATCAAATGAAAATTTAGATTTAGATCATTACATTATTGAAAATTCATATAACAATATAGTATTAAACGATAAATTTATGAGTTTCATTATTACATATACTCCTCATGATCCATATAATTATAATAAAATTGAGTGTAAAGAAAATATAGAAGATATTAATAAAATATATCCTCAGATTGACAATGAAGAAGTATTATGTTCATATTCGGCAGCTAGAGAAACTGATAATATGTTTAAATTATTGATAAATAAATTGAAAAAAGACAAAAAATTAGAAGATACGATAATTGTGGCATTTTCAGATCATCGAAATAAAGCCATATCATTAAATAATGAAGATAGTAAACTAAATAAAACAGCATTTTTTATTTATGATTCTACAATGGGAAATAATCAAATTGAAACCGTTACAAGTAGTATTAATATATTACCAACCATATTAAATCTATTCGGATTTAATGAGGAATATGTCTATCCAGGATATGATGCTTTAAACATAGAAGAAGGGTATGTAATTTTTAAAGATTTAACGTATTTTAATGGAAATATTATAGAACCAATAAATTCGAAAATGAAAAAGGAATTAGATTTTAGTAGTGATTTATTAATATCAAATTATTACAAACAGAAAAGTAATTAAAAAACTTTTCTTTTTTTAATTTCTATATTATACTTAATTAAAGGAGTATAGACTATGATAAAAGTAATGACAATATTTGGAACAAGGCCTGAAGCTATAAAAATGGCCCCACTTGTAAAAGAATTAGAAAGTAGAAAAGAAATAAAAAGCATAGTCTGCGTTACAGCCCAACATAGAGAAATGTTAGACCAAGTGTTAGTTACATTTAAAATTAAACCTGATTATGATTTAAATATTATGAAGCAAGGACAAACATTAGGAGAAGTTACAACAAGAGCTTTAACAGGACTTGAAGAAGTTATAAAAGAGTGTAAACCAGACATAGTATTAGTTCATGGTGATACAACAACAACGTTGGCTGGAGCCTTAGCAGCTTTTTATAATCAAGTAGCAATAGGACATGTTGAAGCAGGACTTAGAACATATGATAAATATTCGCCATATCCAGAAGAAATGAATAGACAAATGGTTGACTGTATGACTGATATGTATTTTGCTCCAACAAACTTAAGTAAAGAAAATTTATTAAAAGAGAATATTAATGAAAGTAAAATATATGTAACTGGTAATACAGTAATTGATGCAATGAAAACAACCGTTACCGGTAATTATAGTCATCCTGAATTAGAATGGATACAAGAAAATGAAAGAATGGTTTTACTTACAGCGCATAGAAGAGAAAATTTAGGTGAACCAATGCGAAATATATTTAAAGGAATAAAAAGAGTTGTTGATAAATTTAAAGATGTTAAAGTAATATATCCTATACATATGAATCCTAAAGTACGTGAAGTAGCAAATGAAGTATTTAAAAATTGTGATAGAGTAAAACTAATTGAGCCATTAGAAGTATTTGATTTTCACAACTTTCAAAATAAAGCCTATCTTATTTTAACAGATAGTGGAGGCATTCAAGAAGAAGCGCCATCTTTAGGCAAACCAGTATTAGTTTTAAGAGACACTACTGAAAGACCCGAAGGAATTGAAGCAGGAACTTTGAAATTAGTAGGAACAAATGAAGATATTATATATGAAGAAACAAAGAAATTATTAGAAGATAAAGAAGAATATAATAAGATGAGCAAAGCATCTAATCCATATGGTGATGGTAAAGCAAGTAAATATATAGTTGATGAAATAGTAAAAAAATTAATTAAAAAACTCTAGTAAATACTAGAAGTTTTTTCTTTATTGTAATTTCAACCGCACCAATTTAATTATATTTTAATTGTACAT
>CAJUNE010000008.1 GCA_910587745.1 uncultured Bacilli bacterium
TGGCAGGGGCGGAGAGAATCGAACTCCCATCAAAAGTTTTGGAGACTCCTATGCTACCATTATACCACGCCCCTACGTGTATTTGTATTATAGCACATTTAATCCCATATTTCAAATATTTTCATATAATAAATTAGGTGATTATCATATGATCGTAAATTACACTACAAAAGAATTAGATTTGCTAGCAAGGCTTATGCGTGCTGAAGCTCAAACAGAGGGAGATTTAGGAATGCTCATGGTAGGTAATGTTGTAGTCAATAGAGTTTTAGGAGATTGTTATACTTTTAAAAATATTGATAGTATAACTGATGCTATATTTCAGCCTAATCAATTCGTAGGCGCTGATTCTCCCCTCTTCTATGGTTCTTCTACTACTTCTGAAAAAAATCTCGCTAAACGCATTTTAATGGGTGAATATTATTACCCTGCTACTCATTCCTTATGGTTCTACGCTCCACCATCATCAAACACATCATGTAAAACTACGTGGTATAGTCAACCTTTAGCTGGTAAATATAAAAATCATTGTTTTTATAGGCCTCAATCTGGCACATGTACTGAGATATATTAAAAAACCTAGACTTTTATCTAGATTTTTTTATTTATCAGTAGAACCAAATCCACCTTTTCGCTCACCTGTAGCATCGTCATCATCAGTAATAAGATATTTCATAAATATAACTTGACCAATTCTATCACCTTTTTTAACTTCTAAAGGTTCAGTTCCAAAATTGAAATATTGAAACATAAAATGACCATCATTAGACTCATTGCCATAATAATCGGCATCAATAATACCGATACTATTAGCCATTACAAACCCTTTTTTAGGTCCACCACTACGATTAGCAAGCATATACCATTCATCATCTTGGCAATATGCTTTTAACCCTGTTGGAATGAGTGTTGGTTTAATTCCATGAGTATATGGAGGAATAGTTACATCCTCTGCTGCTTCTATATCATAAGCTGCTGCATTTTTGGTACTTCTTTTAGGAAGATTAATATTTTTATCTTCGAAACCCTTTGCTATTTCAAAACCTCTCAAGCGCATATTAACTCTCCTTCTTCTTGTTTTTGTTCTATTTCATTTGTTTCAAATAAAACAATTTTATTTTCTTTTAAAGATGCTTGAACATCAATAACTCTTTGATTACTAGAGCCACAATATTTAAGTAAGAAATTATGTAGTTCATCTTGATATTGACCATCAACTAAAACATCTAAATATTTAACAATTTCTTTATCTTTTAAATCTCTATCAAATAAGAATCCTGACCAAGCCCAAACAGTTTTATTAGGAAATCTTTTCTTAAAAGCTTTTGCAAGTTTCGTAGTTCCCTCAAGATTTCTTGGATGCATTGGTTCTCCACCAAGTATTGATAAACCTTCAATATATTCCTTATCACAAAGATTTAAAATTCTTTCAATAGTTTCATCCGTAAATTCTTTTCCACCTTCAAAATCATGAGTTTCTGGATTAAAACAATTTTTACAATTAAATACACAGCCTTGCATAAAGATAGAAACTCTAACCCCAGGACCGTCAGCAATATCCATCTTTCTAATTTTATTATATCTCATAATTATTCCTCATCTTTATTATCTAAATGAACAACACGTTCTTTAATTTCTTGAGTTCTACCTTTATTCCAGAAATTAGAACCAATGTAACCACAAGTACGTCTAGCTACATTTAATTTATCATGGTCTCTATTTCCACAATTAGGACAATACCATTCTAATTTATCATCAATTAGAATTTCTCCAGTATACCCACATTCTTGACAATAATCAAGTTTTGTATTAAGTTCAGCATACATAATATTATCATAAATAAATTGAATAACTTCTAAGACAGCCGGAATATTATTTGATAAATTAGGAGTTTCAATATAAGAGATTGCCCCACCTGGACTTAAGTTTTGGAATTCAGCTTCTAATTTTAATTTTTCAAAAGCATCAATTTCTTCAAAAACAGGAACATGATAACTATTAGTAATATAATCTCTATCTGTAACACCTTTAATAACTCCAAAACGGTCTCTTAAGCATTTAGCAAATTTATATGTAACTGATTCTATAGGTGTACCATAAACACTATAATCGATAGCCTCCGCAGCTTTCCATTCTTTACACTTATCATTTAAATGTTGCATAACTTGCAAACCAAATTCTTTACCTTTACCATTATCAGTATGAGAGTGTCCAGTCATATATTTAACGCATTCATATAACCCAGCATATCCAAGACTAATAGTTGAATATCCATTATGAAGTAAATCATGAATAGATTCACCCTTACCAAGTCTAGCTAAAGCACCATGTTGCCATAAAATAGGTGCAACATCACTTGAAGCTTTAGAAAGTCTTTTATGTCTTATTTGTAATGCTCTATGACATAATTCTAATCTTTCGTCAAATATATCCCAGAACTTTTCTTGATCTTTATCACTTGATAATGCTACATCTACTAAGTTAATTGTAACAACACCTTGATTAAATCTTCCATAATACTTAGGTTTATTAGTTTTAGGATCAACATAAGGAGTTAAGAATGAACGGCAACCCATACATGGATAGCAATTACCATTACCATTTTTATCAATTTTAAGTTGTAACATAATTTTTTCAGAAATATAATCTGGAACCATTCTCTTAGCAGTACATTCTGCAGCTAGTTTAGTTAAATAATAATATTTACTTCCTTTTTTGATGTTATCTTCTTCTAAAACATATAAAAGTTTAGGGAATGCAGGCGTAATATAAACACCTTTTTCATTTTTCATACCTTCTATACGTTGTTTTAAAACTTCTTCAATAATCATTGCAAGTTCTTCTTTGTATTCATCTGTTTCACCTAAATACATACAAACACTTAAGAAAGGTGCTTGACCATTTGTTGTAGTCATTGAATTAATTTGATATTGGAAAGTTTGAACTCCATCAACAATTTCTCTTTTTAAATCTTCTTTAGCAAATTTTTCGCAATCCTCAGGTGTACATTTACGTTTTTTATATTTAGCTAAATATCTTTTATAACTATCTCTAACAAAAGGTGCTAAATGTGTAAGAGTTATAGTAGCTCCACCATATTGACTAGAATTAACTGCTGTAATAAGTTGTGTAGCAATAGTCATCGCTGTTAAAAACTTATGTGGTTTTTCAATCATAACACCATTAATATTAGTACCATTTTGAAGCATATCTTCTAAATTAATTAAATCACAATTATGTAATGCATTTTGTGCAAAATAATCAGCATCATGGAAATGAATTCTTCCATCATCATGAGCTTGAACTATATCCTCAGGTAATAAGAATCTTCTTGTAATATCAGTACTTGTAATACCAGCCAAATAATCTCTTTGAGTTGTAACAACTTTAGCGTTTTTATTTGAATTTTCAGTATTCCAATATTCGCTTTCACCATCAATTAATTCTTTAATAGCGAGGTCTGTTGTATTACTTCTACGAACTAATTCTCTAGTATATCTATATGTGATATACTTTTTAGCTAAAGCATATTTCCCAATAGCCATTAATTTCATTTCAATTATATCTTGAATATCTTCAACTAAAATTCTTTTTTTGCCTAAACCTTCGATATACTTAATAATATTTTTAATTTGTGTACCAGAGGCTTGATCTTCATCATCAACCTCTTTATTAGCTTTTAATATAGCTTCTTCTATCTTTTCTGGACTATAATCTACCATATGTCCATCTCTTTTAATAACCTTCATATTACTTCCTCCACTTTCTCTATTTGCACGATAAGTGTAACACTTTTTAATTAAGTTCGCCTGTTGCAATTGCAACATTTAACGTTTTTTGATAAAATATTTTTAAGAGGTGTAAACATGACTAATTTATTTACTAATATAAGTGAAAAAAATCAAGAAAAAATTCTCAAGATTTTAGAGGCCAGTACACTAAATTTCAAACCAAACTGTCAAATTTTGACAAGTGTAAAGTTACATAATATGATTGGATTTGTCTTATCAGGATACATGCAAATTATTCGAACAGATTATAATGGCAATCGTACCATAATTGAAGAATTAACAGAAAATGATATATTTGGTACGACTATATCTTCCCTAACAGATGAATGCGAAATAATAACTAAAGAAGACACCAAAATTGTTATTATAGATTTTAATAATATCTTAAATGATGTTGAAAATAATTTATCATACTATAAACAATTTATAAAAAATTTACTTGAAATATATAGTGATAAGATTAATACTAAAAATGAACGTATAGAAATACTAACTAAAAAAACGATTAGAGATAAATTACTTGAATACTTTAAAATTGTATCTAAAAGAAATAATTCTAAAAAAATATATTTAACAATGACATATATTGAACTAGCAGATTATTTAGCTGTCGATAGGAGTGCTATGACAAGAGAATTAAAAAACTTAACAGAAGAGGGATTTATCAAAAGAGAAGACAAAAAGATTACTTTATTATATTAAAAAATATTTAAGAAAATTCAAATTTTATAAGCTATATTTTTAGAAAAATCAATTTCAATAATATCTCCTGTTTTAAATATTTTAGTTCCAACTTCAGTTCCCATTAAACAAGGTTTATGAAACTCTCTTGAAAATATAGCCGCATGACTAAGAATCCCTCCATGATCCACAATAAGTGCTTTACAATCTAAATATTTATAAATATCACTTGGAGTTGTTACTGAAACTACTATTATTTTATTAAAAACATCTTGTCCTTCTAATAGAGAGTTACTTATTACCACACATTCCCCAGATATTATAAGTTTATCTTCATAAGTAGAAACACCTTTTACTTCGTTTTGACTAAGTATATAAGCATTTTCTAACCCTTCCAATCTACTTTTTATTTCTCTTACCATAACATTATCAGTAATAACCTTATTACAATATTTTTTATCATGTAAATTTAAAAGAACAAAACCTTTTTTTCTATCATTTATCCTTTTTAAAATAGTTTTAACAGTAATTTTATTATTTAATAACTTTAATATTTCATCAACATGTATGTATAGTTCTAAAGTTTTATAATAAATATCAATACTAAAATAGTCTTTTATATATTTAAAAACTTCTTCAAAATAGTAATGAGAGTTAACTTGTTCTTTATTCTTCCATTTAGAAAAACAAGCTATTTCTTGCTTTTTTAACTGAAAATACAACTCTTGACCCAAAGAACTTATTAAATACTCATAACTAAATATCCTTGCATGAATAAAAATAAACTTTTTAAACAGTATTCTAAAACTTTCAAAATTATCATTTTTAGCCTCTTTAACAACCTTTTCTCCCATCATGTATAATTTATCTTTAAGTTTATAATATTCTTTTATAAACATTATTAAATCGCTAGAATTTAAATTAACTAAAGAACTATCACTAATAGGTTTTTGATTTCCATTAAAGCCTCTAAGTTGTCTTGTATTATCAGCATAATAAATAGTTATATCTTCGGTTATTAAATTTTTAATTACTTTGTTTTTATATTTGTAAGCTCCCATTATCCATAAACTACGTTCAAATAAAGATCGATTATTATTTTTAAATGAACACCAAAACTCTTTATTAAAATATAATAAAATATTCATTTGTTAATCCTCCATTTTCATATTAAATCTTTTACTTTTCTTTGTTTTATTCTTTCAAAAGTAAAACTAAGACTATCTTTTAAACTCATAGACATATCATATTCTAGTGTCTGTATTCCACAATTCTTAGCACTTATTAAATTATCCCGATTGTCATCTACAAATAATATTTGAGAAGCCCTAATATGTAATAATTCTAAAGCTTTCAAATAAAAGTATTTATTTGGTTTATCATATCCTAAATAATAAGAATTAATTACATTTTCTAAAGGAATATATCTAAGAACACCTACTTGTTCTAATGAAGAATTTAAATAAGGAGTATTATTTGTCCATAAAGAGATACCAATTCCGTTATAATGTAACATTTTTAAAACATCTAAGGCCTCTCTATTTAATTTATAGATTTTTCTAGTTATTTCTTCCATTTTACTTCTAGCATATTCTAAAAACTCTTTATCTTTTGGATTAACGCCTTTAATACCCATATACTTTTGATAAATTAAAAGTAAATTTTGTTCCTCTGCTGATAAAACACTTAAATCTCTATATGCTAAAACACCACCTAAATCAAAAGCTACCATTCTTATTTCACCTGGTTCTAAATCACTAAAATCAAACATATATAATCTCTCCTTTTTCACCATTTTAATATAACAAAGCATTTTATATCAAAAAATTTGCAACTTTGTTACCTTTATGCTATAATACAACATTATGAAAAAAGAAAATGTTATAAAATTATTAAAAAACCGCCAAGTTTCTTATAAAGAACTAGCTAATATCACAGGTTATCACGAAAAATCTCTTATAAGACTTAACAGAGAGATAAAAAATAATACCATAAGTGTAATTCATGGTAATAAAGGTAAAAAGCCACATAACTATATTGATAGTGAAACTAAAGAGAAATTAATAGATAATTATAAAAAGAACAATTATAAATCTATTAAAAGTTATTATAATAAGCTAAAAGGAAAATATAGTTATTCTTTTCTATGCAAATTACTACCTAAAAGTAATAATGAAAAAACTTTTCTCTTAAAAAGAAAAGCCATAAAACATAATATAATTCAATTTGATAATGTTAGATATAAAATATTAAATGCTAATATTAAACATTATAGTATTGTTTATTTAGAACCAAATCTTTCATATATCATATATAATAACCAAAAATATCAAATAGAACAAATAAAAAAATTAAAATCTAAAAAAGGATTATCTAAATATAATTAACCAAAATATTATTAAATTAATTTTAAAGTTATAACATTATTATGAAATGACCACAAAGCCTTTTTAGGTTTAATAATACCATCTGTACTTATCAATTCATATTTTCTATACATATTTGACAATCCTTTTGAAAAATAACTTCTACTTTTAACAAATTTAGACTTAAACTCATCATTCTCAAACTTAAATAAATATTCTTTTTTGTCTTCTAGTAATTTTGCTATTTTACTAGGAACAGAAGCTATTTTTGCTCTAATATCATTATAAGTAATTAATTTTTCAATTACTTCTTGATTAATATCATTAACAATATTATAATTTGCTATACTATTAAATTGATTGAATAATTCCTTACTAAACCTAGGCTCAAAAGCAAAACCTATCTGGTGATTTATACAACTATTTAATAAAGCTCTTCCGTCAACTAAAATAATTGGTCTTGAAATATCATTATCAGATTCTAAAATAGAATCCTTAGTAAAAGTTGAAGTAGTAATAAGCATTCCTTTATGTCCAAATGGGATAACTCCTTTTAGCTCTCTTATTGCGTTAACGCCGACTTTTTTTAGTTTATACCTTTTCGCTTGAATATAATAATTAATGGTGTCAATATTACTAAAATCTTCTATTCCTTTTCTTATAGCTATCAAATCAACTCCGCCATCTCTTGTTCTTTTAGTAACTTCTATTTCATCAAAACCTATTTCTTCTAAATAAAGTTTTAAAAATTTCTCGAAATCATACCCACTTTCAAAACAATTGTATAAATCTTCTAAATATTCATTTTCCTTTGCTTCACTCAATCCCACTATTTGCATAAAATTCTCCCTATTCATCACTAAAATCTCTTAATAAGATATTATAACATTCATAATTTAATAAATATATATAAAATTTAAAAAATCTCCAAATTATTGAAGATTTTTATCTTATCTTGGTATTTTTAAATTCATTCCTATACTTAACATAGTATTATTAAGATTATTAGCTTCTCTAATAGCATTAACCGTTGTATTATATTTTCTAGCAATACCATATAAAGTATCTCCAGGTACTACTACATGTGTAACATAATTTATATTACTTGTTGGAATTATAAGTCTTTCTCCTATTGATAAAAGGTTAGAAGTTTTATTATTAGCTCGTTTTAAATCATCAACAGAAATATTAAATTTCTTAGCAATACTATAAAGTGAATCCCCAGATTTAACAATATAAGTATCTGCTGGTATATTAGCGCTTTCACCAACTTTTAACTGTTGACCAATACTAAGTAAATTACTTGTTAAATTATTAAGAGATTTAAGTTCATTAACACTCATTCCATACATATTAGCTATTTTATATAATGAATCACCTGGTTTAACAATATAAATATTATCAGTTGAAGTAGTATCCTTTTTAGGAATAGTTAAAATCATACCAATACTTAAATTATTATTTGATAGGTTATTAGCTCGTTTTAAATCATCTACACTTATTCCAAATTCTCTAGCAATTGCGTATAAACTATCACCTTTTTTAACCACATATTTATCAGTTGGCATAGGCGTTGTACTACCTGTTCCACCAGTTGGCGGTTTATAAGGAACTCCTACATAACCTGCTAAAGCTTTAACAACAGCTTCTGTTAAATCTTGCCAATTATTTTTAAGTTGTGATACATCATCTCCAGTTGAATCAGCAAAACCATATTCCACAATAATAGTTTCATTATTAGGTGTATTACGAAGCATATAATAATAATCTTTACTTGAATCACTAGGAAGTCTTCTTTGATAATATTTACGAACATTTTGTCCTGCTTTAACAAATTCATCTGCTATTCTTCGCGATAAATTATCACTATTACGTAGAGCATAAATTACTTCAGCACCATCACCACCTCGGGAAAGATTTTATGTGATTAAGCTATCATTATTCCTTGATTTTACTGCATTTTTATAACTTAATTTATTTATTCGTAATTAGTTTTTATATCATCTAGCACCTTAAATCTATATTGAATTTCTATATTTCTATCTTTATCAATATAAATATTTTTTACTAAAGTTTTTATGAGTTCTCTGTTGGGTTCATCTAAATTTAAAAGTGATTTTATTTGTTCTTCATATTTAGCTATTTCTTTTACATCTTCTTTAACATGATTTTCTTCATTATCAATTTCATAAATCCTATAATTTAAGGCTGATATCTGTTTTTCAGTTTGTGTCGACATTCTTATATAAGTATCAACACTTATTATTCCGTTAAATTTATCATCATATAATGCATCAGATTTTCTTTTTAATTCATCAATCTCATTTATTAATTGTTGCTTTTCTTTTTGCCTATCAATCTTTCCCTTTGCTCTATCTTGTAATACTTTTTCAAATAATTCTTTAATATTTAAACTATCTAAATATTTTTGACAAGTTCTTTTAATAACACACATTATTTTTTCTTCTAACTTATCATAAGGAAAGAAATGTGGATAGCATAAATGTCTTCTTGGATCTCTTGCATATTTATTGCAATTAACACTCCAATATTTTCCATCTTTATAGTTTTTATTTTTTTTATAAAGAACACTTAAAGAATTTCCACACTCTTTGCATACAAGTAGATTTTCTAATAATCTTTTTTCTCGGTTACAATGTGTAGTTCTTACTCTTGCAGGAGCATTTTGTATCGCTTCAAATACAGCTTTACCAACAAGAGGTTCATGAGTATTTTCAACAATTATCCAAAGCTCTTTTTCTAAAGTAACTTTCCTCTGAGATTTATAGCTTAACTTAGTTTGAACATTTTGTACCATATCTCCTGTATACATTCTATTTTTTAATAATTTATTTACTGAAGATATTGTCCACACATTCACTTTTTGTCTTGAAGATGATTTAGTATTTTTATACATACTAGGACTTAATATCTTATTATCGTTTAAATATGATACAATATCACTCACTCCAGTTCCAGAATGAGCCATTTTAAATATCTTTTTAACAATAGGAGCAACCTCTGGATCAGGTATTAAATGTCCTTTATCAAGTGGGTCTCTCATATAGCCGTAACATGGTTTACTTCCTATAAATTTACCTTGTTCTTTTTTATTTTTTAGTATTGAACGAATCTTTTTAGAAGTGTCTTTACTTGTCATATCATTAAATAAAGCTTTAAATGGAGCAATATCATTATTAGCACTTTCTAAAAATGTATCAACTTGATCCAATATGGAAATATATCTAATTTTCTTTTGTGGAAAATATTGTTCTACATAGTAACCACATTGTATATAATCTCTACCTAATCTTGATAAGTCTTTCGTGATTACGCAATTGATTCGACCGCTTTCAATATCTTTTAATAGTCTTTGAAAAGAGGGTCTATCAAAGTTAGTCCCTGTAAATCCATCATCTACATACTCATCAACCAAAGTAAATCCACTCATCTTTACATAATCCATTAATAGATTTCTTTGATTAACTATACTTTCACTCTCTGATTCATAAGCTTTATCTTCATCGCTTTCTGATAACCTGATATATAAACCTACTCTATAAAAACTTGGTGCTTGTATTATATTGTTATACACTTACTACTCCTTCCAATGTGTACAATTTTAATAAGCAATATCATTATATCACAAACCTTTACTGCTCACTTATCTAACATCATTTTTAAGTACTCCTCTATTAAGTAAGCCAAGTTTTTATCTTTATCGAAAGTTTCAGTTATATTCACTAATCTACACCTCTCCTTTCATTTTATGAAATAAGAACGACTATAAGACTTTATTATCAAAATTAGAACAAAAAAATTAGTTATATTTCAAACTAATCTAATAATTAAAAATACTATATTCTTTTAATCCATTTCTTTTGTGTTTAACATTTTGAAGTTCTAATTTATAAAATTCTAGCTTTTTTAAATAAGCCTTGCGAAAATAATTTTCACTTAACCATTTAACTCCATTTTTAGATAGTATTACTTTACCATCTTCTGAATACTTAAATGATATATATAATCCAATATAAAATGGTATTCTTCTATTCCCTTAACATTACGCTCACTATATCCTCTTTTTGATAAATATGTAATAAGAATATTTTCATCTTTTACAATATTTAAATAAAAGTCATTAATTGCTTCTCCATATATATCCAAAGTTTATGGCATTGTTGTAGTTATCAATATTGTATTATTTCATATATCTTTCCCGTATTCAATTAATGATTTTGAAATCTCATTATCAATTTTACTCTTTATACTTTATCATAATATTTAAGTAAATCATAATTTATAACATATAGAGCCAAATATTCCTGAAATATCTTTTCTCCTATGAAAATAAGGGGTTTGCAATTAACTTTATAATATTTCTTTAATTTTTTAAAAACTTCATAATTAAGCGAATCTAATACTACCACCTACTTCAAAAAAATGCAGTATCCATCTTAAAAAGACAAATACTGCATATCTTCTATAAAAAACATGCCATTTTTTTATCATTTTAACAAATCCTACAAACAAATAATAGTTCCTGAAGATTAGTGTTTCTGTCAGTCCACGCATTAGTTTTAAATCTTCTATAGTTATATCTAAAAATATTAGTTTTGCCTTTTTTATTTAAAACTTCTAATATATCATCAACACTTAACAATCCCTCAGTGCTATAGCTCATAATTAAATATCTTGTATCGATGTTATCTACTAATTCTTGAAAAGATTTTTTCACTTTATTTTTGATACAATAATCGGATTTTTGTGAAGAATAATCTCTCAAGCCTGTTTTTCCTTTTAATTCCTGTTTATCATAGGCAACTATATTTTCTAGTACATGAAAGTTACTTGCATATTGCCTTTTATTGTATGGTGGATCCATATAAACAATATCAACTTTTTTATATTTTTTAACAAAATCAACTACATCACTTAATTCTATTACATTTTTGCCATTACTTAAAAATTCTGGCTTTTCTAAAACTAATTTTTTTAATGCCATTGATCTCCATATTTTTAAATATGCTCCATATGTACCAGAAGTATTTGAGACTTTGTCAGCTGCACACATTAGAATCCCCAATAAGAATAAAAATTTTTCATTTGATAACAACTCTTTCCAGTTTTCAATTTCACTTCTAATTGCATCAATTTTCATGGCATTCTCATCAGAAAAATATTTTCTACCATATTTTCCTGATGGAGCATAATTATCATAAAAATAGCCTTTAACAAATGGCATATTATTCAAATATTTTAATACACCATCTAAACTACAATCATCTAATATACTGGATAATTCTTTAAAATCAGGCTCATTACTAAAAAAATTAACTCTATATTGTTCACAAATACTATATAACATATTATCGCATGAATAAACAGTTGAACCATTTTTCAAAAAGAAAGTGCTAACACTTCCAGTCCCAGCAAATAAATCAATTATTTTTTTATGATTATAATCTATTTTTTCTTTTTTTAAAGAGTCTTCAATGAAATTAATTACTCTTGTTTTATTGCCTATATATTTCATTTATCTTCCTACAATTTCAAGAGTCAATTCATCTGTATCATTTACAGTTATTACAAAATCAAAATTTGAATTTTCTAATATTTTTTTAGCCTCTTCACTAGATCCTTTAAATATTGCAAATAATTTTGCTGGGTATTTATAATTTAATTCTTTCAAAACTATTTCTGATAAATTTTTTGTTTTTCTATATTCATCACTTAAAGTAGAAACTAAAGCCCTATAATTCTTCTTGCTCTCACCAAAATAATAAGTTTCATCTTGATCATCAAAATATGCTATATCCCCTCTATCATCATTTCTGTTGTAATAATAATATTTATCAGTTGGATATAAATGTATATCTGACCAACTTCCACAAGGAGGATTTATAAATGAAGGTATTATCCCTTCATTTAATAAAATTGTACCAAAAAATGAAGTAACATCATCTTCTGTTGTAAATTGATTTTCATATTTACTCTTATTTTCAACTCGTGAGTTTTCTGATTCATGGCTAAATAAATTTAAATCTAAATCAGTAACTATATCAGCATATTTATCAATCGATTTATATACTTTTCTTCCTTTTGATGCTTCAACATCATATTCATTAGCATTAGTATGATCGCAAAGTAATAACATTACATTTGCTTTAGGAAATGATTGTAAATAAATATTTGAAAATGCTGGTATTTCACCATTATACGGATCATCTGTAGGTACAATTGTACCATTTTTTTTATCGCTCTTTGTTAATTTTATAGGAATTACTATTGTTGGTTCTTTAATACTTTTAAAATTATCTTCTACATACTCTTTCTTTCCCACATTTAATCTTTCAACTAATTTTTCTGTTTCAAAAGTTATTCCAGCCTTACAATTTTTAGATAATTGGTAAAACTTTACATTTGGAAATAACTCATGTATTCTTTCACTAATCTTTTTAGGAGCCCATGGAAATATAATATTATCCGAATTATAAAATGGTATGTTAATTTTATTTTTCATATCAGATATTATATTCTCCTCAAAGTTATCATCTCTTAAATATTTCAATGACTGATTCCCAAATTCTGAATTAGTAGATAATAGTTTATCCTCACTAAAGTAGTAATTTTTCATATTTGAATAACATTTTTTTAAATATTCTTCACCATCTTCTTCCAGAACTAATGATAATAAATATTTAAAAATCGGTTCTCTCCAATCATTATTTGGATTTAAAGCATCAATATTTTGAGATTTATCTGGATGCTCAAAGAATCCTACTAAAGCGGGAGTATGATATTTTAGAGATAACATATTAAACATCAAAACAAACAATGCTCCTGGCACACGTGGTTTTTTGTTCGCTTTTTTATCTGATTTATCATTTTTACTAAAATAAGCTAAAAATCCAAATGGAATACCACATTCTAAAAAATTAATTATTCTTCCACTTCTTTGCCATGTTGCATTACCAGCCATAGTAGTTGAAGTTGTTTCAAAACCCATTAAAACTTTTTCCCTCTCATTGGAATAAATTACCGCATCTGGTTTATCCAATTCTTTTATAACATGTCTAACATCGTATGGCAGTTTACCATTTCTATAGTATGCCTTTGCCACAAAATAATATATTTCATCATTTATTTCATACTTATAAATATATTCCGAAAGGGAAGCATATTCTATTCCAATAAATTTCATTATGTCTGTATTAAAATCATAAAGCCATTTAATTATTTGTGTCGATTCTTCTAAGTTATCTCCATATATAGTGAACTTATTTTTATTTCCAACTTCAAATTTTTTAAATTTATAATTACTCTTCAACTTCATCTTAATCCCTCCTGAATATTAATATATTTTGATGAATCATCGAAGGAACAAAAGCCGCTGGATATCCAAATACATGCAAAGATTTACTATTATCCTCCCAAATAATATTTGCCTTCATAGTTAATCCTTCAATTTCTGATAATTTAGATGAAAGTTCTCCTGACAAACAATGATATTCACTATTTCTATACATATCACCAATAAAAATAGCTATATACTTTCCATGTTTTAATTTTAATGATGCTTTTGCAATTATTTTTTTCATTGTTTTTAACCATTCTTGCTTTGATAACCAATTGTCATTTTCAAAATTATTCAATTTTGATTTGCTTGTCCTTTTTTTATTTCTTGTATGTTCACGAGAATCCATATCCCAATATGGTACATCGGTTAATATAAAATCAACACTTTCATTTTCAATTTTATTTAAAACCTTAAATGAATCACCACAAAAAGTATCTTGTATCTCAAGGTTTTCAAGTTCAGACACTTTCTTATATATATCTATCCATTTTTGAGTTATATCTATACCTATTGCTCTTCTTTCACATAAAGACGCACCTAATAATGTCCCGCCAACTCCCATAAAAGGATCTAATACGATCATTCCTTTTTTTGTAAAAATTTTAATAATATCTTCACATAGTTGTGGAGGTTTTTGCCCACCATGTTGTGATCTCAACTTATGTTGCATATTTATTGGATAAGGTTTGTTAATAACTGATTTTGTAAAGAATTTCCACTCAGATCCCGTTAAATCATTCAATTTATTCTTATTGCTATATATATTACTGCCCATTTTCAACCTCCACTAAACATTATAATCTACATATTAATTATAACATATATTGACCATTTTACTCTAGTACTTTTGCATAATTATAGGTTTTATCTATTACTTTTTTAATTTTTTTATTTAACTATTTAACTATTTGTTTTAATAATTAATTTTAAATAATCTATTGCGTATTAAAAACCTCATATAAAAATCCATGTATCCGTAAAGGTAATATAGATTAATCTTCATGTGGTTTTTCATAGATTATATAATCATAATCAAATCTTCCATTATCATTCCTACTTTCAATAACTTTAAGATATTTATTTTCTTTCAACTCATTTAAAGCTTTCCTAATAGTTTCTTTACTTTCAATGCAAATACTAGCTAATTCTAATAATGAAATAATCCCAACTATCTGATAAAGATAACATCAAAGATAGTAATCACTTCGCCTTTAAACTTAATTCTCTATCTTTAAAATGATAATTACTCATTATGGTATACCCTTCTTCTTTTTTTATTGCTTTTATTTTCATAGATAACAACTCCCATCTAAAATTTAACATTTTAATATTTTTTTGTCTAAATATTCCAGTAAAATAAGACGCTTATTAAAGTTATACACTGCACCTAGAATTAACCACATTTTACGCGTCCTGTCCACCTGCATTTATGTGATTAGAAACAACTATTACATCACTACCAGTTCCATAGAAACTTTGAGCTTTTTTAGGTCTGCTATTAGAATCTAAAGCTATATCAGAATTTCTAGTTAAAGAATTTTCAATGCCCAAATCATTTAATCTTTTAGCCATATATTGGCTTATTTTTAAAGTGTAATCTTTTTCCACTATTCCATTCGCACTAGTTCCAGGATCTTCGCCACCATGACCAGCATCAATAACTATTTTTTTAGCCATAAAGTTATCCTCCTCTAAGATAGTCTATGATTTAATTAAAATAAAGTTAAAACTTTTCTGTTACAAATAACACATAAAATTTTATAAAAAAAACATCTATTCCGATGCTTTTTCTCCATTATACCTAATAACAATTCTTCTGTTTGGTTCTTCCCCTACACTTTCAGTAGTTACTCCTCTAAAGTTAGTCAAAACATTATGAACTATTCTTCTGTCATAAGAATTCATACTATCCATTTCAATATCTACTTTAGTTCTAACTACATCACGGGCTAAATTTTTAGCAATTCTTTCTAGCCTTTTATTTTGTCTATCTTTATAATCTTCTACATCAAGAACTATTCTTGGTCCATTATTACAAATATTTTTAATAAACTGTCTAACAATAATAGTTAAAGCTTCCAAATTTTGTCCATTCTTCCCTATTATCATTGGATTATTAGAAGAATATATTTTAATAGTAGTTGTATTTTCTTTTGTACTTACTTCTAAATTACACTCTACACCCATACCTTTAATAATACTTTTTAAATATTCTTCGGCATCCGCTAGAACATCTAATTTCAAAAATCCTGAACACTCATAAGTAGTTCCTTTAAATAAACCACCTTTAACTTCTTCATAGCTATAAACAATTTCTGTTTCATTAGCATTTAATTTAGCTAAAACTTGACTTAAAGCTTCCTCTTTAGTTTTAGCAGTACATTTTACTACATTCATGACTAATTTCCTTTCTTACTAACCTTTTTATCCTTTACCTTATCTTTCTTTTGAGGTTTTATTATAACATCACGTGAATCTTCTTTTTCATCTAGTTTTTTAAAGATATAATTTTGAACTACGACAAAGCCATTTGTAGCAATCCAGTATAAAGCTAGTGCAGTAGATAAATATAAAGATGCTACTGAAATCATAATAATCATAAATTTAAAAGTAAATTGCATTTGTTTTTCCATTTCTGGATTACCAGTAGAAGTTGCACCCATAGCATTTTTAAATGATAAATAAGTTGTTAAAATAATAAGAATTATAATAATTATATATAGCCATTCATGTTGTTTAAATAAACCAATAATAGGGGTAGTTCCTAGTTTTAAACCTAAGAATGTATCCTCAAATATTGCTGGCATTCTATTAATCGCTTGTAAGAAAGCAAAGAATAGGGGTAATTGTAAAAAAGCAAGTAAGCAACTACCAAAAGGGCTAATATTATATTTTTTATAAACAAGCATCATTTCTTGACTTTTTTGAAGCATAGCTTCATTATCATTACGATTAGCATATTTCTTTTCAATTCTTTGAAGTTCTGGTTGAGCTTTTTTCATATTACTAGATTGTTTAGCAGTTTTTCTAGAAATAGGCATCAAAATCAATCTAATAGCAAGTCCAATAAGCATAACAGATATACCAAAGTTATTTACTAAATAACCAAGCTTTAAAATAAGATAGGCAAGGGGTTTAACAAAAATTCCTTCCCAAATACCATCTGATTTATTACTAGATAATTTAAATTCCGAACATTTTGGCAAATCATCATATTTAATCTTTGTTTGGTCTTTATATTTAGTATAAAGTTCATCAAGTTCTTTATCTTCAGGTTTACATAATATATCTTTTTGTAAAATTTGACCAGTCGCTTCATTTTCAACAGGCTTTTTATTATCCATAATATAATTACTATTACCACAACCAGTAAGAGTAAATACCACTAAAGCTAACACTAAAATTTTAAATTTTTTCATTTAGTTTTCCTCTTTCTTTAATAATGATATTAAATTTTCTTCCATTTCTTGATAACTAACATCTTTAATAAATCTTTTTGGAATTAAAACATAGCTAACTCCATTTAAAAATAAATCTTTATAATTATCAACAATACATCTAAGCTGTCTTTTTATTTTATTACGTTCTACGGCATTCCCACACTTTTTAGAAACAGCAAAGCCAAACTTTGAAAACTTATAATCATTATCCTTATAATATATATAATAATACTTATTCTTTAAATAAGCACCTGTATTAATTATATCATTAAAATCGGTATTTTTCTTTATAATTTCATATTTTTTCAATAGTTTTTCACTCTCCAAAAAAAATACCACACTAAAATGTGGCTTAATGAGCTAATACTTTACGACCTTTTTTACGTCTATTTTTTAAGATATTAGTTTCTTTACGTGCAAAAAATCCATGTTTTTTAGCTTTTTTACGATTATTAGGTTGATATGTTCTCTTCATATTAGCACCTCCTCAAAAAATCAATTGGTTTAATTATAATATTATTATGCTTTTAAGTCAAGTTTTTTCATAAAAAACAGAATTTAAAAGCTAAACTAGAAATAATAAATTTTTTTAAGATATTAATTATTGAAAGAAATATTATGATTTAACCAATATTATTTTATAAAATAATTCTAAAGTCATAAATACATATTCTAAATATTAAAATCTATTATATCATAACAAAATATTTTTATTCAAAACAAAAATATAAAAATGTAAAGCTTAAAAAAAGTTATCAACACTAAATTGTGGATAATGTGGATAACTTTTACACTCCACAATGTATAAACAATCTAAAAGTAACTACTCAAAATGTAAACTTTACTATTAACAGTCTATTTTAATTAAAAAGTGAATAAGTTATAAGTTATCCACAAAACAGTGGTACCAACAAAGTCAGGTGTATCCTAAGAAAGTTAAAAATTATTAAAACTTATAAACACTACTAACAATATTGATAAAAATAACCAAAGTTAATAAATAAAAATTAAATATAAAATTTTGTGGATAGTGTTGATAAATATATTATTTTAAGATATTATAAGGACTAAGCAATGTGTATAACATGTTAATAAAAAAATTTTACATTTTAGTATTTCTTTTCAAAATGAAATGCGATAAAATGAATATGTAGACGTTACAGACTGTGGGGTGAGGTTATTTGCGAAATGAAGAGTTACTAAAGTCATTTCTCGACAAAATATATGGCGAAATTAATCCAGCATCATTTCATGCCTGGTTTAATGATTTAAAAATAATCTCACTAACAGATGAAACAATAACTTTTGAAGTTCCAATGGAAATACACAAAAAAATGTTAGGGGACAACTATTATTCATTAATAGAAAAAACATTATATGATATAACCAATATTAATTATGATATAAAGTTTGTATTGGAAAGTGAATTAGAAATACTTCCCAAAATAGAAGTGGATAACAGGGAAGTTACAAACAATAACTTTGATACTCACTTAAAACCTGAACTTAATTTTAGTAATTTTGTAGTTGGAGATACAAATAGACTTGCTAAAGTAGCAGCCATGGCAGTTGCCGAAGCTCCAGGAAGAATTCATAATCCATTATTTATATATGGAAAAAGTGGACTTGGTAAGACTCATTTAATGCATGCGATAGGAAATTTTATAACAGAAAATTCCAATCGAAAAGTATTATATTGTACTTGTGATGAATTTAAGACTGAATACACTAATTTAGCCAATCCAGACAATAAAAATACTATTGAATATGCTAATGAATTTAAAAATAAATATCGAAATGTAGATGTTTTAATAATAGATGACATCCAATATTTAGTAGGAGCGGAAAAAACCCAACAAGAATTCTTTAATACCTTTAATTATCTGCATCAATCAAATAAACAGATAATAATAAGTTCTGACCGTTCACCAGATGATTTAAAAATTCTTGAAGAAAGATTAAGGTCAAGATTTATGTGGGGATTACCAGTAGATATATATCCTCCAGATTTCGATTTAAGATGTCGAATTATAAGAAAGAAAATAGAAAACACCAGCATAGCTAATCTTATGAAAGAAGAGAGTGTTGAGTATATCGCCAATGCTTGCCAAAATGATGTAAGATTCTTAGAAGGAGCAGTTAATAGACTTATGGCCTATACTGCTATGATGGTACCAAAAAGTGTTGATTTAGAGTTTACTTGTGAAGCTTTAAAAGACTTTGTTAATAAGAATATTTATTCTAACAATAATATTACTAAAATCCAAAAAGCTGTCGCTGATCATTATAATATAACAGTTGACGACTTAAAGGGGAAAAAAAGAAGTAATAAAGTAGCACATCCAAGACAACTTGCCATGTATTTATGCCGAATGGAAACTGATGAAACATTCCCAAGAATAGGGATGGAATTCGGTGGAAGAGACCATTCAACAGTAATATTCGCTTGTGATAAAATGGAAAAAGAGCTCTTAAATAACAAAGAATTAGAAAGAGATATAAAAGAGATAAAATCAAAATTGTAGATAATATCTTAAAAGTATGTGAATAAAAGTTAAGTTATTAACAAAAAAATCATTAAAAAAGTCCTATAATAAAGACTAAAAACAACTTATAAACATAATTAACAGCATAATAATAACTATTAAATATTAAAGAAAGAGAAAGAAGGAATGAAATATGAAATTTTCAATAGAAAAAAATATAATCTTAGAAGGATTAAATAATGTTATAAGAGCAATATCTACTAAAAACGTTATCCCCGTATTAAATGGTATTAAATTTGAATTAACAAGTGAAGGTTTATACTTAACCGCTAGTGATTCTGAATTAACAATAAAAGTATTAATAGAAAGTAAAGATATCAAACAAGTTACAACAACAGGTGGTATAGTAATTCAAAGTAAATATATATTAGATATAGTAAGAAAAATGCCTAGTGATGTTATTAACTTTGAAGTTATTGACGGATTAAAAATCAAAATTTATACAGACAATAACCAATATAACTTAAATTGTTTAGATATTAATGACTATCCAGATGTTAAATTAGAAGAAAATAAAGACCCAATTATTATTAAAGGTGATATATTTAAAACTATAATCAATCAAACTAGTTTTGCTATATCTAATCAAGAATTAAGACCAATATTAACTGGTGTTAACTTCAAATTTACGAAAGATGTCTTAGAAACAGTAGCAACTGACTCATATCGTTTAGCTAAAAAGAATATCAAACTAAACGCTGAAGTTGAAAAAGACTTAGAAATTGTTATACCAGGTAAGAATATAATGGAATTAGAAAGAATTATCACAGATGAAAGTGATATTGAAATACATATATTTAATAATAAAGCATTATTTAAATATAAAAATATTATTTTCCAAACTAATTTATTAAGTGGTAATTATCCAAATACATCCAATTTAATTCCAAGTGAGTTTGCCTACATAGTTAAAGTAAATAAAAAAGATTTTAATGATGCTATTGATAGAGCAGCATTACTTACTCAAGGTAAAGATAAAAATATAGTTAAAATGTCATTAGATAATACTAAAATGGTTATCAATTCATATGCATCTGAAATTGGCAAAGTAGAAGAGCAATTAACCGTAGAAACTAACAATGTTGAACATTTAGAAATTTCATTTTCTTCAAAATATATGCTAGAAGCTATTAAAACAATGGGTGAAGAAGAAATATTATTATTATTAAATAGTGATGTTAAGCCATTAATTATAAAATCATTAACAGACGAATCATTAATTCAGTTAATTTTACCTATAAAAACCTACTAAATAACAAAAAAATCTAAAAAATTAAAAATTATAACATAATTCGACAAAAAGTGCGCTTCTTTTATGATATAACATAGTTATTTTACATGAAAGGAGGGCATTTTTAATGTCATATATAATAACCAAAAATACCTTAGCAATCATTCCACGTGGTAAAAAAAGTAAAATAATTGAAGGAAAGCACAGTTTGGTTGCTAATGAAGAAACCGCTAAGATAATTGAACAAAATTGTTATTTAAATGGTTCCACATTAGAAGGTCGAATAAAAGGGAGTTCATATTTATTAGGAAGTAGTTATAAGCCTCCAATAATAATAAATGATTCTTTAAATATAATCCTTATTCCAACGCATTCCATTAGAAATAAAGATTGTCATTGGATAAACTTAATAACCATGTTACATTATAGTCCAACTAACGATAATAAAGTCTTAATAGAGTTTGTAAATAACCATAAATTAATTATAAATGTCAGTTATAATATATTTGATAAACAAGTCTTAAGAGCAACCCGTTTAGAATCGACTATAAAAGGTCGAATTTATCAAAAACACCTTTAAAAAGGTGTTTTTTTGTGATATAATTAATCTAGGTATAGGAGTACGTAAATACCTATAATTTTAAAAAAACATCAAAGTAGGGGCTAAAAATGCAAATAAGTAGTTTGAAGTTATTAAATTATCGAAATTATGAAAGTCTTGAAATATCATTTTCACCATATACCAATATTATATATGGAAAAAATGGTATGGGTAAAACCAATTTAGTAGAGGCAATCTATATGTTAGGAGTAACGAAAACATTCCGTCTAGGCGATACAGATGTCGTTATAAAAAAAGGCAAGAACATTGCCAAAATAGAAGGTTTAATAAAAGATAATATCTGGAACACTTATAAAATGATTATAAGTGAAACTGGTAAAAGAATAAAAGTAGATAATAACAAAATAACTAAAATGAGTGATTATATTACTCGCATAAATGTAATTTTATTTAATCCTGATGATTTAAAGATTATAAAAGACACTCCTATGACCAGAAGAAAGCTTTTAAATATCGAGATTTCTGGCATTAATAAAGAGTATGTTATAGCCTTAACCAATTACAACAAAATATTAAAGCAAAGAAATTCATATCTAAAAGCTCTTAGTAAAAAAAATATATATGAAAAAGACTTTTTAAATGTCTTAACAGAGCAATTAATCGACGAAGGATTAAAAATAATGTTAATAAGACAAGAGTTTATCGAGAGTATCAATTCTCATATAAGTGATATATATTTTAAAATTACCAACAAAGGTCCTTTATCAGTACGGTTTAAGAGTGAATATCTAAATAAAACTAAAGAGCAACTTTTAAATATGTATCAAAAAAATATTTCCCGGGAAATACAAATGGGTAAAACTTTATTTGGTCCACAACATGATGATATTGAATTTATTATTGATAAAGAAATAGTAAAAGAATATTCCAGTGTTGGAGAGCAAAAAAACAGTGTTATAGCTTTTAAACTAGCTGAAATTAAGAATATAGAAAGTAAGTTAAATAAAAAGCCGATTTTAATATTAGATGATTTATTTAGTGAGCTAGATTATGAAAAAATCGGAAATATTTTAAATTTAATGGATGAAGATATCCAAACATTTATCACAACAACGGAAATTGATAAAGTAGACCAGAAATTAATAGCGAAAGCCAAGATTTTTAAGTGTATAGATGGCAAAATAAAGGAGGAATAACAAATGGAAAACAATTACACAGATAATGATATTCAAGTCTTAGAAGGCTTAGAAGCAGTACGTAAACGACCAGGAATGTATATCGGTTCAACTAGTGAGAAAGGTTTACATCATCTTGTATGGGAAATAGTTGACAATGCAGTTGATGAATCACTCGCTGGATATTGTGACGATATTGAGGTTGTAGTACATAATGACAATTCTGTTTCAGTTCGCGATGATGGTCGTGGTATGCCAACTGGTATCAATCAAAAAACAGGGTTATCAACAATTGAAACAATATTTACAGTATTACACGCTGGAGGAAAATTCGGCGGCGGCGGATATAAAGTATCAGGCGGTTTACACGGAGTTGGAGCTAGTGTTGTAAACGCTTTATCAACTTGGTTAGAAGTTCGTGTTTATCGTGATGGAGACGTTCACTATCAAAGATTTGAAAATGGTGGACATCCATGTGAACCAATGAAAATAATTGAAAATTGTGCTAAAGATAGAACAGGAACAACTGTAACATTTAAAGCAGATCCTGAAGTATTTAAAGAAACAACTGAATTTAACTATAATACTTTATCTACACGTTTAAGAGAATTAGCTTTTTTAAATAAAGGTTTAAGAATCACTTTAATAGATGAACGAGTACCTGATAAAAAAGATGTATTCTGTTATAATGGTGGAATTATTGAATATGTTTCCATGTTAAATAAAAATAAACAAGCATTACATGAAGACATCATATATGTTGAAGGAAAAGAAGATAACATTAGTATTGAAGTTGCAATGCAATATAACGATTCATATACAGCAAGTCTTTATTCATTTACTAACAATATAAATACATATGAAGGTGGAACTCATGAAGATGGTGTTAAAAATGCTTTAACAAGAATTATTAACAACTATGCTCGTAATAACAAAATATTAAAAGAAAAAGACGAAGCTTTAAGTGGTGACGATTGTCGTGAAGGTTTAGCAATGATTATTTCATGTAAGCACCCAGACCCTCAATTTGAAGGACAAACCAAAACAAAATTAGGTAATTCTGAAGTAAGAAAGATTGCAAGTGATGTTTTTGGTGAAGGATTAGAGCGTTTCTTAATGGAAAACCCTACAATAGCCAAGACTATAATTGAAAAATGTATGACTGCATCTCGCGCCAGAATTGCGGCTAAACGAGCTAGAGAAGCGACTCGCCGTAAAGGTGACTTAGACGTAACTAATTTCTTTGGCAAACTAGCAGATTGCAAGAGCAAAGATGCTAGCGTTAGTGAAATATTCCTTGTCGAGGGAGATAGTGCGGGAGGATCAGCCATTAAAGGCCGAGATAGTATAACTCAGGCGATACTTCCTTTAAGAGGTAAAATACTTAATGTTGAAAAAGCAAGATTAGATAGAGCTTTATCAAATGAAGAAATAAGAACCATTATAACTGCTTTTGGTACAGGAATTGGTGAAGATTTTAACTTAGATAAGCTAAGATATCATAAAATAATTATCATGACCGATGCCGATGTCGATGGTTCACATATTAGAGTATTATTATTAACGCTTTTTTACCGCTTTTTTAAGCCAATTGTAGAAGCTGGACACATATATGCTGCCCAACCACCTTTATTCGTTATAAAGCATGGTAAAACGATTAAATACGTATTAAATGAACAAGAAAGAGATGAATATTTAGCAACCCTTTCTCCAACTACCAAATATGACATTGCTCGTATGAAAGGTCTTGGTGAAATGGATGCTGAAGAATTAAATGAAACAACAATGGATATTAATAAACGTGTATTAAGACAAATTACAGTTGATGATGCTATATTAGCGGATGAAGTATTTAGTAAATTAATGGGTGAAGAAGTAGAACCAAGAAGAGAATTCATTGAAACCAATGCTACTTATGCTACAAATCTAGATGTTTAGGAGGTATTAAAATGGATAGATTAGAAAAAAATAATATCGTAAAAGAAGTAAGAGATTCCTTTTTAGAATATTCCATGAGTGTTATAGTCGCTCGTGCCTTACCAGACTTAAGAGATGGTTTGAAACCGGTTCATCGAAGAATATTGTATTCGATGTTTGAGTCAGGTTATACACCAGACAAACCGCATAAAAAAAGTGCGCGTATTGTTGGTGATGTTATGGGTAAATACCATCCACATGGGGACTCAAGTATTTATGAAGCTATGGTAAGAATGGCTCAAGATTTCAGTTATCGCTATATGTTAGTTGATGGCCATGGAAATTTTGGTAATATTGAAGGTTATGGCGCAGCTGCAATGCGTTATACAGAATCAAGACTATCTAAAATATCTCTAGAATTATTAAGAGATATACGTAAAAATACAGTTGATTTTACACCAAACTTTGATGAATCAGAAAGCGAACCATCAATCTTACCATCACGTTTTCCAAATATATTAGTAAATGGAACAACTGGTATCGCAGTTGGTATGGCAACTAATATTCCACCACACAATCTTGGTGAAGTAATTGATGGATGTGTTGCTTATATTGATAATCCTGAGATTGATACAGTAGGATTAATGCAATATATAAAAGGGCCAGACTTTCCAACAGGTGCTATCATTTTAGGTAATAGTGGTATTAAAAAAGCTTATGAAACAGGCCGTGGAAGTATTACAATACGTTCCCGTGCTAGAATTGAAGAAAAAAATGGTAAAGAATATATTGTTATAGATGAAGTACCTTATGGAATAAACACTTTAGAACTTAAAAATAAAGTCGCCGAATTAGTTCATAATAAGGTATTAGATGGTATCACAGATTATCACGTTGACTTAAAAGAAGGCGTTAAGATAACTATAAGCTTAAAAAGAGATGCTAATGCTCAAGTAATATTAAATAAATTATATAAGCATACAGCATTCCAAACCACATATGGAATAATCTTCTTAATGCTAGATAATGGTGTACCTAAGACATTAGGTTTAAAAGACATTATTTCTAAATATATAGATTATCAAAAAGAAATAATAATTAGAAGAACAAAATTTGATTTAGAAAAAGCTGAGAAAAGAGTACACATCTTAGAAGGATTAAAAATCGCATTAGACCACATTGACGAAGTAATTAAACTAATTAGAGCCTCAAAGTCTGATGATGAAGCTAAACAAGGCTTAATGGAGAAATTTGGCCTATCAGAGATTCAATCAGAAGCCATCTTAGAAATGAAGTTAAGAAGATTAACTGGTTTAGAAAGAGATAAGATTGAAGAAGAGTTAAAAGAATTATTAGCTTTAATCGAAGAATTAAGAAGTATTTTAGCTTCTGAAGAAAAAGTATTAAATATAATCAAAGAAGAATTATTAGAAATCAAAGACAAATATGCTGATAAACGCCGTACAGATATCGATATGACAGCAATTGAATATATTGAGGATGAATCATTAATACCTGAAGAAAACATTCTTATCGCGTTAACTAACAAAGGCTATATTAAACGTACCAATAGTGATACATTTAAAGCTCAAAGACGTGGCGGAATGGGTATAAAAGGAATGACAACAAACGACGAGGATTATGTAGATCAAATGATTAATTTATCTTCTCACGATTACTTGTTATTCTTTACTAATAAAGGAAAGGTATATCGCTTAAAAGGTTATGAAATTCCAGAATTCAACCGTCAATCAAAAGGTTTACCAATAATAAACTTACTTCAAATCGAAAAAGATGAAACAATCAATTCTATGATAAGTGTATCTAATGAAGAAGCCGCTAAATATCTATTATTTGTAACAAAACAAGGCTTAGTAAAGAAAACAGCAATTAGTGAATTTGAAAACATACGTACGTCAGGAAAAATTAGTATTAGTTTAAGACCAAATGACGAATTGATCGCTGTTAAAAAAACAACTGGAGATAATTATATCTTATTAGGTAGTGAATTAGGCCGTATGGTTAAATTTAAAGAAGATAATATTAGAGCTATGGGTAGAACAGCCAGTGGTGTTAAAGGTATAAATCTTGATGGTAGCAAATGTGTTTGTGCCGAAGTAGTAACAGAAGAAGATAAAATTTTGTTGGTAACTATTAAAGGATATGGAAAAAAGACATTAGTAAGTGAATTTAGAGAGACAAGTCGTGGCAGTAAAGGTGTTAAAGCTTTAAATGTAACTGAAAAGAATGGAAACATCGCTTCTGTAAAAGTTGTAGATGAAGATAAAGAGTTAGTAATTATGACTAATACAGGAATTACAATGCGAATGTCACTAGAACAAATTAATACTTTAGGTCGTGTAACTCAAGGTGTAAGATTAATAAACTTAAAAGACAACCAATATGTTTCTACTATCAGCTTAGTTGAAAAACAAGAAGAACTAAATGAAGAGCAAGAAGAAACAGTTGAAGAAAATAATACTACAGAACAACAAGTAAATACAGAAGAAAGTGCTGAATAGGCACTTTTTTTAATACCATTATTTCCTGGGAAATGATGTCGAAAGAAAATGTGGATAACTGTTGAAATATAAGGAAAATAATAAAAGGTTTCACGTGAAACATATATCGTAAAAAAATTAACCATAATAAATTAAGTTATTAACAATGTTTCACGTGAAACATTGTTTTAAAAATATAAAAGACAAAAAAATAATAATAATTCTTGCTAAAACTCAAATGAAACTTAATTATACCAACAGCTTAGTTAATAAATTAAAAGTTTTAAAATAAAAGGTAGGAATAAATAACAGAAATAGTTTTATTGAAGTATCTTTGATTTAAATAAAAGTGATAACACATGTTTAAAATAATTAAAAAGACCTATAAACACTAAAAATATGTGAAAAATTATCCACAATGTTTCACGTGAAACATATAAAAGTAAATTATATATATAAAAGTTTACTTAATTTTAAAATAAATAAGATAAAGCTATTAAATACTCTTGAAAAAAAATAAAAACTATGATAAATTAATTATGTGCAACAAATATATTGTAATCTGGTCAGGACAGGAATGTAGCAGCCACGTCAATCCCTATTTGTGTGCACTTTTTTATTGGAGTGAAATAAAATGGAAGAAAAGTATTATAATTTATTATTAAAATTAGCTAAAAAAGCCCAAAAGAAAAATGAAGTTCCAATAAGTGCGATTATTGTTAAAGATAATAAAGTAATTGCCAGCGCTTATAATAGAAGAAATAAAAGTAAATATATACTAGACCATGCAGAAATGTTAGTAATTAAGAAAGCTAGTAGAAAATTAAAAGATTGGCGTTTAAATTCGTGTGATCTTTATGTCACTTTAAAGCCTTGTTCTATATGTGAAAATGCAATAAAACAATCTCGCATAAAAAATGTGTATTATTTACTAGATAAACCAGAAGAAAAAAAAGAATATTACAAAACAAATATAGCTAAAGCAAACATACGTATGCAGCAAGAAGAATATTCAAAGATTTTAAAAGGATTTTTTGCAAAGAAAAGAGACAAATAATAATAAATATGATATAATTAAATAGGTGAGAAAAATGGATTACAAAGTACTTTATCGTAAATATAGACCAGATGATTTTTCAAGTATAATAGGCCAAGATTACATGGTATCCATTTTAAAGAATTCTATTCAAAAAGACCGCATATCTCATGCTTATATATTTTCGGGCCCTAGAGGAACAGGTAAAACTAGCACTGCTAAAGTATTTGCTAAAGCAATAAACTGTTTAAATCCTAGTGAAAATGGTCCTTGCAATGAATGTGAAAATTGTATTCATTTCAAAGAAAATGCTGATATTATCGAGATTGATGCAGCATCTAATAATGGAGTAGATGAAATAAGAGAAATTATTAACAATATCAAATTAGCGCCTTCTTATTCAAAATATAAAGTATATATCATTGACGAGGTACATATGTTAAGTACCAGTGCCTTTAATGCTTTGCTTTTAACTTTAGAGGAGCCACCAAAACATATTGTATTTATACTAGCTACTACTAATATAGAAGCTGTACCAATAACTATTCTTTCCAGATGTCAACGATTTGATTTTCATAAAATAAGTACGGAAAATATCAAGAATAGACTAGATTATGTAATTAAAGAAGAAAATATAGCTATTGATGATGAAGCTATTGAAGAAATCGCATATATAAGTGATGGTGGATTAAGAGATGCACTGAGTATACTAGACCAATTATCAAGTAATAGTTCAAATATCACAATTAATGAAGTTATTGCTCACTTTGGTTCTATTTCCAAAAAACAAATAAGTGATTTGTTTGAATGTATTAAGAATAATAATGTTAATAAGTTTATTGATATGATGCAAAAATTAAAAGATTTAGCAGTTGACTATAAGCTTTTAATAAAAAAACTACTTGAAAGAATTGAAGAAGAAGCAATCGCTTCCAGAAAAAATAATGATTATAGAGGCTTTAGTTATCAAACAATCAAAGAAATGGCATTTGAATTAGCTAGTATATCCAACTACGTCAATATAAATATCGATCCATATATGTTAATTGAGATTACTTTATTAAAATACTTTAAAAACAATAGTAATAGTATAAGTGATAAAAAAGAAAACTTAGAAGAAATAAAAAATATAACAAAAGAAGATAAGAAAAACACAAAAGATACCAAAGAACAACAAACAGAACCAGATAAAATTATTTCCCAGGAAATAAAAAGTGAAGTATCAAGCAATAATATAGTAACAAAAACTCATAAAATAAATGAAGAAATTATAAAAATAAGAATAAATAATTGTTTTGTAAATGCTAAAAAAGAATATTTACAAGAAATCAAAGACAATTGGAGTTCTTTTACAAGAGAGTTAGAGGATAAAACATTACTAAGTTTAGTAATAGATAGTAATGTAGTCGCAGCCAGTGATAAAGTTGCAATTATAACCAATTTTATAGAAGGAACTGTAAATTTAATAAATGAAAATTTAGATGAAATAATTTCTGAATATAATAAGAAATACAATAAAGATTACAAGTTTATTGCAATTACTGACGAAAAATGGAATAAAGAAAGAGAAATTTATATCCAAAACATCAGAAATAAACATCAATATGAATATCTAGACGAACCTACACCAGAAAAAGAAGAAATAGAACCAAAAGAAAATAGCAAAAAAATAGAAGAAGTAGCTTTAGATATTTTTGATAAAGATAAAATAGAAATAGAATAGGAAAGAAGGAAAAAAATATGAATATGCAAAATTTAATGGCGCAAGCTCAAAAAATGCAAAGAGACATTACAAAAAAGAAAGAGGAAATTGACAATAGCACATTTGAAGGAGATTCAGAATGGGTTAAAGTAGAGATTAATGGTAAAAAAGAACTACAAAAAATCAAAATAACATTTGAAGGCCCAATTGAAGATGACGATAAAGAAGTATTAGAAGATATGATAAAAATCGCCTTTAACAAAGCTATTGCTGCTGTAGATAAAGAAACAGAAGAAAAAATGGGTTCTTTAGGTGGCCTAGGTGGCTTATTCTAATGAAATATCCTGCTGATTTAGAGCGTTTAATTAGCTATTACAAAAAATTACCAGGAATAGGAGAAAGAAGCGCTGAGCGATTAGCTATCGCAACCCTAGAGTTTAAAGATGAAGAAATCAAAGAATTTAGTGAAACGCTAATTAATGCCAAAGAAAAATTAGGAAGATGCACAATATGTGGGCATATAACAGATGAAGAAAAATGTCAAATATGTTTAGATGAAGAAAGAAACAAAAACATTATTTGTGTAATAGAAGATTACAAAAGTGTATTTTCATTTGAAAAATCAGGCAAATTTAATGGTACATATCATGTATTAAATGGTTTAATATCCCCAATTGATGATATTGGCCCTGAAGATATTAATATATCGACATTAATAAATCGTGTAGAAAATCTTGATAAACCAGAATTAATTTTAGCATTAAAACCAACTATTGAAGGAGAAGCAACAACATTATACATAAAAAAAATATTAGAAAATAAAGATGTTACTATATCAAGATTATCATATGGTATCCCTATTGGCGCAGAAATAGATTATTTAGATAACGTTACGTTAGAAAAGGCTCTAGAAGACCGAAAGAAAATATCAGAATAAAAAACCAATATAAATCATATATTTAAGTGTGATGAACTTATGATAAATAAAATAATTAAATTGATAAGAAAATTATGTATGGCATTTGTAATGTTATATGGTTTAAATTTAATATTATCCGCTGCCAATATATTTATTCCTATAAACTTAGTAACATTAATACTAGTTACGTTTTTAGGTAGTCCAGGAATATTAGGATTAGTCGCAACATATTTTCTTATTTAATATTTAGGAGGTTAAGATGTTTGAAAATCCTATATTAAATGAATTAGTAAAAAGATATCGTGAGAAGAAATTAGCTCACGCTTATTTAATTGAAACAAATAATTATGATAAGGCATTACAAGACTTAAAAGAATTTATAAAAATTATAAATTGTCCTGAGGAATATGAAGAAAAATGTGAAAAGTGTAATTTATGTAATTTAATAAATAAAGATAATTTACCAAGCATAAAGATAATAGAACCAGATGGAGCGAGCATCAAAAAAGTTCAAATGGAGGAGTTAAAAGAAGCTTTTTCCACTAAACCAGTTTATAGTAGATATAATACTTATATCATAATGAATGCTGAGAAATTAAATAGTAGTAGTGCTAATTCTATGTTAAAGTTTATTGAAGAACCAACAGATGGGATAATCGGATTTTTTATAACTAACAACAAAGATGTTATGATTGAAACAATAAAAAGCAGATGTCAATCTCTAATTTTAAAATATGAAAATAAAAATATAGTAGAAAGTTTAGGCATAAATGTTGAAGATTATAATAAATATCTTGAAATTATTCCTGGATATTTAAAAAAAATAGAGAGTAAAGAATTAATAAACAACAAAAATGAACTTTTAACAATATATCCTGAAAGAAAAGATATAGCTAACATATTTCAGATAATATTCAGCATATACTATGAAAACTTTTTAAAAATAAATAATAAAGAATACAACCAAAATATAGCCAGTATTTATGAAATTAAGGAACAAAGTGCAAATTTAATTAAAAAATTAAATATTATTATGGGGATTATACAAAATTTGAGTTATAATGTAAGTATTGAGCAAGCATTAGATAAATTTGTAATAGAAATGAGAGATAGTAATGGATAAGTATTATATATATGGTGTTAATTTCAAAGATAATGGTAAGATATACAATTTTAAAAGCAAAGTAAAATGCCCAATAAATGTCACTGTAATAACTGAAACAGAAAAAGGCGAGCAATTTGGTAGAGTTGTATCTTACATAAAAGACAGCAATATTAAAAATTATGAAGAATTAAAAGACATATTACGTATATCCACTAAAAACGATTATGAAACCTATTTAAAAAATCTTCGAGATGCAGAAAGTGCCCTAAAAGAGTCTAGAGAGATAGTAAAAGAACTAGGACTTGATATGAAAATAATAAATGCTACTTATACATTTGATAGAAAACAACTTATTTTTAACTTTCTAGCTGATGAAAGAGTAGATTTTAGAGAATTAGCCAAAAGATTAGCTAGTGTTTATCGAACTAGAATAGAACTTCGTCAAATTGGAGCGCGTGATAAAGCGCGTGAAATAGGTGGTGTTGGTTCATGTGGCGAGAAAATATGTTGTGCTAAATTTTTAAATCACATTGAATCTGTTTCCATGAATATGGCTAAAAATCAAGGTTTAGCTTTAAATCCAGCGAAAATCAATGGTTTATGTGGCAGATTACTATGTTGTTTAACATATGAAGATGAGGAATATCTAGCTTGTAATAAAGGAATGCCAGACATTGGCGAATATATTGAAACAGAAAAGGGCAAAGGACCAGTAATAAGTAAAGACGTTTTAAATAGAAGTTATAAAGTATTGGTAAATAATGAAAAAATAGACATATCATTAGGTGATTGCAATGGTTGTACTAAATGATTTATATGATTATGGTTTAAAAATATATCAAGATTCTGAGAAGTTTAAGTTTTCCTTAGACTCTCTTTTACTTGCAGAATTTATTGATGTAAAAAAAGATGATAACAAAATCATTGATTTTTGCAGTGGTAATGCACCTTTACCATTAATTATATCAAAAAGATATGATAAAGAAGTAATAGGAATAGAGATTCAAAAAGAAATATATGATTTAGCCAATAAAAGCATCGAGTATAATAAATTAGAAAACAAAATAAAAATGTTAAACATAAATGTTTTAGAAGCTAAAAATCATTTTGCAAGAAATAGTATTGATATAATTACATGTAATCCTCCATTTTTCAAAGTGGATAACACATCACTTACTAACACTATAAAAGAAGTAGCAATAGCCAGACACGAAATTACAATAACACTAAAAGAGATAATCGAAAATGCCAGTATATTATTAAAAGATAATGGCAAATTTTATATGGTTCATAGGCCTGAGAGATTAGAAGAAATAATAAATATAGCAAGTGCCAACAACTTAAATGTAAAAGAGATAAAATTTATTTCCTCTGCGTTAGAAGAATATGCTATAATGGTATTGCTGAAATTCGTGAAAAACGCCAGAATAGGTGTTAAAGTTTCCAATGATATTGTATCAAGAAATATCAAAACATATCAAAATATTTTTAAAGAATCCCAAGTAAAAAAGAAGGTGACAAAGTGAAATTAATAATAGGCTTAGGAAATCCAGGCAAGGAATATGAAAATACAAGGCATAATATAGGGTTTATGGTACTAGATAATTATTTAAAAGCATCTTCATGGCAAAAGAAATATAATGCTTTGTATACTACTGAAATTATTAATAATGAAAAAGTTATATTTGTTAAGCCTGAGACTTATATGAATCTTTCAGGAAACTCTGTAATTGAATTTATAAATTTTTATAAAATAGAGAATAAAGATATATTAGTTATTCATGATGATTTAGATTTACCGTTTGGAAAAATAAGGATTAAGACAAATAGTAGTGCAGGCGGACATAATGGTATCAAATCAATAATAAATCGTATAGGAAATAATAATTTTGCCAGATTAAAAATAGGAATATCCCATAATACAAATGGAGATACAAAAGATTTTGTTTTAGGAAAATTCAACAAAGACCAGCTAGCACAATTAGAAAAAACATATCTTTTAACGAATCAAATAATAGAAGATTTTATCAACTATGACATAAATAAAGTAATGAACGACTACAACGGAGTTGGTTAAAATGAATTTTTTAGATAATTACTTTAAATATGATAATAATTTAACAATAGTAGGGTTAACAAATGAGTTAGCCCATCTTTACGTTGCCAAATTATTTCAAGAAAAGAAAGAAAATATTATTTTACTAACAAGTACACTATTTGAAGCAAACCAACTTTATAGTGGTATTAAATCATTGGAAGATAAAACATATCTTTTTCCTATGGATGATTTTCTTACTAGTCAAGCTTTAGCTATTTCTCCAGAACTTAAAACCACCAGAATTGAAACATTAGAAAAAATCAAGAGTCAAAAAGGTATAATAATAACTAATTTAATGGGATATTTAAAATACTTAACGGACACAAAAGTTCAAAATAAATTAAACATTAAACTAAAAAAAGATATGAATATTAATCGTGAAAAGTTAATTGAAATACTTGAAGAATTAGGCTATAAAAGAGATACAATCGTAACAAGTACGGGTGAATATGCAGTAAGAGGCTTCGTAATAGACATATTTATTACTTTAAGTGAGCACCCCATAAGATTAGAATTCTTTGGTAATACTATTGAATCCATTAGATATTTTGATGAAAACACTCAGATGTCATTAAGTGTTACTGATGAAATAACTTTAATAAATAATGGTGAGATTAAAACGGAGAATAAATCTTCATTATATGATTATGCAGGTAATGCGATAGTAGTAACCATTGATGAAAGTAGAATCAAAGCAGCCTATTTAAAACTAGAAGAAGAGATGTTTGAATTTCGTGTAGCCAAAAATCTTCCAAGTGATACAAGATTTATGTTTTCACTTGATGAAATAAATCCGAAGTATAACATATATATAAATTTTTTAAATAGCAAATTAGATACTAAAGATGTTTTAAATATTGAAAGTAAGGAAATACCAAATTTCCGTTCTAATTTTGAGAAATTACAAGAACAATGTGACTCATGGTATCGTTTAGGCTACGAAATAACTTTTTTTCTACCTAAAGAGAATCAAAGAAAACAAATAAAAGAATTAATAAACGTTCCCCATAAAGTTGAACCAAAAAGTCTAACAAAAGGCTTTATAATAGATAAAAAGGTTATAATTAGTGCCAATGATATTGAAGAAACCAGAACAAATGAAATAAAATACAAAAATTCTTATAAGATAGGTCGTAAGATAAAAGACTTAAATGCTTTAAATTTAGGTGACTATGTAGTTCATATGGCTCATGGAATAGGCATATATAATGGAATCAAAACACTTACTCAAAATGGCTTACAAAAAGATTATATAGAAATACTATATGAAGGTAATGACAAAGTTTATGTTCCAGTAGAGAAAATGAATACAATCTTAAAATATGCTAGTAAAGATGGATTAAAACCTAAAATAAATAAATTAAATTCAACAACTTGGGCTAAAACCAAAAGAGCAGTAGAACGAAAAATAAAAGACATATCAGAAGAATTATTAAAGTTATACGCTGCAAGAAAAGCATTACAAGGAGAAAAATATGTAACTAATGAAATGGAAAGAGACTTTGCCTCATCTTTCGCATACACTCCAACTAGAGATCAAGAAAAAGCTATAAATGAAATTGATAAAGATTTAATTAGTCAAGTACCAATGGATAGATTATTATGTGGTGATGTAGGTTTTGGCAAGACTGAAGTTGCTTTTCGAGCAATGTTTAAAGCTGTGGTTAATAATAAACAAGTATTTTATTTATGTCCTACAACCATCCTATCTAAGCAACAATATTCCAGTGCGATAGAAAGATTTAAAGATTATCCTTTAAATATTGAGTTATTAAATAGGTTTACTAGTACAAAAGATACCAAAAGAATATTAAAAGGTTTAGAAGAAGGAACTATTGATATTGTATTTGGAACTCATCGTTTATTAAGTGATGATATTAAATTCAAAAAATTAGGATTATTAGTAGTTGATGAAGAACAACGTTTTGGAGTAACTCATAAAGAGAAGATAAAGCAATATAAGAATGATGTTAATGTTTTAACTTTATCAGCAACCCCTATACCAAGAACATTAAAAATGGCTATGTCAGGTTTAAGAGATTTATCAGTAATAGATACCGCTCCTGTAAATAGATATCCTATCCAGACTTATGTATTAGAAGAACAAGATTTAATAGTTAAAGATGCTATTTATAAAGAGTTATCAAGAAATGGTCAAATATTTGTCCTTTATAACAACATTAATGAATTAGAAAGTATAAGTTCAAAACTAAAAAAATTAGTACCTGAAGCCCGAATAATAACCGCTCATGGTAGGATGACAAAACAAGAATTAGAAAATATAATGGAAGACTTTATTGATTACAAATATGATATTTTAGTCTGTACAACCATTATAGAAACAGGTATTGATATACCAAATGCGAATACATTAATTATATATAATGCTGACCATTTTGGATTATCTCAATTATACCAAATACGTGGAAGAGTTGGTAGGTCAAATAAAATAGCATATGCTTATCTTCTATATAATAAGAGTAAAATGTTAAATGATGTAGCAATAAAACGTCTAGAAGCTATCAAAGAATTTACAGAACTGGGAAGTGGATATCGAATAGCTATGCGAGACTTATCCATTAGAGGAGCAGGCGATATTTTAGGCAGTGAACAAGCTGGTTTTGTTGATTCAGTTGGTATAAATCTATATATGCAGATGATCGAAGAAGAAATGAAGAAACTTAAAGGCGAAGAAGTAAATAATGACGAATCACCAACTGCACTAATTAATGTAAGTACGCATATAAGTGATGATTATGTTAAAGATGATGAAATAAAAATAGAAATACACAATAAGATAAATGAGATAGAATCTAAAGAAACATTAGAACAAATCAAATCCGAATTAGAGGACAGATTCGGTAAAGTAGATGAAAGTTTAATAATATATATGTATGAAGAATGGTTTGAAAAATTAGCAAGTTCGCTAAATATTAAAAGAGTTACCCAAACAAGAAACTTTGTTGAATTAGAATTACCAGAGGATATTTCTAACAATTTAAAAGCAGATAAATTATTTTTAGAAAGTTACAACATAAATCCTAATTTAAAATTCAAATATCAAAACAAAAGAATAAAAATCTCTTTAATGATTAAATCAAATGATAAACATTTTCTCTATACATTTGTCCCATTATTAGAACTTATAAAAACATATCTATAATTTGACAAATCTAAAAAAAATATAATAAAATACTCAAACAAGAAGGAGAATTTATATGAAAGGGATAATATATAAAACTAATCCATTAATAGAAAAAACCAGACCAGAAATGCCATTTTTAGCATCAGATGGAACTGAATGTTATAGTTTAGAAGAAGTTGATATAATTAATAGAGATATCTTAGCAAGTTCTGTAATGAAAGATATTACTCAAGAATTACCAGACTTGAAAGATATGTATAGATTATTAATCAGCTGTAATGTTAAAATGGTTGAATATAAAATAATATATGAAACTTTTAAAAAAATAAAAGCAAAAGGACAATTAACTCCAGAATTAGTAAGTGAATTTGAACAAGCACTTTTAACTGCTAATGTCATATGGGTAACAGAACAAGACTTAGAAACCTACTATCAAATAAAAGAAGAAATCCAAAGTAGAAACAATGAACCAACTTCTGGTGGAAGAAAATAATTAGAGCCTAAGCTCTTTTTTTAGTATAAAAAACTCTAAGCAGTTTATATTAATATTAGAAATGGAGTTGTGTTCCTTGAAATCTACTGGAGTAATAAGAAGAATAGATGAATTAGGGAGAATAGTAATACCAAAAGAGATAAGAAGAAACTTAGGGATAAGAGATGGCGAAAATGTAGAGATATTCACAGATAGTGATAGTATTATTTTAAAAAAATATTATCGAATGTCTACAAGCACAGATTTAGCAAGTTCTTTATGTGAATTAATAAATAGTGAATTTAATTATAAAATTATGATAACAGATAGAGAAAAAGTTATATCAGAAAGTGGTTTTAAAGAAGAATTAATAAATAAAAGCCTTCCACAAGAATTTATAAATATAATTGAAGAAAGAGAAGTATTAGAAGGAAATAAAACCATAGCATTTGAAAATATTGAAATATCCGGAAACTTCGTATTTATACCAATAATTTCTTTAAATGATAGTATTGGCTTAGTAATATTATATAGTGAAGAGAACTTAACAAATGAAGCCAGTATTGGTAAATTAGTATCAAGTATTTTTTCAAAGAAACTTGACATATAATATAGTATGTAATATAATGAACTCAACTTAAATGTTGAAGGAATGAGTATATATTATTTTAATTAAAGAAAGTTCGTGGTTGATGAAAACGAATATTAAATAATATAGAAGATGACTCTGGAGTTTAATCGTAAATCCGCGTTAAGGAAAAAGAGCATGAAAAAAATCATGAATTAAGGTGGTACCGCGCAAAACTATGCGTCCTTAATTTATGGTTTTTATTTGTTTTTAAGGAGGAAAAAATGAATAATATTAAAAGAATAATATTTGATTTAGATAATACGTTAATACCTTGGAGTAATGATTATTTAGAAGCAGTTAAAAAGGCAGTAGAAGAATATAATATTCCAAAGACATATGAAGAAATGGATGGAGCATATGCAACTTATGAAGAGCATTATAACAATTATAGTTACGAAAATTTTCGCAAACATATAAAAGAGCAACTAGGAATTGAAGTAGCACTAGAATTTATTAAAGCTTGGATAGAATATTTAGGCGATATGGCCCTGCCAGCGACTGAAGAATTAATTGAAACTTTAAAATATTTAAAAGAAAAATATGATTTAGCAGTTTTAACTAATGGATTTACTGCCTCTCAAAGCAAAAGATTAGAAACAGCAGGCATAAAAGAGTTTTTTACAAGTATATATGGAAGTGAAAAATATAATAAACCAGATGCTAGAAGTTTTATAGAAGCTTGTGGTCCTTATTTACCAGAAGAATGCTTAATGATAGGAGATAATCTTAGAATGGATTATGAAGGAGCTATTAATGCGGGATTAAAAGCAATTCATTATAATAAAAAAGAGGAAAGTGATGGCTTAACAAGAGTTAGAGCTTTATCAGAATTAAGAGAAATTTTATAGAAGAAAGAGTGATAAAAATGAATAAAAAATATTACATAACAACACCAATATATTATCCAAGTGCAGATTTTCATATTGGACATTGTTACACAACAATAATCGCAGACGCTATCGCCAGATATAAAAGATTAACAGGATATGATGTGTTTTTTCAAACTGGAACTGACGAACATGGTGAAAAAATAGAAAAAAAAGCTAAAGAAGCAGGCGTAACACCAAAAGAATATGTTGACAAAATAATAGAAAATGCTAAAGATTTATGGCAATCTTTAGGTATATCATATGACTATTTTATAAGAACAACAGATAAAGAACACGAAAGTGCAGTACAAAAAATATTTAAAAAACTATATGACCAAGGAGATATTTATAAAGGTGAATACAAAGGTTTATATTGCATACCTTGTGAATCTTTTTGGACTGAAAGTCAACTTGTAGAAGGAAAATGTCCCGACTGTGGTCGTGAAATAAAAGAAGTAAGTGAAGAAGCGTACTTTTTCAAATTATCAAAATACCAAGATAAATTAGTTGAATTTTATGATAAACATCCAGATTTTATACTTCCAATATCTCGCAAAAATGAAATGTTAAATAACTTTATAAAGCCGGGATTAGAGGATTTATGCGTTTCTAGAACTTCATTTAAATGGGGAATACCAGTAGATTTTGATTCTGAGCATGTAGTATATGTATGGGTAGATGCTTTATCAAATTATATAACCTCACTAGGTTATCCAGATGAATCAAATGAAAAATTCCAAAAATACTGGCCAGCAGACTTACATTTAGTTGGTAAAGAAATAGTAAGATTCCATACAATAATTTGGCCTTGTTTATTAATGGCCTTAAATTTAGAACTTCCAAAACAAGTATTCGGCCATGGTTGGTTAATTATAAATGGTGGTAAAATATCTAAAAGTTTAGGAAATTATAAAGATCCAAGAGAATATATAGAAAGTTATGGTGTAGATGCTGTAAGATATTATGCCTTACGTGAAGTACCATTTGGAAGTGATGGCAATTTTTCAGAAGAAGCCCTTATTACTAGGACAAATACTGATTTAGCTAATACACTAGGAAATCTAGTAAATAGAACTATAAGTATGAGTCATAAATATTTTGAAGGTCAAATATTAAATCCTAAAGTAACTGAAGATTTAGATAATGAGCTAATTAGAAGTGTATTAAATCTTAAAAGTATAGTTGAAGAAAAGATGAATGCTTTAAAGGTTAATGAAGCGATTGACGAAATAATGGAAGTATTAAAGAAATGCAATAAATATATTGATGACACCACACCTTGGATTTTAGCTAAAGATGAATCTAAAAAAGAAAGATTAGCAACAGTACTATATAATTTGTTAGAAAGTATTAGAATAAGTGCAATTTTATTAAGTCCATATATTCCAACAACATCTGAGAATATATTTGACCAATTAAATACTAATGAAACAAGTTACGATTCAATAAATGAATTTGGCAAACTAGAAATAAACAAAAAATTAAATGAGCCCAAAATATTATTTGCTAGAATTGAAACAAAATAGAAAAAATTATTTCCCAAATAAAAATTATTTCCCAGGAAATAATTTTTTAATTAATTTTTTCTAGTATTTTTACCTTAATAATACTATTTAAAGCGGTATATTCCGTAGTTTCTCCTACTTCTACATTTAAAATAGCTTGTCCCAATAGACTATTAACCGAAACCTGATTAACATCATCAGATATGTCGGATACATCACTAACAAGCTCTATTATTAATTCTTCAATCAAAATACCATCATCAATTATAATTTTAAGCGTATCACCTATACAAACAACATTAGAATTACTACTTTTTTCTATAATCTCAATATTACTCAAATTATTTTTCATTTTAGCAATTCTAAACATCAATCTTTTTTCTTTAGCTTCTGTATAATCAAGATCGGGGTTATCATGCCAAGTATCCCCTTGAAAAATCGCTACTTCTCCCTTATATTTTCTTACTTCAGCCAATTCCAATTCAAGTTTTTCAATTTTACTTTGGTAGTTTTCGTATCCTTTCCTATCCATTTTTAATTTCTTTTCTTGCATAAAAAAAATCCTTTCACTAAAATGAAATAATCAAAGATAACTAAGTATAGAAAGTATATCATTTAAATAATAAAATGTCAAACTATATGGACTATTCCAAGAATAAGTAAAATAACGACGCCAAAAATACTAGCATAAGTTCCAATAAATTTATTAGCAAACTTACCAATCATAATACCTGTAAAAGTAAAAATAAAACTACAGATTGCAAAAATACTTGTTGCTAAGTTTATATTATCAGTTATCGCTTTTATTCCAAGACCAACCGAAAAGCTATCTAAACTAACACCTAAAGCGAATAAAAACATCCCTAGTATATTAAGATTAAAAGAGTTTTCTTCATGTTTAATAAGGTCTATAATCATTTGAATAGCAATAAATAATAAAATAACACCAAGTAAAAAGTCACATTGAAGTTCAAAAAGATTAATAAGCTTTTCACCTAAAAGCATTCCAATAATAGGCATAAAAAAATGCATAATACCTACAATTATAGAAAGTTTAAGGGCTTGTTTATTAGTTATATTAAAAGTTCCTAAACTTAAAGATAAAGAAAAAGTATCCATCGAAAGAGCAATTCCAATTAAAAGAATACTAAGTATTTGCATAAAAGAAGCCTCCTAAGAAATTCTATTTAGGGGGCTATATTATTAGAACCTGTCTAAGAGTTTTTTTACATAAAACTTATATTCAACTTCTCCCACATCTTCTTTTTCATTATCAAGTAAGCACAAAGGCGGAAATAAAACGCACCAAAAATTAGAACCAGTGCCTTTACCTAAGGTAATAACTAGAGAATCATAATTACCCGCAGGATACATAACACCTTTATAATTCTTAGTAGGAAAGTAATTACTACCATAATTTATATTATAAGGAACATTATAGCTTTTAACAATATTATCAATATTTTCTAAGTTGCTTTCTAAAATATTATTTACTTCTAAAGAACTATTAGCATTACCAATAAGATTATAAACTTCTTTTTCTATTTTCTGTTTAATAATTAACTTTTCATTTTGATCTTCTAAAGAATCACTATTAGCTACTACTCTAAATCTAATCGCATTATTAGGAATAATAATATCATTTTCTTTACTACTAAAAATAAACAATAAACTAAAAGCAAATAAAACAATAATAATTTTTTTCATAGCATCACCAATTATAATTAGGGCTAAAATAAAAATTTTTATTCAAAAAAGTCAAATATCTATCATGTTTTGGAAAAGAAGAAACATTATAATTGACAAAAGAGATTATTCTAGATATAGTATAATTGGTAATTTATAAAAAATTAAGCACCAAAAAAAATAACAAACATAAAAGATAGTATAAGTGCCTAACTTATACTTTTGAAGTAAGGGTGTGTTGAAAATGAAACAAATGATAATTGAAGGAAATAATATTCTTTCTGGAACTATTGAAATAGGCGGAGCCAAAAATAGTGCAGTAGCTTTAATACCTGCCAGTATTTTAGCTAATGGAGCATCGGTGATAGAGAATGTGCCTAATATATCAGATAGAGATGCGTTATTAGATATACTAAATATATTAAATTGCGAAAGTAATTTAGAGCAAGATAAATTAACAATAGATACTACAAAATTAAAGAATGCTGTCATAGAAGAGAGTTTATCAAGTCGTATGCGTGCTTCCTACTATTTTATGGGAGCTCTTTTAGGGCGAGAAAAATTTGTCGAAATATATATACCCGGAGGATGTAATATTGGAACTAGACCAATCGATATTCACTTAGATGGATTCAGAGCTTTAGGAGCTAATATTACTATTGAAGGAAATAAATACACACTAAAAGCAGACAAATTACAAGGGACAGACATCTATTTAAAATTTCCAAGTGTTGGAGCTACAATAAATATTATGTTTGCGGCAGTTTTAGCTGAAGGAACTACAATTATTCATAATGCAGCCAAAGAAATAGAGATAGTAAATATTGCAGATTACTTAATAACAATGGGAGCTAATATCAAAGGTGCTGGAACTGATGAAATAATAATTACAGGCGTACCAAAATTACAAGGTGGAAAAATCAGTGTATTACCAGATAGAATTGAAGCTGGAACATATATTATTTTAGGGGCTTTATGTGGCAAAGATTTAAAGATAAACAATATTATTCCAGAACATTTAGAAGCATTAACTTCCAAATTACAAGAGATGGGAGTAGATCTAATTATTAATAAAGATAATATAATAATAAATAAAGTTAATGAATTAAAGCCTATTAACATTAAAACCTTGATATATCCTGGTTTTCCAACTGACATAGGCCAGCCAATGAGTGTGTTATTAACGCAAGGAAACGGAAAATCATTATTTGAAGAAACAATATGGGAAAATAGAATGGGACATGTACCATCTCTTAATAAAATGGGAGCTAATATCAAAGTAAATGGCATGAATGCTATTATAGAAGGTCCCACAAGATTAAAGGGATGTGAAGTAGTAGCAACCGATCTTAGAGGAGGAGCAGCACTTGTTTTAGCAGGATTAACCGCAGAAGGAACTACAATTATAACAGATGTTGAACATATTTTAAGAGGATATGAAAACATTGAGGAAAAGCTAACAAATATAGGTGCTAAAATAGAATTAAAAGAAATATAGTATAATATACTATATTTTTTTGGTGGTGTATTATGAAAAAAAAGATTGTAATTATTGCCATATTGGGTTCAATTTTATCAATTATTATTTACTTCTATACTAGAAAAGAAGAAATAAATATAGTATCTTTAGGTGATGGTGTTTCCATTGGAATGACTCCTTACAACATAGAAGGATATAGTTACAATGATTATCTAAAAAAAGATTATGAAAACATTCATAAATTAGATAAATATTATGAATTTGGAAGCTTTGGTAAAACAGCCCGAGAATTAATATATGAAATAAAAGAAAATAAGGCTAAAAGCTTTAAAGATAATAAAATAGAGATTCAAAGAGCAATAAATGAGGCTGATATTTTAACTATATCAATTGGTATGGATGAGTTATCTGAAGATAAAATAACAAAGCAACAGATATTAGAGTATGAAGATGATATAAAAGAGTTATTTAGTATGATTAAAATGTTAAATAATAAGAAAGTATTCATAATAGGTTTATATACTATAAAAATAGAGGAACTACAAACTATAGAAAAATTAAATGCTATGTTAAGAGAAGAGGCAATAAACAATAACTTTACGTTTATAGATATTACTAATATAATTAACAAAAAAGAGTATTATTTAAATAATAAAAGTTATTATATTAACTATCAAGGGCATCTTGCTATATATAATGAAATAAAAAAGTATTGTAAAGTTTAAAAAATGTGATATAATACTTAAGACAAACAAATTAACTATGTCAAAAAATTTTGATATGGCGGGAGGGAAAAATAAATGAAAAAAGGAATACATCCAGATCAAAAAGAGTGTACAATTACATGTGCATGTGGAGCTACTTTTAAAACTCATTCAAGCAAAGATAATATTCAAGTTGAAGTATGTAGTGAATGTCATCCATTCTATACAGGAGCTCAAGGTAAAGTAAAGAAAACTGGAACTATTGAAAAATTTAACCGTAAATATGGCTTAAATCAAGAAGAAAAATAAGATTACAAAATGTAGTCTTATTTTTTTATTTTAATAAACTTTTAGGGTAAGATTTTCTTTCATCTGTTCTACCTATTAAATAGTCAACAGAAGTATTATAAAAATCTGCTAATATATTTAACTTTTCAATAGATATTAAAACGATTCCTCTTTCGTATTCACTATATTGTTGCTGCTTAATTCCTAAGACATTTGCAATATCTATTTGCTTAAAATCTCTATCTAATCTAATATCTTTTAATCTATTAATATTCATATAATTCACCTTTTCAATTTTCTCATACAAGTGATTATTTGTGTTGACTATACAAGCCTTATCTTGTATAATATAAAATATAAATGATAAAATTCTAATATAATTGAGCGCTCATTATTTAGAACTAGAAGGTAGGGATAAATAATGCAATTTGAGAGGATAAGAAAAAATCATAAAAGAAAAATTATAATAGGAGGTTTGATATTAGTATGCATCACTTCAGCGATAACTATAACTACAACAAGAGCAAAGTATAAATTAACAGAAGAGATAGAAATAGCAAAAGGAACAA
>CAJUNE010000009.1 GCA_910587745.1 uncultured Bacilli bacterium
TTATGTTTAGTAACTTAGACATTAGTAAAAAACGTATTGAAATACGAAAACTAAAAAGAAAGGGTCTAAGCGATATATTTGTTAGAATGTTTATTAAACTGCTTGAATATGTATCAGAAATTTAGTACAATAAAAAAGTAGTAAAGAAAGTGGTGCTTTAAGCATCATTTTTTAGAATTTAAACTTGATATAGAATTATGAATATATGACAAAGATAATAGAGTATAATTAAAGTTATATTTAAAAAAAGGAGAAAGCAAAATGGATTATAAAATTTCAATTTATTTAAGCCTAGGAGCATTTATTTTAGTATTTATAGTAGATTATTTTTTAATCAATAAAAAGAAGTTAGAAATAATTAAAAATAAAGGAGTTACAAAAAAAGGAAAAAAGAAGAAAATCAAAAACATTGGAGAATTAGATTATTTAATAGCTAAGTTTAAATTAGATTTTAAAAAGATAGATACTGACAAAGCAATAATATGTATAACATTAATTAATAGTTTTATTATATCTATAGTATCGTTTATAATAATGATAATTCCATTTAAAATGATGTGGCAAATGTTAATCGCTTTTGTACTATTATTTTGTTTAATTTACTCTTTATATGAATTATATGGCCGCTATTTAAAAAAGAAACAAATGAAAAAAGATTGACAATCTAATATAAAAGTACATTAAAAAAATAACATTTGACATTAATATTATTGAGTGTTATAATAACTCCCAAGTTTTGGGGGGATAAGCTTGCCAGAAAAAGAAAGATTAATCAAACAAATAAATAAATTAATGTTTGGTAAAATTATAGAAATATCAATAATTATAGTTCTAGTAGGCTTATCCATACCAGCGTGGAGTGCTTTTGCTAAAATTGAGGATATCAATGTAATTAAAATTGAAGATTGTAAATTAAATTTTCAAGAAAAGAGAGAAAACGAAACTGACTTTTTAACCATAGAAAATAATTATGCAATTAATAAAAATTATAAAGTTTATTTAGAAACAAATATAAATGTGTCTCTTGAAACAATAGTACTAATAAACAATAAAAAGTACACATTAAATGATTTTTATAGAAAAGAAGCAAATAATAATAGAGTATTTACACTTATTGATAAAAATATTGTTGCTACTACAGATGCTTATAATATAAAGGTAAAAACAAGTGATAAAGCAAATACATATCATTATATTTTCGAAGAAATAAATAATTTTTAAAAAAGTGATAAAATAGACTTGTATTTTATCGCTTTTTTGTGGTATCATTATGATACGGTGATATACAATGAAAGTAAAGGATATTATCAAAAAGCAAACAACTGTGATTGCTATAGCAGTAGCATTAGTAGCAATTTCAGTAATTGGGGTTAGCTATGCGATATTTTTTGATGTTAAAAAGAATACAGATAATCAGATTATAACAGCAGGAACTTTAAAACTTACAGTAACAGGAGTTAGTGCATTAAATGTTAGTGAACCTGTAGATCAAACTACAGGATTAAAATCTACACCTGTTAGTTATACTGTTAAAAATACAGATAGTAATTTACCTGCTAATTATAAAATATATATATATGCTAATACTGCTAATACAATGGATATAAGTAAGATAAAAGTTTCAACAGATGGAAATGCCACAACAGGAAATACTGCTAAGGTATTAAGTTCAATTACACCAACATTTACAGAAGGTGGAAAAACATATTTTCAAATTGATTCAGGAAATTTAGCCGCAGGAGCAAATGGAGCTACAAAATATGTTCGTGTATGGATTGATGAAGATAGTATCACTAGTGAAATAACAAATAAAAAAGTAGACTTAAATATGTATATAGTTAGTGAAGTACAAGAATAAATTCCGATAAGGAATTTTTTTTATAGTTTAAAGTATTAAAATATAAACAATTATGATAAAATAAAATCTATATTTATAGGGGTGAATAATATGATATTATTTAGTAGTAAACATATAGAAATTAAAAATACTACAATTCATTATTTATTAAAACATGTTAAACTAGAAAACAAAAACAGTTTTGAGGATTTAGTAGACACAGTAATGCCTAAGCATTTAAAAAGGGAGCAATTTGAAAAATGTGAAAATACTTTCAATAATTTACTAAGTTGGACTAATGACAAATTTTATCATATTCTAGATAGTTTTTCTAAATTAGCATTATATCATTTTTTAAAGGAAGCAAATATTTATGAAACATTAAAAGATGATAAGTTATATCAAAAAGAAATAGAGAAGAAACTAAAAAGTTATAAACTAGAAAAGAAACAAATTTTAAAAAAATTATATAACGAAGAGTGGTATTTAGAAATATTTTCTAATGATAAATATTTAATTAAATTTGAAAAAGATTTCAGTAATAATAAAATAGAAAAATATTTAAAAGAAAACCCTAATTTAATTACCGCATATCAAGATATATTACCAAATAAAATTAAGAAAAATTTTGTTTCAAATAATAGCTTATATCAAAGTATTAATGAATTCTTAAAGTTTTTGCAAGAGCAAATAGATAAGGGAGACTTAGCAAATCTTTTTTGGGTAAATGAAAGTCCCACATCAGAGCCTGAAATTCAAGAAACATTACAATGTTTTATAGACGCTTATTTTTATAAAGAAGAAATAGACATTAATCGTGAACCACAATATGGCAATGGTAAAATAGATTTTAAATTTTATAAAAATTCAGAAGAGATAGTTATAATAGAATTAAAGAAAGCTAGTAGTAGTTATTTAAAGCAAGGATATGAAAGTCAATTAATAAAATATATGAAAGCATCACATTGTAAAAAAGCTTATTATATAGTATTAGTTTTTAATGACAAAGATATGGAAAAAGCTAGAAATTTAATAAAAAGCCGTGAAGATACTGAAGAATATCATGAATATATTGAAATATTAATATTAGACTTAAGAATTAATAAAACAGTAATAATTAATCATAATGAATCTATCTATAAAAAAATTGATAAAAATATTAATAACTATTTTAAAATAATTTATAAGATAAATGATTTATCTAACCATAATGAAATATTATTATATTTAAAAACGTTAAAAAATAATTTTGACAAAATACATAATTACGAATATAAACTTGAATATATAGAAAAACTACATAAACTAACCACAGATAATAAAGACTATAGACTAAGCTTTTTAGATGAAGAAAGTTTTTATAATATATATAAAGAAGATTCTTTAAAAAAACTTGTTTTAGACATTATGTCTAGTATCAAAAATGATAAAGATTTTAATAAAGATATTAAAGATTTAATAAATTATATAGAAACATTAAAATATCCTAGTAATCCAGAACGAATAACTAAAGAAGAAATAATAGAAATATTTAAGCTAATAAAAAAGAAAAATAATTATTTATATAATCTTTTAAGAAAGATAAAACTAAATATATACATAATTAATGAAGAGAGCAAAGAATATAATACATGTGTTATACCTTCCATAAATTGCAATGAATATAAAATAGTTTGCACTTACATGAAAGAAGATTCACCTACAAATTCAGGGTATCCAATATATACTTTTATATATAATATAGGTTTAATTTTATTATGGTCTTTAAATAAGGATTATCAAGACATTTTACAAAAATTTATAGCAGCTATGCAACCTTATACTAACGGATTAAATACTAGTTCAATAGATGCTCAAACTCTTTTTGCAGATAGTTTTTTCATGTACTTAGTAAATGAAACAAAATATAATAAAAACAACTCATTTAAAAATGTAGATCGAATAATATATGATAAATTAAAGTTATATTTTGATAATTTATTAGAAAGTGAAGTGAGCAAAGATGTTAATATTTAACTCTAATAGCATTGAGTTTTATAATTATATTATTCATAAATTTATGAAGATAGAAAGATTAAATGAAAGAGAAGTTGGAGAAAGGTTTTTAAAATCATATATCCCTAATTATTTATATAAAGAACAAAAGGAAAAAAGTTTAAGAGTATTAAATGATATATATCATTATACAAATAATAAGGTATATTATGAACTCGATGCTTTTCATGAGGTAGTACTATGTGCTATTATTGATAAAATGAACGATAAGAAAAAAAGTTTAAAGAGTTATAACAACAAGTATTTTGATAAAACAGCTAAAGAAATGATAGATAAAATAGTAAATGAAGAGTATGAAGAATATAAAGAGTTATCTAAAGAAGAGTTAAAAGAATTTTACTATGATCCATTTGAATATTATGATAGTTTATTTGAAGATATGGACTTTGAATATATCGAATATTTTATAAATACTAGTAGTATAGGAGACGATAGTTTAACAAAGCATATGGGAGTTAATTTAGATTATTATTATGATATACTACCAAAAGATATTAGAGAAAAATACCCTACAGGGAACTGTACTCTATCAGGAGAGATCAGCGATTTATTAACATTTTTATTTGATGAAATTAAAAATAAAGGTTACTATAAATTATTTTGGGAAAGATCAAAACCAGCTGATTTAAAAAGAATACAGATTACACTTAATAATATAATTTTATCTTATTTTCACAATCAGCCAATAGATATAGCATGGGATTTTAGAGTTTTTAAAAATCGTATAGAAGTAGACTTCTATAAATTAAGATTAGAAGAAACCAAGGTTTCAATTTATTTTACTATAGTTGATTCCAATAATTTAAATGATAAATATTTAGATACTTTTAAAAAATATGCTAATAACTATGATAATGCTTTCTTTATATTCCTTGTATTTACAGATGAAGAAAACAAAAATGTTAATGAATATATAAGAAAATATGTTTATACTGAACACCTAAGAAGTTTATTAAATGTATATATTTTTGATATAAGAAAACAAAAAACAGCCTCTAAAATATAATATAAAAATTTTTTAAAAATTACAGATTTTATACTTTTAGTTAAAAATTGAACATTTTTCCAACAAATATTTAAAAATTGTCTAAGCAGATTTTATAATTTCTCCTAAGCAGATTCTAAAAAATCTGTATTTTGACATACAAATGTTTATGGTGTATTATTAAAACACAGAAAGGAACAATTGTATGAAAGAAACAGACAATGTAGAAATTTATTTTATATGTGATCGAAAGGAGGAAATGGATTTAATAGAAAGTATTTATGATGAAGAGTCTAATACTCATTATTGGTATATTAATGCATATTTAGCTTATGAAGAATGGAAAGATAATTTTAAAGTTATAGATGGAGATTTAGCAAAAGTATTATTTACAGTAGCAGCTAGTAGATATTTAATATATTGTATAGACAATAATAAATATCAGACCAAAGAAGAGTTTAAGCAAATAAAAAAAGATTTAAGAAAAATAAATCCAAAGCTTAAAAAAATAGTAAAAGAGAATAAAGTGCTATCAAATTTATAAAAGTTATGATTAAATAAAGAAAGGAGACAGTATGATAACAATAAAAGATTTTCAAAAATTAGATATAAGAGTGGGAACAATAATTAAAGCTGAAATTAATACAAAAGCTAAAAAGCCAGCTTATAAATTAGAAGTTGATTTAGGTGAGTTGGGGATAAAAAAATCCTCAGCTCAAATAACCGAAATTTATAAAACAAATGATTTAATAGATAAACAAGTTTTAGCAATCGTAAATTTACCTTCAAGGCAAATTGCAAATACTATATCAGAAGTATTAATACTTGGTACTTATAGTAAAGAGGGAGTAATATTAATAACTCCTGATAAAAAAGCATCAAACGGAGATAAATTAGGATAATTAAAATTAAGCTTGTTAAAAAATTATAAAATAAGGAGACAAAATATGAAAGAAATATTTTTAAGTTTTAGACCAGAATATTTTAAGCCTTTATTATATGGAATTAAAAAATACGAATATAGAAAAAGATTTTGCAATGAAGAAACAAAAGCATATTTATATTTAAGTGGAAAATCAAGACAAGTTATAGGTGTTATGGAATTAGGAAAAATTATTCGCTTAGATTTGACAAGGAATAATTATTTGGATTACCCAGAAACTTTAAAAAGAGTTGATGAATACATTTTAAGCAAGGATATAAATGCAGTACCCATTAAATCTTTGGCGCTGTTTGATAATCCGATTAGTTTAGATGAGATTAGAAATGAGATTCCTAACTTTATGCCACCTCAAATGTATTTTGTTTTAGACAATCATCCGAAGTTAAAATTCTTACTAGAACAACAATCATTAAATAAAAAACTATTTGTTCATAATCACAATCAAGTTTATTATGATAATCTAGCTAAATCAGTATGTGAATTAGAAAAGACAGATGAATTTAAAAAATTACATGCGCTACATGAAAAGAATAATGATTTTAATAATATAAAATATTAGAATTTAGCATATATTAAAGTTTACTCCTATCCAGAAAAAACATCACGTTTTTCTAATAACTTTTATTATATAAACATTAACTATATCTTTAAAAATTTGTTTAAAATATCAATTGTTTATTCTTAAACTATTATCAATAGGATAAATTTGCAATATAAAACTCACACTATCGCGTGAGTAATTCTCTTAATGGAGCAAGTGAGCAGAATCGAACTGCCGTCTCAACCTTGGCAAGGTCGCATACTAACCGCTGTACTACACCTGCATATCTCAATACTACCAAAAAACATAAAAAAAATCAAGGAAAAATTGCAAATTTACTTGATTTATTATATAATTGATTTAGTAAGAAGGTTGTTTATGAAAGAAAAGGTAAAAATGCCAATTAATAAATTAACACTAATGCTTAGAAAAATAAGAAAAAGCATTATTGAATATATAACTACAAATAGACTATTTATAGCTTATGTAATACTATCTTTAATAGGAGTAGTATTAATTAGGGCTTTAACTATTGGCACTAAAAATTTATTTAGATTTGAAACTTTTTTTGTTGATTTAGCTTTAATTGTAATTATTGGTTCATTCAGTTATTTAGTAAAACCTAAGAATCGCTTTATTTATTTCTTTATTACAATAATAATATTTACAATAATGGAAGTAGTAAATTCAATATATTACACCTTTTTTACTTCATTTGCCTCATTTGGAGAACTAGCAACAGCAGGTCAAACTGAAACAGTAGTAGGTTCTATATTTGATCGTTTAAAAATAGAGCATATTATATATATAATTTTTCCAATATTATTTTATCTATGTCACAAAAGATTATATAAAACTGCTTATTATAAGTACATAAGCGCTGTAGAAAAAAGCAAGAAAATGTTTGGCTTTACCTTTATTATAGGCTTAATAACTTTAGGAATTACCTTTATTGATGCAACACCCAATGATTTTTCAAAGCTTCAAAAACGTTGGAATAGGGCAGGAGTTGTTGAAAGATTTGGTATCATAATGTATCAAGGAAATGATTTAGTTCAAACATTAACTCCAAAATTCAATAGCTTATTTGGCTATGATAAAGCTGTTTTAAAATTTAGAGAATACTTCACTAGTAAAGATCGTGATAAATATAAAAATAAAAATCAGTATACAAACATATTAGAGGGTTACAACATAATTTTTGTTCATATGGAAGGTATGGAAACATATCTAATGGATGTAAAGTTTAAAGGAGTTGAAGCTGTCCCAAATGTTAAGAAATTAGCAAATGAAGGGATGTTCTTTAGCAAGTTTTATCCTCAAATAAGTTCAGGAACTTCAAGCGATACAGAATTTACACTTTTAACAAGTTTAATGCCAGCTCAAAGTGGAACAATATTTACATCATATTATGATCGTGATTATGTTACAATTCCTAAACTGTTAAAAGAAAAGGGCTATTATACATTCAGTATGCATGGAAACCACATGTCAATGTGGAATAGGTCTAATGTGCATCCCAAACTTGGATATACTGGATGGTATTTTAAAGAGGCCTTTGATTTTAATGATGATTTGCAAAGTGAAGATTGCATTAATTTAGGAATAAGTGATAAATTATTTTTTAAACAAGCAGTACCTATATTAGAACAGATAGAAGAAGAATATAAAAATTACATGGGAACGGTTATAACATTATCCAATCATTCACCATTTAAATATTTAGAAAAATATGGTGAGTATGATATGAGTACAACTTTTAGAGATTGCGATGAAAGTGGAATATGTGAAACAAAGACAACAAATTATTTATATGGCTCTGCTGTAGGAAATTATATTATGAGTGCCCATTATGCTGATGCAGCATTAGGAGAATTTATAGAATATATTAATAACTCAGAATATTTTAATAATACAGTATTTGTGTTATATGGAGATCATGATGCAAAATTAAGTTTATCACAAAAAAATTATTTATATAACTATGATTATAAAACTGGAGAATTAAAAGACGAAAATGATCCTACATACAAAGAATATGATTATTATGATCATGAATTAAATAAGAATACGCCATTAATTATATGGACTAAGAATAAAGAACTAAGAAATAAGTTAAATGGTAAATTTGATTATGTGATGGGAATGTATGATGTAATGCCAACACTTGGAAACATGCTTGGAATTAAAAATGATTTTGCATTAGGTAATGACATATTTAATATAAAAAATAATAATGTTGTAGTTTATCCTAATGGTAACTTCACAACTAATTTAGTTTATTATAATAGTTCAAAAGGCGATACTAAAATAATAAAAGATGGTGCTGAAATTAAAAGTGATTATATCTCGGGACTAATTGAAAAAACAGAGAATATTTTAGAAGTTTCCAATGCTATAGTAGTACATGATTTAATTAAGCATGAAGGGGACAACATCAAGAATATAAAAGAGAATGGAGCAAAAGATAAATGAGAAAAAAGTATAAAATAGGGATGACTTTAATAGCAATATTAATTATCTTAGTAAGTATAATTGGTTTATCAAAATTATTTTTAAAAAAAGATAAAGAATCAAAACCAAAAATTGAAACTAAAATAATATCAAATATAGAAAAATATGGTTATACATTAGACGACCGTGATACAAAGTATATGAAAGAAACGTTCAAAGAATTAGAAAGTGTTTTGAATGCTGAAGAAATAAATGAAGAAGAATATGCAAAAATACTTTCAAAATTATTTATTATTGACTTTTACACATTAAGTAATAAAATAAATAAGTATGACGTCGGAAGTTTAGAATATATATTAAATGACAAACAAGAAATGTTTAAGAATAAAGCAATGGATACAATTTATAGTGATATATATGATAATACATATAAGGATAGAGTTCAAGAGTTACCAGAAATAACAAAAGTGGAAATAGTTGATTTCAAAGAAGAAGAAATTGAAATAAACAAAGAAACTATTGAAAGTTATAAAGTAACAATGCGTTTTACATATAAAAAAGATTTAGGATATGATAAAGAAGGTACTTTAAATTTAGTAAAGAATAATAATAAGTTAGAAGTAGCTTTGTATAATCCAAAAATAAAATAAAATATAAGTAGGAGTGGTATAATGGAAAGATTTGACAACATTGATATATTTTTTATCGCAATAATAGGAGCATATTTTATAACTCTGGCTTGCATAATTCTTTCCTTTATTATAATTGGTATAAAAAAACTAATAAAAAATATAAAAGTTAAAAATTTAAAACCAGTTTTACCAATAATAGAGCAAATGATTCAAATACCACAAGAAGAAATAAAATCTATCAAAGCTAAGAAAGACAAAAATAAAAAGTCTAAGCTTACTCACGATAAACAAAAAGAAGCAAAAGTTAAACGTAAGTCAATTAAAGAAAATATCCCTATTTCACCACGTCGTAAATTAAGTGAAATAGCAATCATTCAAAAATTATTTATGAAAAAAGTTACACCTAAAATCAAAATTGAAGAGGATAAAAACAGTATTAAACTAGAAACTACAAAGATTAACAATAATATTACAACTGAAACTAAGAAATTAAAAACTACAGTTTTAAGTGATAAAGTACATGTAAACACATCTAAGTACGATACTGGAGAAACTTTAGAAAAACAAAAATCAGCATTAGAAAATGTAATTGAACAAATTAATAAAGCTGATAATAAAGAAGTTTTAGAAAAGAAAAAAGCAGAAGAAAAAGCATTATCAGAAATTATTGTTAATATTACTAAAGAAGATAAAGAAAAGAAAGCAGATATTACAGTAGTAGAAAAAACAGAATCTGAAACAAAAATTAAAAAAGCTACTACATCTAGTGATAAGACAGTAGTAGCGAAAGATAACAGCAAAACAAAATTATCAAATGATAATAAAGATAAAGTTAATAAAGAAAAAGAGTCGATTACTACTACTAATAATAGCTCTTCTAAAACTAAGAATAACACAAATAAAGGAAATAGTCATAAATCCAATCCTAAAAAAACTAGCACTAAACAAAACAACAATAGTGCTAAAAAGAGTAATAAAAACAACAATAAGAAAAAGAAAACTAATAGTAACAAGAAAAAATCAACAAATACTAAGAGTAAGAAAAATACTAAGAAGAAAAACATTAAGAGAAAAAAATCTTAATGTTTTTTTGAAATGAAAAAAGGTATTAAATTATTAATAACCCTTTTTCTTATAATATTCATATAATTCTTTAAAACGATTAAAATGAACTATTTCTCTTTGTCTTAAGAATAAAAGTGGTCTAAGTACATCTTCATCATTAGTTAAATCAATCAAATTTTCATAAACAGCACGTGCTTTTTCCTCAGCTGCCATATCTTCCATAATATCTGCTAGAGGATCACCAGTAACCGCAAAATAAGTAGCTGTAAAAGGCGCACCATCAGCATTAGTAGGATAAACACCCTTACCATGTTCTGTAAATCTTCCACCTAAGCCTACAGCTTCTAATTCACTAATAGAAGCATCTTTTGTAAGCTGAGCAACCATTCCAGCAATCATTTCACAGTGTCCTAGTTCCTCAGTAGCGATATCATTAAGTAAAGCTTTTCCGTAATCATCAGGCATACTAAACTTTTGAGAAAAATATCTTAAAGAAGCAGCAAGTTCTCCATTGGCGCCACCAAATTGAGAGATTAAATATTTAGCCATTCTTAAATCTTTTTTCTTAATATTAATTGGAAAATTAGTGTGTTTAACATATTTAAACATACATACTACCTCCTTTATTTTCCCAAGGCCAAGGAGAATCTATCCAATCGAATTTAGAACCAGTTGTACCAGTTACCTCTAATGGTCCATATAGTTTTTCATACTCATTACATAGTTTTTCTTTTTCTTGAGAATATTTTTTAAATAGATCAAAAACATCTTTTTTATCTGGATGCAAATCCAAATATAGATTTAAGTCGTTGATAGCAAAAGATAAAGCCATAACTTTATAAAGCATTTTTTCTTTTTCACTAGATGGATTAAGTTTAAAATAAGTTAAATTCTTATAAGGAACATATTCATCTTTAAACATATTTCCTCTTAAGAAACCTTCCATTGGTTCTAATATTTTATTATCACGGCTAAAATCTACGTCAGGCATAAACAATGATAAATTAACATCAAACATATTATCTTCAAATAACACTTTTAATTACCTCCTAACGTATACTATGAAAGTAATAATATTAGGATAAGGACAAACACCTAAAAAAGTAATATAATTGCCTAAAAATAAATTAAAAGAAAATTTTTGCATTTTATGATGAATTGTGCTAAAATGATATATAATAATTTAAGAAAGAAGTGGGTTTTATGCAAACTTTTATATTTGGCCATCGAAATCCTGATACAGATAGTGTATGTGCTAGTATAGCTTTGTCATATTTAATGAATGAAGAAGGAAAAAACACAATACCTAAAGTGTTAGGACATATTAGTACTGAAACAAAATTTGTTTTAGATTATTTTAAAGTTAAGTGTCCAGATTATTTAAATGATACCAAAGTACAAATTAAAGATATAAAATATAATAAAAAAGCAATTATTCATGAAAATGATTCTATTTTGAGTACATTTAATTATATGCAAAAAAGCAATATAACTGCTATTCCAATAGTAAATGATAAAAAACAACTTACAGGATTTGTTACCTTAAAAGAAATCGCTAAATTCTTAATAAGTGGTGATAACGAAAAAGTTAATACAAGCTATCAAAATATTTTAGATAGTCTAGAAGGTGATATTTGTTTAGAATTTGATGAGAGAATTAAAGGTAAAGTAACAGTAGCGTCTTATCAAAGTAAAACATTTCAAGAAGAAGTAAAATTAGGCAAAGAAGATATATTAATATGCGGAGATAGATATAAAGTATTAGAATATGCTATTGAATCAGGAGTAAAATTAATAGTTTTAACGGGAAATCATGAATTACCAAAAAAATTACTAAAAAAAGCTGAAAAGAACAGAACAAATATAATAATAACTAAATATAATAGTTTTGATACAGCTACAAAAATCATTTTAAGTAATAGTATTTTATCAATTAATTTAAATAATAAACCTCTAACTATCAATAATAAAGATTACCGTACAGATTTTATAAGCTTAGCTAACAAAACTGGACATACTAACTATCCTGTTGTAAACAATAAAAATGAATGTTTAGGCCTACTCAAGGTTACTAGTGTTGATAATTATACTAAGCAAAAAGTTATATTAGTGGACCATAATGGTTTTAGTCAAAGTGCGATAGGAATCGAGGAAGCTGAAATAACAGAAATAATTGATCATCACAACTTAAGTAGTATCGGAACTAATGTCCCAATTAATTTTAGAAGCATGCCTGTTGGTTGCACTTGTACAATACTTTACAATATGTTTATCCAAGCTAAAGTAGCAATTCCAAAACATATCGCTGGTTTAATGTTAAGTGCTATATTATCAGATACAATGGTATTTAAAAGTCCTACTACAACAGAAGAAGATATTTTTGCAGCCAGTAAATTAGCTAAACTAGCCAAAGTAGATATTGATGCTTACGGTTACGAAATGTTTAAGGCAGCTTCAAGTATTAAAGGAATATCTGTAAATGACATAATAAATCAAGATTTTAAATCTTATAATGTTGGTAATCATCAAATTGGAATTAGCCAAGTTATGACTATGGACTTTAATGAAATAGAAGAACATATTTCTGAATATATTGATAAGCTTAATGAGATATCAAACTCTTATCTTTGTGTAGTTTTATTCATAACAGATGTCTATAAAAATGGTTCATATGTTATTTACAATAATAATTCTGAAGATATTGTAAAAGATGCTTTTGATTTAAATGAAATATATGAAGGGGTATACATAGATAATTTAGTGTCAAGAAAAAAACAAATGCTCCCAGCATTATTGGAAGTTATAGAAAAACGTGTATAGATTACTCGTTTTTTTGGGAAACTAAATTATAAGGAGTTGATAATATGTTAGCATTAATTACAGGCGCATCATCAGGTATAGGAAGAGATATAGCTAGAGTTTTAGCACATAAGGGATACGATTTAGTTTTAGTTGCCAGAAGAAAAGATAGATTAGAAAAACTAGCAAGTGAATTAGAAGTTAAGACTACTATAATAAATCTAGATTTAAGTATTGAAGAAAATTGTTATAAGTTATACGAAAAATTAAAAAATAAAGATATAGATATTGTTATTAACAATGCTGGATTTGGTTTATTTGGTATTTTCACTGAAACGGATTTAGATACAGAACTTAAGATGATTGATTTAAATATTAAAGCTTATCATATATTAACAAAACTATTTTTAAAAGACTTTGTAAAAAAAGAAAAAGGATATATTTTAAATGTATGTTCTAGTGCAGGATTTATGGCAGGGCCACGTTTATCTACTTATTATGCTACAAAAAACTATGTTACTAAGCTTACAATGGCTATTCATGAAGAATTAAAACAAACGAAAAGTAATGTTCATATTAGCGCTTTATGTCCTGGACCAGTAGCAACAGAGTTTAATAAGGTTGCTCATGGAACTTTTGCTATAAGAGAAGCAAATAGTTATGCCATTGCAGAATATGCTATTGATAAATTATTTAAACATAAAATGATAATAGTACCAACCATGTTAATGAAATTAACAATATTTGCAAATAGATTTACGCCGCATTCGTTAGCTTTAAAAATAGCATATAATATTCAAAAACGAAAAGAAACAGGAAAAAAGCAATAACAAATAGTGTAAAATTTAACGTAAAGTTTTATGTATAAACAATATAAATATAGCGTTTGGGTTTACAATAGAAGTGGTGATAATTATGTATTGTAAAAAATGTGGAGCAGCACTACCTAGTCATGGATTTGTTTGTAAATCATGTGGGACAATGATGGATAGTGAGCAGATTAAAGAACAAAAAGAACACATAAAAAATGAAGACAATAAAAAAATAGAAATAAGCTTATTATCAGACCGCTACCGTAAAGAGCCTATTAATAGAGATTATAGCAAAAGAAAAGATAATAAAATTTTAGGAGCAATATTAGTAGTATTAATTCTTATAGCTTTAATAATAATAGCTTTATTAAAAGTTATGTAATAGAAAAATTGGAGCATAATATTAAAGGTGATATTATGCTTTTAACTTGTTTAGAAATATTTTTTGCTAGAATTATAGATGTATCAATATCCACATTTAGAACAATGATAATGGTTAAAAAGAAGAGTTTTATCATACCGATACTAGCTTTTTGTGAAGTATTTATTTGGTTTATAGCGGCTAGAAAAGCTCTTAATACAGAAATTAATAGTATTATGATCCCGATATGTTATAGTCTAGGATATGCAACAGGAACTTATATGGGCGGTTTTTTATCACGAAAATTTATTAAAAATATTAATACTATAGAAGTAACAACAAAAAGAAATAATAAAAGTTTAATAAATAGCTTAAGAAGTAGAGGCTTAGCTTTATCAATAATTGAATTAAAAGATTCATATAATAATGAAAGTAAAGATTTAATAATAATAGAAATAAAAAGCAAATTAACAGGGGAAATTATAAAATTAATAAAAGATCTTGATGAGAAAGCATTTATAGTAGTGAGAGATACTAAAGTAGTACATAACGGATTTGTAAGATAGGAGGAAAAGTTATGAAATTTATTAAAAATAGTGCATATTACATTAATATATTTTTTATTTATTCTATATTAGGATTTTTATTTGAAAGCTTTCTTATGATATCTGCAGGCAATCATTTTTTTAATAGTGGAGTTTTATATGGACCTTGGGCTTTTATATATGGTATAGCAATATTTGTTCTTATATTATTAGATAAATTTTTAAAAGAAAGAAAACTACAAAAGTGGTTAGAGATAGTATTATTTTATATGGGTGCAACTTTATTAATGACATTAATAGAGTTTACAGGAGGAATGTTAATAGAAAAAATATTTCATACTGTATATTGGGATTACACTAATATGCATAACCATTATGGTCATTATATATGTTTAGAAATATCTTTATTCTGGGGATTATTTGCTACTCTTGTAAACTATTTATTAACACCTCTAACAAAAAAGATAGCTAAAAAAACTCCTTGGTACATAACAATTATATTGATAATACTATTTGTAATAGACATAATAGCAACAATAATAAATTAAAAAAAGAGCTCTAAAGAGTTCTTTTATAATCTTTTGGAGGGGCCTACCGGATTTGAACCGGTGCTCGGGGAGTTGCAGTCCCATGCCTTACCACTTGGCTAAAGCCCCAATTAATTTGATAATCTTATTTTATTATATAATATGCTTTTTGTCAATTTATAAACATTATTTTTAAAATATTTATAAATAATTACTGTAAAAATAAAATTTTTATGATATAGTTATAAAAAGGAGAGTCTTTATGAAAATAATAACAATATGTGGTAGTTTAAAATATAAAGAAGAAATGTTAAAGGTGGCACTTAATATGGAATTAAAAGGAGATTGTGTAATAACACCAATATTTCCAAGTGAGAATAGTCCGGCTTTTACAGACGAAGAAATAAAAGTATTTAATGATATGCACAAAGAAAAAATTAAATTGTCTGATGCCATATTAGTAGTTAATGTAAATGGCTATATTGGAAAAACAACTGAAAGTGAAATTCAATATGCTAAAGACTTAAATAAAGAAATTTTATATTTAGAAGGATAGAGAATAAATGAAAATAAAATTAAAAATAGAAAGACAAATAGAAATAGAAGAAAGTCTAGAAGAATTAAAAAACTTGTCTGTTACAAATTTAATAAATAAGGGATATGCTCCTGAAGAACTATTATTTTTATGCAGAGCTATCCGTATGCCATTAAATGCAATAACAGAATACATTGAAATTTATGATAATAGACCAAGAGTAGATGAATTAAAATTTGTCAAAGTTTTATGTGAAAAATATCAAACAGATCAAGCAACTCTCACTATGAGAATAAGAGAAGTTAGAAGAATCAATAAATTTAGGAACAATGAAGAAACTCCAAAGAGATAAACACTTTACAGTAGTTATTTCTTTTTATTTTAACAAATAAATAATGTATGATATACTAAGTTTAGGAGAGAATAATGATGAAAAGATTAATCAAATGGGGAATACTAATGGCATTAATATTAACAATAATTATATTCGGCATTAATTTTTATGTTAAAATAAGTACTAATAAATTAATAATTAATAGTGATTCTAAAAAGTTAAATAATGCTGATTGTGTTTTAGTACTCGGAGCAGGCATCTGGAATAATGAGCCAAGTCCTATGTTAAAAGACAGATTAGATGTTGCAATAAACTTATATAATGATAAAAAAGTTTCAAAAATAATAATGAGTGGAGACCATACTAGAAACAACTATGATGAAGTAAATGTTATGAAAAAGTATGCCATAGATAGAGGCGTTAAATCTGAAGATATATTTATGGATCATGCTGGAATTTCTACATATGACAGTATATATCGTGCTAAAAATATTTTTAAAGCTAATAAAATAATAATAGTCACACAAAAATATCATTTATATCGAAGTTTATATATAGCTAAGTGTTTAAATCTTGAAGCTTATGGAGTACAAGCAACAGATAAAAAATATAGTGGTGATTTTGCAAGAGAAGTAAGAGAAATATTAGCAAGAGACAAAGATTTTATAAAAAGCATTTTTAAACCTAAATCGAAGTATTTAGGAAGTGCTATACCTGTCAGTGGTAATGGTGATAATACAAATGATAAAAAAATTAAGTAATAGTTATACTAAAAATTGGTATAACTTTTTTTTATTGTTTCATAATAAAAATGGAGGTTACTTATGAATAAAGATGAATATAAAAAATTAGTTAAGAAACACACACCAAGAGAAGATAAATTACACAATACAATTTATGCTTTTCTAATTGGAGGTTTTGTAGGGTTTATTGTTGAAGGGATAATTCAAATGTTAATGAATATGTTTGATTTAACGAGAGTAGTTGCAAGCACCTGGACATGTTTAATTGTAATATTTAGCGCTTCATTATTCACGGCCTTAGGATTCTTTGACAATTGGATGACAAAAGCCAAAGCAGGACTTTTATTACCAACAACAGGTTTTGCACATTCAGTCCAAAGTAGTGCCTTAGATTATAAAAAGGAAGGATTAATAACAGGCTTAGGGTCAAACTTTTTTAAACTTGCTGGATCAGTAATTTTATATGGCATATTAAGTTCATTTATTTTAGTGTTATTGAAGGTGATTATTCATGGCTAGTAAAAAATTTACAAATGTATATATTAAAGATAATTTTGCTATAGTAGGCCCATTAGAAAGAGATGGTTTACTAAAAAATTATGATTTCTCCATGGATGATTATTATTATGGCGAAAAAACTTTTGAACAAGCTGAGATAAAAATGCAAAAAGTAGTAATGGACAATCTTCTTTTACATAACAAACTAACAGATAGTAAAATAGATTTATTAGTCGGTGGCGATTTATTAAATCAAATATGTATCTCAAATTATAATGCTGCCAAATATCGTATTCCATATTTAGGAGTATATAGTGCTTGTGCAAGTTTTATTGAAGGATTAATTGTATCATCAACATTTATTGAATCAAAACAAGCCAAAACAGTAGTTAACATTACCAGTAGTCATAACTTAAATGCCGAAAGACAATTTAGATATCCAGTTGAATATGGCGCTATCAAAAAGCATACGACAACATTTACAACAACTGGAGCATGCGCGACACTGCTTACAAATGAAGTTACTAACATTAAAATAGAGTCTGCTACTATTGGTAAGGCATTAGATATGGGACTTAATGATGCTAATAATATGGGTGCTATAATGGCCCCAGCAGCAGCCGAAACTCTCGTAACTCATTTAAATGAAATGAAAAGAAATACAAGTTACTATGATTTAATATTAACAGGAGATTTAGGTAAAGTAGGAAAAGAATTATTTTTAGAAGTATTAAGACAAAGTCACAACATTGAATTAAAAAAATATATTGATGCTGGATGTGAAATATACACCAATAATCAAGAAACATATGCTGGAGCTAGTGGACCAGTTGCCTTACCATTAGTATTATTTGATAAGATATTAGGCTGTAAAAAATACAAAAAAATATTAGTAATTGCAACAGGTTCGCTGCAATCTGTCCAACTTGCTAATCAAAAACTTGGAATACCAGGAATAGCACACGCTATAAGTTTGGAGGTAAGTTAATATGACATTTATATGGGCATTTTTAGTCGCTGGAATATTTTGTGTAATTGGACAAATTATTTTAGATAATACCAAATTAACTCCGGGACATATAACTAGTATATTTACGGTATTAGGAGCAATTCTTGCATTCTTCGGATTATATGATAAATTAATAGAATTAGCAGGTGGTGGAGCATCTACTATAATATCTAACTTTGGTTATCTTCTATATGATGGAGCTTGGGAAGGTTATCAAGCAAGTGGATTCTTAGGAATATTTACAGGGATGTTTACAAAAGGTGGTGCAGCGGTAGTAGGGGCAGTTGTATTTGCAGCGTTCTTTACACTATTCTTTGATCCTAAAGATTAAAAATAAATTTAAAATTTTTAAAAAATAATAATTAAAGAAAAAAGAATAAAAATATTATATTTATATTATGAAAAAGTAATTAAATAAGATTTAAATAATATTGATAGTAAATAAAGGTTAAAGGCACTAAAAAAGCCTTTTTCTTTTGTGATTTTTTTGATATAATATTTAACATAAGAAGGGATAAATATGGCTAGAAAGAAAAAAAAATACAAAAATATTAAATTAGAACAATCAGAGCTTACTCCAACAGCTATTGGTATATTTGAAAGTAAAAAAAAGAGTGCTATTGGAACAATAGTAATATTAGGTATATTTATTTTAGCAGTTATATTTTTACCTAATATATCAGAATATGTTAATAATTATCTAAATAAAGTTCCTGGCAGTACTACAAAACCAAGTTATCCAAACAAAAAGCCAAATGTTGAAAAGCCAACCATAGGAGATGATACTTTAGTAGCTTTTACAGATAATATAAAAGTTATTAATGATGATATAACAATAAGTAATTTTATTATAGATCAGACAAATTTAACAATCAGTTATGATATTACAAACAATTTAAGTAATAGTGAAAATATAGAAGAGCTTAATTACTATTTAGAGATATTTAGCACTGAGCAAACTTTAATTGAAAGAGTAAAACTTGCAGATGACTTTACTTTAAATAGTGGAGCATTTACAACAGTCAAAAGAACAATAACAACTGAATCTGCTACAACTATTGGATTTATATCTATAATAAAAAAGACAATAAACGATTATCCTTTAGTACAATTAAATACCGCTGAAGATGGCAGTAGCTCTCTTGTGTGTTCAAATGCTCATGAGAAAGTAACATATAAGTTTAGTACTGAAAAATTAAAAGAAGTTACAAGCGAAGCAAGCTATTTATCTACTGATTCCAATTATCAAGAACAATATGAAGCTAACAAATTAAAAGCAAACAATTACAACAGTAAATTAGGTATAGCATCTACATTTTTTGAACATGAAAATGGCTATAATATTACAACAATTGTAAATTTAAATGAAATAGATAGGATCTACATTTTTAATGCTGATTCATTTAAATTAGATACAGCGCCTAAAGTAGTAAAATTTGAAATGGAAGCTCAAGGATTTAAATGTGAATAATAAAAAAATAGTAAAAGATAAACTAAGGAAGTGACAATATGGAATATCAATTTTGTATAAATGATTTTGAAGGTCCCTTAGACCTTCTTTTACATCTCGTTAAAACTTCAAAAATGGATATATATGAAATTGATATCCGTATTATAATTGAAGAATATTTAGAATTTATTGAAAAAGAAAAGAATCGAAACATTGACATAGCAAGTTCTTATTTAGTCATGGCCGCTGAGTTAATTCATTTAAAAAGTAAAATGTTAATTAATTCCGAAGAAAAAGATGACAGTTTAAATGATGAAGAATTTCACATTGAATCAGAAGAAGATTTAAAACGTAAAATATTAGAATATGAAAAGTATAAAAAGATTACAAAAGATTTAGAAGAGCAACTTGAAAAAAGAAATAATTTTTATACCAAAAGTCCAATGAAATTAGACGAATTTATTACTAATAATCCAATAAGTTTTGGTTCTGTAAGTGTAGAAGATTTAGTAAATGCATTAAAAAGTTTTAAAATGCGTGAAAAATTATCGAAACCATTAAATACAAGAATAACAAGAAAAGAATATAGTATTGAACGAAGAATAGATGATATTAGAAAAGTTTTACAAGTAAGAGAAAAAGTAGAATTTTTAGAGCTATTTAACGAAAATGATAAAAATTTTTTAATTATAACATTTTTATCAGTTCTAACTATGAGCAAAAATGACGAAATAATTTTGAGTCAAGAGGATAATTTTAAACCGATAATGATTGAGAGGAGGGAAGTACATGAATAAACTGGGAATATTAGAAGGAATACTATTTGTAGTAGGAGATGAGGGCATAAACTTACCTAACTTATGTGAAATAATGAGTATTGAAGAAAATGAAGCTAAAGAATTATTATTAGAACTAAAAAAAAGTTATGAAGATGATAATAGAGGAATAAGAATTAGTTATTTAGGAGATTCTTTTAAACTAACAACCAAAGAAGAACATAAAGAGTATTATCAAAAATTAGTTGAAACACCTGATGCCAATGAATTATCTCCAGCATCACTAGAAGTTCTAGCAATAATCGCGTATAATCAACCATTAACAAGAGTAGAAATTGATGAAATGCGAGGAGTTAGTTCTGCTCATATTATAAGAAAATTAGTTGCAAAGGGTTTAATCAAAGAAGCCGGAAAATCAAAATTACCAGGTCGACCTAATCTTTACCGAACAACAAGAGAATTTTTAGATGCTTTTGGCTTAGCCAGTTTAAATGAACTTCCTGTTATAGATGAAAATATAGAAGAAAAAGATATTGATAATGAAACGGAATTATTCACATCAATATATAAAGAGGAAGGATAACATGTGGGAATTTAGACATAATTTAACTGTAGAGAAATTCACTGATTATGAAGATTTAACATTATCAGGAATAACCTTTATAAAAGAAGAAATTGGCGAATTAGAAATAAGATTTGAAAACTTTAATGAAATAAAATTTGAAAATTGCCACTTTAACAAAACAATTTTTAACAATGTGTTTTTTAGCAAAATAAAATTTATTAATTGTGAGTTAAACAATGTTGTTTTTACAGAATGTAATTTTAATTATGTTAATTTTGAAAATTCTAAACTTACTGACACAAGTTTTATAGCATCTAAATTAGAAAACATATACATATTAGAAACATTAATTCAATATTCCAAATTTAGTACATGTGAAATAGGAAATTCAAAATATGATGATGTAAAACTAACAGAGAATATTCATTATAAAAACAAATATAATAATATAGAATTTTATAAATGTGAATTTAATAAAGATCAATTTCAAGATACAAGGTTTAAAAAATGTGATTTAAAAACAAGTCATTTTAAAGAAGTAGAAATAAGTTTAGATGATTTAATAACATCCACTTTATCTATATTAAATATTATTGAAATCACAACAGATAAAGGAATAATACTTGAAGAATAATAAAAATATGATATAATATTTTTATGCCTGTATGGTGGAATTGGTAGACACGATGGACTCAAAATCCATTGGTAGCAATACTGTGTCGGTTCGAGTCCGACTACAGGCACCAATTTAAAAAAAACTCGAGCTTTTATATCTCGAGTTTTAATATACTTTAAAATGATATAAGAATTATAGTCGTTATTAAATGATTAAAAATTATAATTTAACTGAAATTTAATTATAAATAATAAAAAAAGCTTAATGTAAAATACTTTTGACAGACAAAAAAATCAATTTCATATAAAATGTTATTGGAGGTGCAAAATGGATATTGGTTCAAGAATAAAAAAATATCGAGAAGAGCAAAATATTTCTCAAGAAGAATTAGCGTTAAAAATATTTGTTTCAAGGCAGACTATTTCTAATTGGGAGACAGATAAGAGTTATCCTGATATAAAAAGTTTAATCATGTTAAGTAATATCTTCAATGTATCTCTAGATAATTTTATAAAAAAAGATATAGAGGAGATGAGAAAAATAATTGATTCAAAAAAGGTTAAGGAATTCAATGTTATGAGTTACGTATTTCTAGTAGAGATGTTAGTATTAATCGTAAGTGCATACCCATTATTTAAGCTTTTAGATTTTATAGGATTTATCATTTGGATATCACTATATATAATATCATTTGGAACTGCAAGCATTATAGAAAGATTTAAAAAAGAAAATAACATCCAAACCTATAAAGAGATTATAGCATTTATTGATGGTAAAAAGCTAACTTATGAAGAAACGCAGCAAGAGATAGGAAAAAGAATGTATCAAAAAATAATACTAGCATTTGTAACAGGTATTATAACATTCATAGTATGTTTAATTATGATGTTTATTATGAAAAAGTTTTAAGAAATTGGAGGAAAGAAAATGGAATTTTGGATAATTATGATAGTTTTTGTATGTATGGGTGGCAGTTGTTCTTTAGCTGGAACTTGGTGGAGCAAAAGCAAAGATGAAAAAAAGAAATAAAATATTTTAATACTACTCGAACCAATAATTCGAGTTTTTATTTTTTCATAAAAATTTTATTTTGATGTTGACAAGTGTATAAAAGACGCATATAATTGAAATGTAAGGTGATAGTAATGGAAGTAAAGAACCCTTTATATAAGAATCAAGGTATACATTGTATAAGTGCTATTTTTACAGTAGAAAAAGGAATAACTAAAGTCCTACTAATTAAAAGAAAAAATAATCCCTATAAAGACATGTGGGCTTTAGTAGGTGGCGCACTATATAATAATGAAGAAGTAGAGCAAGGCATGAAAAGAGAAATATATGAGAAATCAGGAATATCAGACATTAACTTATATTTTTCAGGAATATTTAGTAGAGTAAATCGTTCTCCTGTAATGAGAATGGTTGCAATATCATATATTGGCGTTATTGATTCCGAAAGAGTAAACATATTAAAAGACACAATGAAGACTTCGAATGCTGATTGGGTACCGATTACAAATATTCCAAAACTTGCCTATGATCATAATGAAATACTAATAAGAGCCTTAGAGACATTACAAGAAAAGATTGATAATACAGACATATTAAAATCTTTATTTCCCTATGGTTTTACTATTCCTGAGATTCATAAAACTTACGAAGCTATTTTAAATAAAATTATTGATCGAAGAAATTTTCGTAAGAAACTACTTAGTAATAAACAAATAATTGAAACCAATGCTACAACCAAATTTGAGGGAAATAAACCAGCAATCATCTATCGATTTAAATAAAAATTAAAGTAAAGGAAGGAATGGAAAAGATGTTAAGAGTTAAAGAAAATGTAAAAGGGGAAAAATATCAAAAATTACAAGAATTAAAAGAAAAATTAAATTTTATAGTTGAAGGATTAGAGAATTATCCAAAAGATAACAGGCCAATTTATTATATCGCCAATCATAGTTGTCTAATGGATATATTTTATTTGTCAATGGCAGTACCTGATAATCAAATAATGGTTGTAAGTAATAGAATAGTTTATAAGCCAATTAAAGAAAAACAAGACACTATAAATAACTATCTATATACTTTACCATTAGAACCAACAGGTAAAGTATATGCTGACATTAGTATAAATGCTGCTTCAGAAATATTAGCCAGTGGAGTAAATTTAAGTATATTCCCAGAAGGGGTATACAATGATAGAACTGCTATTACAAGAGGAAGAACTGGTATGGCTAGAATTTTATTTGAAACTTGTCGAAAAGGTATAATGCCATATTTAGTACCAATCGCAATTGATGTAGATACTAAGGATCCAACCTTAGATAGATATACAATATGTGAAGATGACAACGTTGAAGTGAAAATATTAGAACCAGTAGATTACGAATATTTAATAAGAGGCTATTTTAAAAGTGATAGTATTAAAGAAAAAAATGCAATTTTGCATGAAGTAACAGATGAATGTATGCAAAATATTGCTGATGCTTTATCTATTCCTTTTACAGGCGAATATAAACCAGCAATTCCAAAAGATAATATAATGTTTCAAGATGGTACAACTATTGCATTAGAAGAAGCAGGTTTAGAAAAAATATAGATAGATTTAAAACAGAAATTAATACTAGAACTGAAAAATTAATTAGAGTTTTAAGAAAATAAAAGGTATAATATAATTAGGAGGAAAACAATGAAAAAAATATTAATATATGGTGATTCAAACGTATGGGGTGACAATTTTATAACTAGAAAAAGAATACCAGATGAATCACAATGGTCTAATATATTACAAAAAGAATTAGGTAATGATTATAAAATATTGCAAGAAGGCTTACCAGGAAGGGTTGCCGGAAGTATTGAAAAAGAAAAACAGTTTAAAAATGGTCGAGATACATTTTTATCAACATTTAGAACAAATGCTCCAGTAGATATAATAATAATCGCTTTAGGTACAAATGATTTACAAATAAAATATGACAGAGAAACCAGTTGCATCATAGAAGATTTATTATGGTACAAAGACATAATAGAACAAGAATATGCTGACGAAGATAATAAAAATAAATATTTTAAAAAAGGAAAATTACCTGAAATAATTTATATTTTACCAACTCATTTTACAACAGTAAGACGTGATAATCCTATATTTAATAATCATAGTGAAATAAAAAGACAACAAATAATAAAATCATTTAATGATAACAAGATTATTAAATCATATGTTTTTAATGATTTAGAATTATTTGCAGATGGTATTCATTTAAATTACAATGGTCATGCTAAATTAGCAAATTACGTTAAAAATATAATTGGGGAATTAACATAAATAAAAAAGTATCGTAATTTTTCATATTTTAAGATATAATATAATAGATGCTTATGAAAATAATAATATGTATAACACTATTTATATTATTTATTCTATGGACTATTCTTTTAGTTAAAGGTAAATTATCAAGAATAGATAACATAGTATATAATAAAATAAAACATAGTACCAAAAAAACAATATTTTTTAAATATTTTACTAATTTAGCTAGTACAAAATATTTTATTATTATTTGTTTATTAATTATAATATTTCTAAAAAATAAACTAGCTTTATTAATTAGTTTTGCTATGATTATAAATGCCATAATTGTATTTATAGCTAAACATATAATAAAAAGAGAAAGACCAAATATAAATAGAATAGTAGAAGAAAAAGGTTACAGCTATCCCTCAGGCCATACTTTTAGTGCCACCTGTTTTTATGGTTTAATGATATTTTTAATTACTATGAGTAGTCTTAATCTAGGATATCAAATAATAATAACAATACCTTTAATTAGTATAATACTATTAATTGGTTTTAGTAGAATTTATTTAGGAGTACATTACTTTAGTGATTGTATCGCCGGTTTACTTTTATCCACAAGCTATATATTTTTATATGTCTACATAATGTCTGATATTTTAAAATTATTATAACATTGTAAAAACTACGTGATATAATAAATAAGTAGGTGAAGATATGGCGAAATTAAATAAAAACGAACGTACTAAAATAATGCCATTTTTTAAATATTTAGCATTTATTTTAATTTTTATTACAATAATAACCTTAGGTTTATTTAAATTCATTGATGTATTACCAGGAGAATACTTCTTTATATTATGTATATTACTAGGTACAGTCACATTAGGTTTAAGTCTATTAATATTAACAAGACATGGTCCTAAGAAACGAGCAATAGGGACCTTCTTATCATTAATCTATTTAGTATTTTTAATACTAGCAATAATATATGAACTAAATACGATTGGTTTTTTAAAAAAGTTAGGATTTAAAAATTACAAAACAGAAAATTATAGTATATTAGTTTTAAAAGATAGTAAATATGAAAAAATAGAAGATTTAGAAAAAAAGGATATAGGAAGTTTAGAATTTAATACTGATGGTTTAAAAGATTCCAAAGAAAAAATAGAAAAAAAGATTAGTGTTAATTTTAAAACATATAATGATATAAGTGAATTAAAAAAAGATTTTGAAAAAAAGAAAGTAGAAGCAATGTTAATTGAAAATTCTATTTTAGCAATTCTTACGGAAGATGATAGCGAGTTTGCTAGTAGTTATAAAGTTATATATGATTTTTCTGTAGATGTTGAAACCAAAGATATAGCCAAGAAAGTTGATATAACCAAAGATACATTTAGTATATATGTTTCAGGAATAGATACTTATGGTGCTGTATCATCAGTATCAAGAAGTGATGTTAATATGGTTATTACAGTTAATCCCAAAACCAATAAGATTTTAATAACATCTATTCCTAGAGATTATTATGTTCCTCTAGCAGGTAAAGATGGTAAAGATAAACTTACTCATGCTGGAATATATGGAGTTGAAACAAGTGTTAAAACCATAGAAAATTTATTAGATACAAAAATAAATTATTACATCAAGGTTAATTTTACATCTTTAATAAAAGTAGTAGATGCCTTAGGGGGAGTTAAAGTATATTCAAAATATAATTTTACTTCAATGGATGGTTATACTTACAAAGAAGGATACAATAATGTTAATGGTGAAAAAGCTTTGTCATTTGTTAGAGAACGTAAAGCTTTTAATGGCGGCGATAGAGTAAGAGTCGAGAATCAAGCGGCGATGATAAAAGCATTAGTAGAAAAAGCGACAAGTCCAAGTATAATTACAAAATATAATAGTTTATTAAAAACATTAGAAAAACTATTTGTTACCAACTTAAATATGGAAGATATAACGGAGTTTATCAAGAAACAAATAGATGATATGAAATCTTGGGAGGTAGAAAGTCAATCTCTAGATGGCAAAGATGATTATCAATATACATATTCTTATAAAGGGCAAAAACTATATGTCATGACACCTGATAATGAAACAGTAATAAATGCTCATAATAAAATCGAAGAAATGTTTAATTAAGACATTTCTTTTTTTGTAAATATTTTGTAAAATATTGTAAAATCTTTAAAAATACAGATTTTGCTTTTTCTGTTATACAGATTTTTAATGTTTGACTTAGCAGATTCTTATTATTTAGCTAGACAAATTTTAATAAATCTGTTTTTGATAAATAAAAATATTTATGATAATTTTCTATCAAAAGGAGAATTACAGATGCAAGAAAAAGAATATTTTTAACGAAATAGAAAGTTTTATCAAAAAGAATGAAATCAGAAAAAAAGAACATATTTTAGAAAGCAATTATGAGACATTAAGAAACTATCGGGAAATAGGAAGGTTAATTATAGAAGCACAAAGTGGCAATAGCAAAGCAAAATATGGTGATGAATTAATTAAAAAATGGAGTAAAGAATTTACAAATAAATATGGTAAAGGATATGACGCTACTAATTTAAAAAGATTTAGACAATATTATTTAATTTTTCAAAAAAGTGGCCCAGTGGGCCACCAATTAAGTTGGACTCATTTTAGATATTTAATTCCTATAAAAAATGAAAACAAAATAATTTATGTATTGAGAAAAAACTATCCAAAAATGAACTTATTAAAGAGATAAAATCAAATTCCTTTGAAAGACTTTTGAACAAACCTAAACAAATTGAAATAATTCAACCAAGAAATAATTATTCTTTATTAGGTCAAACTAAAAATCCTATTATAATAGAAATAGACAAAGGAGAAAAGATAAAAACAGAGAAAGAATTAGAAATAACAATAATATCAAAATTAAAATTGTTTTTTAATCAACTAGGAGAAGGTTTTGCATTTATAGATAATCAATATAAAATAAACTATGAAAATAAAAACTATTTTATAGATATATTATTATTTAATTATAAGTTAAATTGTTTTATAGTAGTCGAATTAAAACTTCGAAAACTTTTAAAAGAAGACAAAGCCCAAGTTGAATTTTATATGAATTTAATTGATAAAAATATAAAAGAACCCCTTCATAATAAAACAATAGGAATAATTATAACGAGACAAAATGATAAACTAATAGCAAATTTTGTTAAAAGTGATAAATTAATACCTTTAACATACAAGCTAAAAAACAAATAGATTTACTAAACAATAATAAATTGATATAATAAATAAAGGAAAGAGAGATTATATGAAAAAGAAAGAACTAGTAGATTTTATTATTGGTTTATTATTAATGTTTTTAGCAGTAAGTATAATATTATTACCAACATTTAAAATAACAAATATTAAAATAGTATTACTAACAATTTTTGGCTTTTACACCATATTTAAAATAGTAAGTTTTATATTAATATATAAAGAAAAAGACTATGAAAGTTTATTTACAAGTTTAGTATCAGGTTCTAGTTTAATAGCTACAAGTCTAATAGAATTAACAACTAAAAATATAGCTTTAATTCTTATGATATGGATGGGATTAATGAGTTTAATAAAACTAAAAAAAGCTGATTTTTATCATGATAGAGAAAATAAAATGTGGATATTAAGATTATTAATATTATTTATTTTTATCGCCAGTGGTTTATTAACAAGTATAAATTTATTTTATGATAATAGTGTCCAAATTTTATTAATAGGATATTTCTTTTTAGTAAATAGCATCTTAGATACAATATCACCATTAGTAGAATATATAAGTAGAGGTATATATGAAAGTAATAAATGATTTTAAAGATTATGAAATATTAGATATGGCCAATGGCCAAAAATTAGAAAAATGGGGGAATATTATTTTATCAAGACCAGACCCTCAAATAATATGGACAGATAAAAATATGGCTAAATGGAATGAAGATGCTGAATATAACAGAAGTTCCACAGGTGGTGGAAAATGGAATATCAAGGAAAACATTCCAGATTCTTGGATAATAGAATATAAAGATTTAAAATTTAATTTAAAATTAATGGGATTTAAACATACAGGATTATTTCCGGAGCAAGCTTTTAATTGGGACTTAATTAGAGAAAAAATAAAAGAAAGTAAAAAAGAGATTAAAGTATTAAATTTATTCGCTTATACAGGTGGCGCCTCTATCGCTGCTTTAAAAGAAGGAGCAAGTGTTGTGCATGTTGACTCATCACGTGGTATGATTGATTGGGCTAGAGTTAATGTAAAGATTAATAATTTAGAAGATAAGCCAATTAGGTTTTTAGTTGATGATGTGAGAAAATTTGTTAAAAGAGAAATAAGACGTGGCAACAAATATGACATAATAATTATGGACCCACCATCATTTGGCAGAGGAAGTAAAAATGAAGTTTGGAATATAGAAACAGATTTAAATGAATTAATTAAGGATACAACAGAATTATTAAGTGATGAACCATTATTATTTATCATAAATTCTTATACAACAGGTTTATCTAAAACAGTATTAGAAAATATATTATATTTAAATATTGAAAATAAACATCATGGAAAAATAACCAGTCATGAGTTAGGATTACCAATGAAAGACAGTAAGTTAATATTACCATGTGGAGATACAGCAAGATGGGAGAGCATTAAATGAAAAAAATAATTATAATTTTATTACTAGGCTTATCATTAGTAGGATGTAGTACCAAAGAAAATCAAGATGTGAATTCAAGTAATGATTATAAACAAATAATGGAAGAGAAGGAATTTATCGTAATTGATGTTCGAACTAAAGAAGAATATGATGAAGGTCATGTTAAAGGTTCTATAAACATTCCCTATGATGAAATTAATAAAGATAGTGAAATTGCTAAAGAAAAAGTAGTATTTGTTTATTGTAGGAGTGGCGTTAGAAGTAAAAAAGCATATGAAACATTAAAGGGTTTAGGTTATGAAGTATATGATTTGGGTGCTTTTAACTCTCTAGATTTAGAAAAAGAATAAGTATAAAAATAAAAAAAGTTCATATATTTAATTAGAAAGTTGAGGAATTAAATATATGGAAATATTAAAAGTATCTAGTAAATCAAATCCTAGTAAAGTAGCAGGAGCGATTGCTAACATCTTTAGAGAAAAAGGCAGTGTTGAAATTCAAACAATTGGTGCTGGTTCTTTAAATCAAGCAATAAAGGGAATAGCTATAGCAAGAGGTTTTGTAGCGCCTAGTGGTGATAATTTAGTTGTTATACCTGCTTTCAATGATGTAGTAATAAATGGTGAAGACAAGACAGCAATGAAACTAATTGTTACTAAAAAATAAAGGTCAATAAAAAATTGACTTTTTTCTTTACATTTAAATAGATAATAATTGTTAAATTATAAAATATCATTTATAATTATAATAAGGGTGATAAAAAATGAACTATACAATATTAACAGATATAGAAGGAAACAAATATAAAGTAGTTATCTTATTTACACATTTTGATTATAACTTTAGTAAGAATTATATAGTTTATTTAGAAGATAATGATTTACTAGCATCTCACTATGAAGAAAAAGATGGTAAATACATCATAGACAATGATTTAAGTAGTAGTGAATACGACATGATTGATAAAATAATAGAAAGTAGAATGGAAAATGCGTAAATTATATTTAACTTATAATGAAAAAGATAGTAAAAAAGAAGGTTATTCTTATAGTGGTGATACAAATCCTATTTATGTTAATTTAAGTAATGCTGAAATAGAAGCGTATTTAAGCAAAATATTAAGTGATGGAATCATACAAGTTAGAAGTATCAATGAAAATACATTAGAACTTATAACAAGAAGTGGCGAAGTAGTAGTTATTGACAGTGTGAAGTTATTTAAAAGTAATGATAGTCTAGATCTTTACTATAATGATTTAGGAAATAAAATAAGATTCTCTTTTGAAGACACCAACATAGCTACATATAAAAATAGTTTACCAGAAGGATATAGTCCAAGAGTAAATAGAGGAAAGAACAAAAGCCAAAAGTATTTAATAGATGAAACATTAGCGACCACTATAATATTAAGTAGTGGCTATCAAGAATTAAGTATAGACTTATCTGATATAGAAATGTATAATAGTGGAATGGAAAAAGGACGCTGATAAAATGAGTAAAGTCATCTTAGTAACAGGTGCTTCACGTGGTTTAGGAGAAGCTATAGCCAAAAAATTTTTAGATAATAAAAATATAGTGTATATTAATTACAATAAAACGTCATTAAAAGAATTAGAAGAAAAATATCACGAATATAAAAATGCCAGATTTATCAAATGTGATGTATCAAATGAAGAAGAAATAAAAAATATGATGTCTAAAATTAAGGAAGAAGAAGGACACTTAGATGTTTTAGTAAATAATGCAGGGATTGCAATGGATTCTGAGTTAAAAGATAAAACCAAAGAGAATTTTCAAAAAATTCTTGATGTAAATTTAATAGGACCTTTTTTAACTAGCAAGTATGTTTTAGATATAATGGATAAAGGCAGCATTATAAATATTTCTTCTAATACAGGTATTGATGCATATTATTCATATAGTTTAGATTATGATGCTTCTAAAGCGGGTTTAATTAATTTAACTCATAATTTTGCGAGTATGTATGCACCAAATATTAGAGTAAATTGTATAGCACCAGGATGGATTAATACAGAAATGAATAAAGAATTAGATAAAGAATATATTAAAGAAGAATGTGAGCATATATTATTAGAACGATTTGCTGAGCCAAAAGAAATAGCAAATGTAGTTTTCTTTTTAGCAAGTGATGAAGCAAGTTATATAACTGATACTATAATAAGAGTTGATGGCGGCTTAAAATGAAAACAGTTAGTATAATTCCAAATAAAGACAAAATGAATATTCCTATTTATCACAAAGAGAGTGAAAAACAAGATCATACTGCGATGTTAAAAGAATTTTGCATATTAACAGGGATGGATTATACTAATTACAGAGCAGTTCAAGAATGCATATTAAGTAGTGGAGGAGTTATTATTACAACGAATAATAATGAATACGCTTTGACTTGGTTACCAGAAGACTTAAGTGATGAACAAACAAAAAAATTATTTAATTTAGAAGACTTTTATAAATTATTTCAAGATTTAGAATTTTTCGATTTCTATGCTAATGGTTTAGGAAAATATTCTAATGAACAAAATAAAGGAAAAGAAGTATTAGAAGAATTTTATGAAGCATTACAACAATATCAAAAAGAAAAAGATATGCATAGAAATAGAACAAAGGAAGCTAGCTAGAAATGTTAGTATCTGTATCAATTATACCAAATGGAGAAATTTAAATATTCCGACTTATTAAGAAGAATTAGATGAATACTATAGGCAAAGAGGAAATGAAAATGAAGAAGATAGATTAACTATTGCAGTTATTATCCCTAAGGCATCATGAAGATATGATTGAAGACTTTATAAAAAAGTATAACATAGATGCTTATAATGAATATGATTTAGTAGCAAATGGTCATATATTTCTACGTATTATAGATAATCTAGTTATAGCATATATGCCAAGTTATATAACGGAATTACAATATGAAAAATTATTAGAAAAAAGAGAATTATTAGAACAATTTCCATGTTTTTCAGCCAATTTTTTAATAACAAAGATTTAATCGTAGAAAATACTTTTGGAGACTATGATACTAAGAAGAGATATAATAGATTGTTTTTACAATGAAGTTAAAGAGTACTATGGTTAAAGGAAAGTAGAAAATAAAGGAGAAGTATTATGAATATAGATAAATTAGTAGTTGAAGCAGAAAAAGAATGTAAAACTATATTTCAAACAATCGAGGATAATGAATATTATTTTAGTGAATTAGTATTAGAAGCTTTTAGGAAGTTTAATATAAATGAAACTCATTTTAATATGACAACTGGTTATGGCTATAATGATACAGGAAGAGATGCTATAGAAGATGTTTTTTCTTATGTATTAAAAGGAGAGAAAGCCTTAGTAAGAAATCAAATGATAAGTGGTTCTCATGCTTTATCAACAACACTTTTTGGGCTTTTAAGACCAAACGATACTATACTATCAATAACTGGTCTTCCATATGACACATTACATGAAGTTATAGGTATTAAAGATAATCCTAGTTCTTTAAAAAGTTTTAATATTAATTACGAACAAATAGATTTAATAAATAATAAGTTTGATATAGCAAGTATTACCAAGAAATTACAAGAGAAAAAAATTAAATTAATAGAAATCCAAAGAAGTAAAGGATATTCAACCCGTAAAAGTATATCTATAAAAGCGATAGAAGAGGTTATCAAAGAAATTAGAAAAGTTGATAAAGAAGTAATAATAATGATAGACAATTGTTATTGTGAATTTGTTGAAAGAACTTCGCCCTTAGAAGTAGGCGCTGATATAATAGTTGGGTCTTTAATTAAAAATCTAGGTGGTTCTATAGCTAATAATGGCGCTTATATAGTCGGTAAAAAAGATTTAGTTGAATTATGTGCTGAGAGATTAAACTTACCAGGAGAAGGAGCAGAAGTAGGACCTAGTTTAGGTGCTAATAAAAGTATTTTACAAGGTTTATATTTTGCACCATCAGTTGTAGCTTCTAGTCTTAAAGTAGCAGTATTAACATCTTTTTTATTAGAAAAATTAGGCTATGACATAGAGCCTAAATATAATGAAGAAAGAGTAGATATAGTTGAGGCAATAACATTTAAAAGCCAAGAAAAACTAATAAAGTATGTCCAAGGAATAGGAAAATATTCCCCAATAGATTCGGGAAGTATGCCTATACCAGCTCCAATGCCAGGATATGATAATGAAGTAATAATGGCAAGTGGAGCATTTACTCAAGGTTCAAGTATAGAGTTATCATGTGATGGCCCTTTAAGAGAACCATATATAGCATATCAACAAGGTGGAGTAACATATAATTATGGCAAAATAGCTATAGTTAATACGCTTAAAGATTTATTTTAAATTAAACGTCTTATAAACTTACAATAAAGTATACTTTTAATTGACTTCGGGGGGGGGGTATGCTAGAATAGAGAATAGAAATGGAGTAGTGAGTTTATGGGACGTTTTTGTTCTAATTGTGGTCAAGAAGTACCAGAAGGTTCTAAATTTTGCCAAAATTGTGGTAATACGCAAAATAATGGTGGTAATACAACCATTATAAATAATTATAATCAAAGAGATGATAATCCGAAAATACCTAATAGAAATATCGTATCATGTATTATTTTATCAATAATTACATGTGGTATATATTCTATATATTGGTTTATTGTTATGACTGATGAATCAAATTATTTAGTTGATGAAAAAAGTGCTAGTGGTGGAATGGCATTCTTATATACTATCTTAACATGTGGTATTTATGCAATTTATTGGAATTATAAAATGGGTAAAAAAATGACTGAAGCTGGAAATAAATATAATGTTGCTACTTCAGATAATGCCGTATTATATGTAATTTTATCACTATTTGGATTTGGCATTATAAATTATTGCTTAATTCAAAGTGACTTAAATCGTTTTTCAAAGTAATGTCAAAGAAGAGTACTAAAGTAATTTTAATATTTTTAATAATATTATATATTATCTTTTATAAAAAATTAGGAATTAACATTCCTTGTTTTTTTCATAAAATAACAGGCTTATATTGTCCTGGATGTGGAATTACGAGGATGTTAGAATCAATATTAAAATTAAATATATATCAAGCATTTCGTTATAACCCCTTAGCATTTACTTATTTAATAGGATATATAATTTATAAAATAATTAATTATAGACATAAAATAAAATTAAATAATTATTTTATATATGTGCTTTTATTTATTGCCATAACATTCGGTATTTTAAGAAATATTCCAATTTTTGATTACTTAAAACCAACAGAAATAATATCAAATAAAAATTAAAGCAAAAAATTAGAAAAAAGATGCCAAAAAACTTGACATCTTTCTTTATTAATGATATATTAAATTACGTCCAAGACATTTGGGCGCTTAGCTCAGTTGGTTAGAGCACCTGCCTTACAAGCAGGGGGTCATAGGTTCGAGTCCTATAGCGCCCACCATTTTATTTTTTGCCGACATAGCGTAACTGGCAGCGCAACTGACTTGTAATCAGTAGGTTGGGGGTTCGACTCCCTCTGTCGGCACCATTTAGTATGGGGAGATAGCGAAGTGGTCAAACGCGGCAGACTGTAATCTTTATAAGATTTAAATCTTATTTGCACCCTTCATTGGAAACAATCAAGGTGGACGTCGCTAATTCGGGGAAATCTAAATAAGTAATTATATGACAATCCCGAGCTAGGTTAATACCGAGTGTAGAGACTTTATACGACGGACCTAAGTCTAATAATAAAGATAAGGTTAAGAGAAAGTCCAGACTACAAACACGAAAGTGGTAGTGAAAACTATAGTAGTAAAGAAATCTGTTCCTTCGGGTTCCATGGTTCAAATCCATGTCTCCCCACCACTTTAATTATTGCCTCGTAGCCAAGTGGTAAGGCATCAGACTTTGACTCTGACATTCCGCTGGTTCGAACCCAGCCGAGGCAGCCATCTTTTGGTTCGCTAGCTCAGTCGGTAGAGCATTTGACTTTTAATCAAAGGGTCGAGAGTTCGAATCTCTCGCGAGCCACCATTTTGAATTATAAGCTCATTTATATGAGCTTTTTTCATGCGAAAAAATTGAATATATATTAATATAATAATATAATATATACAATCAAAGGGGGATAAAAATGTTTGATACAAATAAAAATATAGGAAATTCAAGTTTAGGATTAGCAATATCTTATTTTACTTGTCATAATTATATTGTTTCCAGTCCTTTAAATGACACTCAAGATTATGATTTAATTGTTGAAAAGGATAATTTGTTATATAGAGTTCAAGTAAAAGGCACTTCATTTAAAACTAAGTATGGGATATATCAAGTCGCCTTAAAAAGTTGTGGTGGAACAAAAGGAAAAGTTTATAAAACCGTGATTAAAAGTAGAGCGGATTTATTATTTATAGCTACAAAAAATAGAGATTTATATTTAATCCCTATTAGTAATCTTAGAAATACATATACACTGAATTTAGGAGAAGAGTATAAAAAATACTTATTAACTTTTTAGTTTTTTAGAACTTTTTTCATAATTAATTGAAACAATACTAGTAATATGATTAATGGTATTAAAAATATTATCTTTAATAAAATAATCAAGTCTATTATTAGATCCGAAAACTTCCACAATATCGTTAACTTTAATAGAATTATCTACAATAACAACTATATATTCATCATTAATTTCTTTAATAGAATAAAATTTATCATTAATAAACACTTTAGAAATATTGGTATTAATGCCATCAACTAAACCAAGAGGAATAACAGCATAATAAACTTCTTTCTTTTTATTTATTGATTTAACTATTTTACTAATATAAGAATTAACTTCTAAAATAGGTTTTAAGCTTGGAATATTTTTATCAAATAATTTTCTTTTAGATGTATCAATACCATAGATAGATTTATCTAAAAGAATTGCATTAGAGCTTTTAATTTTATTTTTTTCATTTTCATTATTTAAGATAACAAGTTCTAAATCTTTTAAAGGTTCCGTAATATATTTAAAATCAAGGTAATCTTTTTCGTTAAGTTTTGCAATAACTCCTAGGATATTGATATGAATATCTTTTTTAATATCTTCTAAAATATCATTTAATTCATGTTTAGAACTAAAACCATTAAAATCATATTTATCAATACTAAAAATAATTTCAAATTTATCTTTAATTTTTAAACTCAAGATATAATCCATAGTGTCTTTGCTTTTTATAACCATAATTACATCATTTAAAACCAAATCATAAATATTATCTTCGGTTATAGAACCACTATAAATAATTTTAATTTTATGATTATATTTCTTGATATTTAAAACATCCTGAAAGTTATTAGTATACACATACTGAAATTCATCATCTAAATATTTAATGAGTTTTATTCCATGACCAAAAGCATTATTACTAACATTTAAAATATAATTTTTAAAAGAAAAGTTTTTTTTAAAGTCTGAAATATTAAATTTTAAATTATCTATATTAATATTAGCTATATTTTTCATTGATTTCCACCCTTAGAATAATTGTAACAAAAAGAATGCTTTAAGTCTAGGATATTAACAAAATAAAGAAAATAGATGTAAAATAATCAATTAAAGAGCAAAACTATTGATAAAAAACCTTAAAATTTGGTATACTAATAACGAAAGACGTGGTAGTAAATGAAAATAATAAATATAATCGGAAGAGAAATATTAGATAGTAGAGGAAATCCAACAGTTGAAGCTGAAGTAACTCTAGAAAATGGAATAACTGCGAGAGCATCTGTCCCATCGGGCGCATCAACTGGTTCTAGAGAAGCTCTTGAGTTAAGAGACAATGATAAAAATCGTTATTTAGGAAAAGGTGTATTAAAAGCAGTCAACAATATTAATACAATCATTAAAGATAATTTAGTGAATAAAGAATTAGAGCAAGTAACAATAGATAAATTATTATTAGATTTAGATGGCACAGAAAATAAAAGTAACTTAGGAGCGAATGCTTGCTTAGCAGTATCACTCGCTTGTTTCAAAGCAAGTGCTATGGTAGAAAACAAAGAATTATATGCATATTTAAGTAGTGGCAAAGTAAGTATTCCAATACCAATGATAAACATTGTTAATGGAGGAGCTCATGCTGATAATAACATTGATATTCAAGAGTTTATGATTGTACCTCTTGTTAAAACGATTAAAGAAAGAGTAAGAGTAGCAAGTGAAGTATTTCACACATTAAAAAGTATCTTAAAAGAGCAAAAATTAAGTACTGCAGTTGGCGATGAAGGTGGTTTTGCTCCCAATTTAGAGAATAACACTTTAGCATTAGATTTGATTATGGAAGCTATAAATAAAGCTGGGTATATTCCAGGAAAAGATATATGTATTGCGCTAGATGTAGCAGCTAGTGAATTATATAATAAAGAAAATAAAACATATCATATTGATAAAAGAGAGTTAACAAGTGATGAATTAATTAAGTATTATGTTACTTTAGTAAACAAATATCCAATCATAAGTATAGAAGATCCATTTGAAGAAGATGATTTTGAATCTTTAGCAGTTTTAACTAAAATAATTGGTGAAAAAGTTATGTTAGTAGGTGATGATTATTTTGTTACTAACAAAAAATATTTAGAAGAAGGTGCCAATAAAAAAGCAGGTAATGCAATTTTATTAAAAGCCAATCAAATAGGAACAGTAACAGAAATGATAAAAACTATATTATTAGCCAGAAAACTAAATTATAAAATGATTATAAGTCACCGAAGTGGTGAAACAGAAGATACATTTATCGCTGATTTTGCAGTTGGATTATCTTTACCATTTATTAAAACTGGTTCTATGTCTAGAGGCGAAAGAATAGCTAAGTATAATCGACTAATTAGAATAGAAGAAAAATTAATGAATAAATAATTAAAAATAAGCATAAGCTTCTCTTATAGAAAAGGGAGGCTTATTATTATGCCTGAAATACCAGAATTAAAAGTAATAACAAAAAGTAGTTTAGAAAATGATACATCTCTAGAAGAAATAATAAAAGAAAGAAGATTATTAAAAACAAAGATAAAATTATTACATATAATTTCGTTTGATAAAGATTTAAAATCATTAAATAGTGAAGGCTTAGATATAAGAGATTTAAGAATTGCAGATTTTAGATTAACTCCTACTTATGGGTTATATGCTCCAATATATAACAAAATAAGTGATTTAACTTGTGCAAGTGATAGTAAATTAAGAAGTTATTTAATATATTTAAGTTATTTATATAATATAGATTTACTAACATTATATCAAGAAAACTTCCCACTATTTTATGAAATAATAATAAGTATTGAATTACCCGTAGATATTAAGATGAATATATTTTCATTAAAAAAATACAATGATGGTTTTTATTTTAGTGATGTATCCGAAGAATTAAATAGTGCAGAATATCGTGAACAACAATTAGTAGATGATAAAAAGATAAGAGAGCTTATAAAAAATGTAAAATAATCAAGAACCTCTTTAATAAACCTAAAAAAAATGTTAATATTATAATAGAGGGAAGTTGATTAGAAATGTTTATAGGAGATACACCAATACATATTGCTGCGAATGCTGATATAGCACCAATAGTAATAATGCCAGGAGATCCACTCCGAGCTAAATATATCGCTGAAAATTTTTTAAGTAATGCCAAACTTGTAACAAGTATTAGAAATATGCTAGGGTATACAGGAGAATATAAAGGAAAGAAAGTAACAGTTATGGCTCATGGCATGGGAATGCCAAGTGTAAGTATATATGCTTTTGAGCTTATTCATTTTTACAATGTTAAAAAAATTATTAGAATAGGAACATGTGGAGCAGTAAGTCCTAAAGCCGATATTGGTGAGATTATCTTAACAAAAGATATTTTCTCAGAATCCAATTTTGCCTATACATACAATAATTATGTTGGTAATGTAGTAGAAGCCAGTAAAGAATTAAACAAAACAATATTAGAAACAGCTAAGGAATTAAATATGAGTATTCATTATGGTATGACTACAACTATGGATGTATTTGGACCATATATTGATTATGAAAGAGTATTAAATCGTATTCCTAAAAGCTATGAAATTCTTGGTGAAGAAATGGAAGGCTTTGGTTTAGTCCATGTTGCCAATACTATGGACTGTGAAGCTACAACATTAATGACAGTAGTAGATTCCAAATATTCTAAAGTAGTATTATCACCAGAAGACAGACAAACAAAACTTAATGATATGATTAATTTAGCCTTAGAATCAATAATAAAATAGTTTGACATTAAGTTATATATATTATATAATTTAATTATGAAATGGTCTCACCGTTAATCGAAAGGGGCTGCTTTTTTTAAAATAAATAAAGTTTTATTATGTTTTATTATGATAATTGTATTTAGCCAATCAAGTTTTTTTAATTGAAATAATTTCTCTGCTCTATCATAAATTTCGTCAATATTAAGTTTAGAATTAGAAAAGTCAAATATAAAATTAGAGGCTTGTTTTCTTTGATATTCGACTGCATGATATAAAATATTTTTTCCACTTCCAAATATTTCTTTTAAATCCCAATATTCATCATTCCATAAATAATCAGCCGTTTTAATTCCATCAGGCTTATTTATTCTAGGGAGCATAAATATTTCACCACCAAAAGTATTCTCTAACCTTAAAGCTATTTTAAGTTCTTTGCTACTATAGTCTAAAACTACATTATTACCATCAACATAATATTTAATAACATTATGATTAAAATAAGATAACTCTTTAACTATATGACTATTGGGAGTGGCATTTTCTAACCATTCTTTAGTAATATTAATATAATTTTTAACATCAAGTTTATTCATAGATGCCTCGTTTCTATATAACTAATTATTATAAAATTTATATGTTTTTAAGTACAAAAAAATGTTCGACAAAATTCGACATATTTTAACTTTTAAATATAAAATATTGTTTTTAAAGTACTAAATATGATATACTTAACAAGAATAGAGGTGTGAAATATGGAAGTTATATTTAAGAGTATGGAAGAAAGGGATATAGAAGCAACCTTAGCCTTATGTAATAAATGTTTTGAGGAAAACAATGATTATGAATATGCTAAGAAAGTATATATAGAAACAATGAATGATTCTAACAATATTTATATTAATGGGGTATTAGATGGTAAAGTTATAGCGCATGCTAAACTAACAATAATTAAGACAATTTATACATCAATGGCGTCATATGGAATACTTAATCATGTATGTGTCGATCCAGATTATAGAAGACATCATATTGCAACCTATCTTTTAGACGTATTATTTAAAATAGCAAAAGATAATAATTGTAAAGAAGTAGTATTATGGAGTAAAAATTTCAGAACAGCCGCTCATGCTTGTTATAAAAAATATGGATTTGAATTAGTAGAAGCAGGTTTCTTCTCAAAAGAGGTATAAAAATGAAAATAGGTGGTATATATATCGGAGGTTGGTTTCAAAGAACCACCTTACAATTAAGTGAAGTTTATGACTTTTTAAAGTATGCAACATCGCAGTTAAAATTAGACAAAAATAAATTAGTTAAATTATGGGAAGCATTAGACATAAATCGAGATATTGGAGTTCATTATAAAATTGAAGGTTTAGAATATTTAACCTATACAACAAACAGTAATATAGCGATTAAAATATTTGAAGATGGGTTAATAACATTACATAAAAATGATGTAATGGATATATCAGTATTTAGAGAAACAGACTTTTTAGCAGACTATTATGAAAATTGTTTAAGCAAAGCCATAAATTATATTTTCAGTTTAGGAGCACCTGTACCTAAAGAATTAGCTAATATCAAAAGTGTATATCCATACTTTATAGTATTAAATAAAGGAACAAAAGAAGACATAGATTTATTAATATCAAAAACTGAGAATCAAAAATATTTTGAATATTCCAGTGAGAAATATGATATAGATAGAGGAGACATTTACTACTTTATAAATAATAAGAAAGCAACTGATATTGAAGTAGAAAGATATATTGAAGAACAGATATTTATTAGAGAATTTAAAGCTCAATTACACAGATATTTAAATATGCATCGAATTATATGGGAAAAAATTGCTGATGTTAAAGAAAATGCCAATATTACAGGCAAAGAAATAATAAAGTGTAGTAATAAAATAGATGGATATGCCAAAACAGTTAACTTAATTGAAGGCCGAATAAATCAAATGAGTAGTTATATAAAAACAAGAGAGAGATTAGCAAAAGATGATGTTAGTTTAAGAGAGTCTCTTGATTTAATAGGATATCGTTATGAAACATTAAATAATACTTTATCATATATCAAAGATTTATGGAAAATGACTAGTAATTATGTAAATAGTGCTGGAAAATTATTTAACAATTTAAAAGGAGATGTTACTAACAAATCAATCTCTGATTTAACAATAGTAACAGCTATGGGTGTTGGAGCATCACTAATTGATTTATTCACAGAATCAGAGCCAAGATTCAGTTTATTTGGTCTAGTTTATTTCTTTATTTTAGCTCTTATTGGATTCTCTGTTACTAAATTTATGGGCTATATAGCAAGTAAAAAGAAATACGAAATAAATGACATTGAATATGATAAGAACATTAAATAAAAAACTAAGTAAAAGTACCCAAATACTTATATTCTTAGGCTTATTTGGTTTTTCGCTAGGTTTATTTAATAATTATCGTGATTTATGGATGAATGCTAATAATTTAAACGCTAGTAGTATAAGTAGAGTTATAGGTATATCCAGTATAATTACTGTATTAGTATTATTATTTTTCACATTAAAAGTTAGTACCAGTAAATTAAAAGATGGAATAACAATATCATTAATATTAAAAATGTTAACAAGTACAATTCTTATTTGTTTGAATAATACGAATAAAATAGTTTTAATTAAATTTTTAATGTTTTTCGATATCGCTTTTACAGAATTAATATTATCCAGTATCTATCCATTAATAATGACAATAAATAAGAATGATGAGATATATACCAAAAAAGATGTAATAGAATCTTTATTTAATAAACTAGGATTTTTAATCGCCTCTATTTTATTAGGGAAAATAATAGGAAGTAGAGTAATAGATTATAATATTTGTTATTTATTATCGGTAATATTCTTATTTATATCTTTTATAATTTTTGCAAATATTAATTTAAAAAATAACAAAGACAATAATAATTTAGATTTAAAAGAATCATTTAAATATTTTAATAAAAATAAAGTTTTTATTCTTTTTCTTATAGCAAATTTAATATCAGGTATTGTCTGGTCTTCAATAATGGGAATGCCATTATTAACACTAACAGAAAAATTAGATTTTAAACCAGAAACAGCTAGTTACATTATATTATTTTTAGGAATTATTTCAAATATTCTAGCTATAATTATAGTTAAATATTTAAAATTTAAAAATGACCATATAAATATGATATTTAAATTTGGTTTAAGAATAATATTTTATTCACTTATATTTTTAATAGGATCAAAAGAAATATTATTAATAGGTATGATATATTTATTATTAAGTGAATGTATTTATAATTTTATATTTAGTGGTTACTTTATTAATAAAGTAGATGAAAAGTATTCTTTATTTTTAGTAGTTTTAAAATACTGTACATCACTTTTAGGAAATGGTATAGGTACAATAATATGTGGAATAACATATAATTTAGAAATAAAATATTTTGCCTTACCAGCGTTAATTATTGGAATTATTCATTATATTATTGGAACTATTCTAATAACAAAAAAGAAATAATGGTTTACCATTATTTCCTAAATTGAAATTTCAACCGCACCACTAGGTGTGGTTTTTTTGATATAA
>CAJUNE010000010.1 GCA_910587745.1 uncultured Bacilli bacterium
TTCTAATACAACTTTAAATATTTTTCATTACGTTCGACATAACTTGTCAAAACTTATTTTATATCCAATCGTATTATATTTTTTTATTGTATATTTCTAGTATATAATATTATTGATAAAAACTCAATACAATATTAATATTTTGTGATTATTTTTAACAAAGAAAAACTAGATTAATAAAATCTAGAAAAACAAATCATTTAAAGCATCGCTAATAATTTTACTAGTTAAATCTATAACTTCATGAACATTAGGAGTTGTATATAAATTTTTATTTCGATCTAATACAAGAGGAACTCCAATAGCTATAACTGGAATATTAAAAGTATTTTTATCTATTTTTTTATTTTCTTTTATAGCACTTCCTGGAATAATTCCTGTATTATTAACTTCAATACAATTATTTAAATAAGAATCATTATCTGTGGCTAGTGTATCTATCATAATAATAACTGTTGGATTAAGCTTTTTAACAACCATTTCAATTAAACTAAAAGAACTAATCCCTGTTTTTTCTGTAACTTCTGGATTAAATATCGCCACTTTAGGAATATTTAAAAAATCATTAAAGTGATTAGTAGCCATTACTTTATTAGTAGTATGTATACCAAGACTATCACACAAAACACTTGAATTACCGAGGCCAATAATTAAAGGTCTAGCAGGCTTACTATCTTTAAAAAGAAAATTTAATATTCTCATTAATTCTTTTTTTATATATTTTTCTTTTGTATGAAGCGTTACATAATCAAAATTAACCGAAAAATAATCCCCCTTTATTCTTTTTAGTGTCTTTTCATTTTTCTCATTAACTTCAAAATGAAAAGTTTCAATTCCATTTTTAGTTTTATTATTTATTTTTTTTAAATCTTCATTAAAAGATTTAGAAACATCCATAAATACCTTTTTCATACTACCACCTTTTATTAGTATGAAAAAAACAAAATATAAAATACAAAAAAATAATAATTATCATATTTTTTTCATAAAAATCAATAATTAAGCATAAAATCTGTTAATATAAGACAAAAAAGCTTGATTTACCAGTATTTATTTGGTAAAATTGATACTGATATGTGGAAGGAGTGTTCCGATTGGCTAATATTAAAAGTTCTAAAAAAGCAATTAAAGTAATAGCTAAAAAAACTGAAAATAATCATGAACTAAAAGCTCGTGTAAAAAATTTAATTAAAGAAACTGAAAAAGCTATTGCTGCTAATGACAAAGAAAAAGCTAATACTTTATTTAAAGATGTTCAAAAATATTTAGACCAAGCTGTAAGTAAAGGTTTAGTTAAATCAAATACATCTGATAGACAAAAGTCAAGATTATCAAATAAAGTTAAAAATATGAAGTAACATTTTATTGTGAACTTCTTTTTTTTTTGATATACTTTACTAGAGGTGTATACTATGAAAAGAATAATAACCCCTATTATATGTTTTACAGCCATACTAGTTACTCTTTTAAACATAGATACTATCACAAATAAAATTGTTTTAGTATTAAACCCTACATATAAAAGTAGTAATAATCTAAATGGTATATCTTACAAAAATGGAGACTTTGAATTTGTATCTAATACTAAAAACTTTACCCCCTATGGTAAACAAGATATATTAAATATATTTTATACTATATTAAACAATGGTAATGAAACTGGTACATTCTATTGTCCTAAAGAATATAAAAATTGTATAGATGATGTTAAAAATATAAGTAAAGATCAAGACTTACTTACCCATTTAAATAATTTTTTACATCCTTATAAATCATTTGAAAAAATAAAATCAGATATTTATGATACTGGGGAAATTCAAATAAAAATAGATTATATTTATAGTAAAGAAGAAATAAACTATTTAAATACTGAAATAGATAAATTAATAAAAGAACTTATCACTAACAGTAAAGAAAATAAAAAAGAAGATGATAAAGAAAAAACTAATGAAGACTATGATAAAATAAAAATAATCCACGATTATATAATAAGCAAAACCAAATATGATGTTGATAATAATAAAGAAATACAAAGTTATAATGCCTATGGTGCTCTAAAAAATCATTTAGCTACTTGCAATGGTTATACAGATTTAATGGCTATATTTTTAAGTAAAATGGGTTATGAAAATTTTAAAATAGCTACTACTAATGAAACAACTGGACATGTTTGGAATGTAGTTAAAATAAATGAAGAATGGTTACATCTAGATTTAACTTGGGATGATCCAGTTAGCAGTGATGGTAAAGATTATTTATATCATAAATATTTTTTAATTAATACAGAAGGATTAAAAAAAGCTGACGAAAACATTACTAGCAAAGAACATGAATTTAATCTTGCTATATATAATGAATTAGCTACTAAGAAAAGTGAAGAATAATTAATATATTAAAAAAAGAAAAAGTGATGTTTTATCACTTTTTTTAAAATCCACGACCTCCGCCGCCTCCGCCGCCGAAGCCTCCACCACTAGAGAAACCTCCTCCAAAGCCACTGCCACTTGAGGAACTAGAATGAGTATTAGCATAATTCGCAGATTGTCTACTATAAGCGCTATTTACAGCATTATTAATACTTGAATTAATTGTATTTCCTAAGTTTATATAAACATAAGATGGATAATAATCATAGCCTAACGTATCTATATTCATTTCACTAATTCTTACATTCATATTTTTCTGAACCTTATCTGCTAAACCAAAAATAGTTGCATAAACTAAATATCTTTCCCACAATACTATTTCTGGTAATTCTTTTAATTCAAAACTACCAAAATCATTTAAAAAGTTTTTAAAAGCTTTCCACTTATCATAATGTTCTGATCCACGCAAAGTTTTTTTATCTATTAAGATTGTATATATAAAGAAGAAAATAGCAAAGAATAATAATAAATATGTTGGAATAAAATCAACACCTCTACTAATTCCCAAAACAAATACTATAATTGTTAAAAGTAATATTATTAAACCATATATAATTGGTACATTACTTCTTTCATAAAACTTTTCATTTCTTCCAATTTCAATAACTTTATTTTTCCACTTTGTATAACTATTAATAAAAGTTGTACATGTTTTAGTACCATTTGCATATTTTTTTAAATCAAGAGTTGAAAAACATTTTTTTCCATCACTGTTTACTCTATTTTTACCTACTCTATCAAACAAGAAATCAACTAAAATATTTTCACCTTCATCAAGATTATCTTTATTTTCTAAAGTAAATTCATAATCTTTATTTTTGCTATCATTAGGAATTTCATTAACAGATAAATTCTTTTTATAAATTAAATTCATAATTGAAGCACTCATTGCATTTGGAGTTATTTGTTTTTTCATTAAATAATCAATAACTTCAACATTATAATCATCAATAAATTCACGATTATATTTAGAATAATAACCTGATTTAGGACTCTTACCATATTTATAATAAATATAAATTCCGAGTACTAAAATAGCCATATATACCATAACAGTTCCATAAATAACAATATTACGTATTAAAAGAAGTTCTTTTCTCAAATTATTAGCAACATTTGCTCTATCAGTTTCTACTTTAATAATTTCATCTAATGCTAGAGCATTACTTTTCTTAAATATTAAATTTTCAAGAACTAAAGATTTATCAAAAGTCATTCTAATATCAACAGCCTCACCTGTAAAAACTTTATTAATATTAGCTTTAACTCCACTTTTGTTTATAAAGTCTACTTTCCCACTTAAATTACCATGAGCCCAAATTCTAAAATTATTTGAATTATCAGTATTAGGTAAATATACTTCTATATTAATATTATTTATTGTATCTTCAAAACCTTCAGGAATAAAAGTCCAATATAACTCTGCAACATCTAAATGTAAAACAACAGCATCTTTAATTATATATTTAAGATAAAAAGCAACTTTATTATTATCAGAATGATAATACATACGATATCGATATCCTTTAGATAAAGAAGACTTAACATATAAGCTTTTTGAACCATTAGTTGCATAAGAAGACATATTAAAATTGTCAAAATCCTTATCATTAAAAGTATCCATAGAAACACTATCTACATATTTAGCTTTTATTTCTACATCAGTTATATCACTAGCATTATAAAGTCTATTATTAGCAAAATCCCCACCACTTAAATTACTATTAGCATAAAGTATGTCACGTTCATATCCATTAAAATCTCCATCTAAAACAATAAGTTCATTAACTTCTAAATCACCATTTTGTAAAATATTTGCTTTCACATAAAAATCTGTAATATCATAATCTGCTGCATTAACTACAAAGGGAAATACTAAAAAAAGAAATAAACCTAAAACAAATTTTCTCAAAAAGTACCCACTCCTCCAAAAAAAGACTTAACAACGTAAGTCTTAAAATTTAACTTGAACATTTTCTCTTTCAGTTTCTTGAGCTTCAAAGAAAGTTTCTTTTTTAAAATGAAACATATTTGCAATAATATTAGATGGAACCATCTCAACTTTATTATTATATTGCATTACAATATCATTATAAAATTGTCTAGACATTGCGATTTTATTTTCAGTTTCTTTAAGTTGATTTTGTAAATCATTAAAATTAGTATTAGCTTTTAAATCAGGATAACTTTCTGATAAAGCAAATAATTTACTAACTGCTTTAGTTAACTCTCCATCAGCTTTCATTTGATCTTCTGGAAGTGTAGCAGACATATAAGTATTACGTGCCTTTATAACATTTTCTAAAGTTTCAGATTCATGTTTAGTATATCCTTTAACAGTTTCTACTAAATTAGGAATTAAATCAAATCTTCTTTTTAATTGAACATCAATTTGACTCCAAGCATCTTTTACTCTATTTCTTAGAGTTATTAATGAATTATAAGTTGCAATTACCCATAAAACTAATATAACTACTATTACTAAAATAACTATTAACCATACTGGCATATATATTCCTCCTCTTAAAATTATTCTATCATAAAATATGCTAAAAAAGTAGTATTTAGTATAATATTTACTTTATTTTACAAAACTTATATCTATCTCTTTTAATTTTTCATCTAATATAGAATATAGATATAATTTAATCTCTTTATTGCTATTACTACTTACATAATCATAATAAACTTTTAATTGTTTAATATAAGCATCATCTTCTATATTTTTAAGTTTATAATCAATAATAATTATTTTATTATCATACTCGAGCATTAAATCTATTATTCCATGATATTCACTTACATCTTTAGTAAAATAAAACTCTAATTCTTGATAAATAACTGCCTTATTAAAATCAAATTTAGCTTTTAAAGCATTAATATATTTATTATCATTATCTTCTTTAAAATTAATTAATTCTAACTCTTCATGAATTTTCGTACCATATTCTAAAGTTTTAGCATCACTTTTATTTAAAACTTCTAATATCTTTTTAGAAGCATGTTTTTTATCTTCTAATTCTACTTCAATATTTATTGGTTTAAATTCTATTTTCTTTTTTTCCTCTTTTTCTTCATTAAAAATAACTCGATTATTACTAAACTCATAATCTTTAGTTAAATCCAAACTATCCAAAGAAATAGGTTTAATATATTTATTTAAATTAATTGCAATAGAAGAAATAAAATCATAAAAAGAACGATATTTACTAGCAACTATATCATTTACAACTATATTTTGTTTTAATGGCTTTTTAAATTCTGGTATTACCATTATCATTTTTTCTTTAGCTCTCGTTAAAGCTACATAAAAAAGTCTTATTTTCTCTGATATTTCTTCTGTTTCATAATTATTCTTTATTAAAGTTTTGATAAAAGTGGTACCAATACCATCTTTAAAATAAGGTGTTAAAATTCCATATTTATTATCATACAAAAATTTTTCTTTTATTTCTCCTAAATTAAAATTCTTTTTAAAACCTGCAAAATAACAAATAGGAAATTCTAAACCTTTAGACTTATGAATATTCATTATTTTTACTGAATTACTACTATTCTTGTCTTGTTTCTGACGAATCTCTTTTCTATTATCTACCATTTTTTCCAAGTATTCTTTAAAATCTATTATTGAAAATCCTAAATCTTCAGCCATATTAGCTAAGTCTATTAAATAATGAAGACGTTTAATACTATTTGAAATATTCCCAACCTTAATTAAACATTCATAAAACTTAAAACTCTCTATTATTTCTTCTAATAATAAACCTGCTGTTTTATTATCTAAATCTCTAGCAAGTTTATCACACTTTTTATAAATAATAGAATCATAAAAAGTATTTTTATCTATATAATTTAATATTTCTGCATCAGATAAATCCCCAATAAAACTTCTAGCTATACTAGTAAAATAATAACGCATTTTAGTATCAAACTCTTTATTTCTTATTGCTAATATCAAACTAACAATATTTTTAATAACTAAAATATCATTTTCATTTACTAAATTACTATCTTTATAAACATCCATAGGAATACCAAAATATTCAAATATCTTTTTATAAGTTGGCATATCCGTGCCTCTATCTAAAATAATACAAAAATCACTAAACAAAATATCTCTTTTTTGTCCTAAATCAAAATCATAAACTTGATATTTATTTTGAATTTTATTTTTTATATCTTTAACTATTGTAAAAGCTTCAACCTCTACATTATTAAAATCAGAATCTTTATTATCATATTTAAGTATTTCCAAATCATTAGAATAATTAGTCTTACCTTCATTAATATAAGCTAGATTACCATAAACCATTTCATGATTATTTTTATAATCTACCCCACCATATCTTTCTGTCATAATTAAACTAAATATTTCATTAATATTACTAAGAACTTCTTCTCTTGACCTAAAGTTTTTAAGTAAATCTATTTTTTCCCCATTTATATGTTTAGCATAATTATCATATTTATTTTTAAAAATATTAGGATTAGCATTTCTAAATCTATAAATAGATTGTTTAATATCTCCCACCATATAAACATTATTATTTTCTATTTTTGAAATAAAGGCTTCTTGTAAATCATTAGTATCTTGGTACTCGTCAATCATTATTTCATTATAAGTATGTTTTATTTCTTCTCTAATAATCTCGTTATCACTAACTATTTTTATAGCCATTTTAGCTATATCACTAAATTCAAAAGCTTCTTTTTCATATTTAAAACTATTTAATCTTTTATCAAGTTCCAAAATAATTTCAATAATTATACTAACATAATCTTTAGTTAATATAATTTGATTTTTTAATTCTTCTTCACTATCTACAGTAAGACTTTGAATATTTGTAACTAAAGTTTTGATACTTTCTTTTAAATCTAAAGCCTCTTCTGGAATACCTCTAAATTGTACTCTTGGTAGATCTTTTATTTTATATAAATCATTATAATTATTTGGTTTAAAAAAAGAAGAATAAGCATCACTTACTTTAACGTATAATTTTTCTTCTAAATATTCCCCGATTTCATAAATATTATTTTCTAGTTCTTCACACAAATTTTTTAAATATGAAAAATACTCTTTAAATAACTTATCTAAATTAATTTCATTATAAAAATCTTCCATATAAGAATTTAAGAAATCATTTTTATCATATTTCAAATCCAATGCTTTATTTATATTTAGAATAGCATCTTTAATTTGCTCATCATCACGAACTGTAAAATCACCAATTAACTTTAAAAATCTAGTATCTTTTTTAGCATAATATTCACTCATTATTTCATCTAATATTCTTAACTTTTCTAAATCTAATATTGAAGAATCAATAATTGAAATATTCTTACCTATTCCTAGAAGATAATGATATTTTTTTACTATTCCAAGGGCATAAGCATCAAAAGTTGTAATATTAGCCACATCAATATATTCTAATTGCTCTGTTAAATTAGCTTTTTTAATTTTCTTTCTTATTCTATTTTTCATTTCTCCTGCAGCTTCATTAGTAAATGTTAGAATTAAAATATTTCTTATATCAACCCCACTTTTAAGCTTTCGAAGAACTCTTTCAGAAAGTACTGCTGTTTTACCTGAACCAGCTCCCGCTGAAACTATAATATTTGTTCCTTCTTTGTTAATCGCTTCCGTCTGTTCCGCTGTAAAATTCATCATCGTCACCTCCTAATATAACTTCGTCTTTTTTAGTCATAAAACATATATCTTTAAAATTGCAATATTCGCAAGATCTATTTTTCCCTTTTAATACTTTAGGATTAATTACAAAATTACCATCTAAAATATTATCAGTACATTCATTTATTTTATCTTCTACAATAGTAGTGAGTTCATCCATTTCACTATTATCTAATACTTTAGCAGTATTATAAAAACTGCCATCATTCTTAAATCTTAAACCTTTAATCATTTTACTATCAATATAATTTTTATCCAAAAGCTCTAATATAGTCACTGAAGAATTACTATATCCTTGTAACCTTAAATTTTCTTCTTTTAAATCCTTCAAACTTTTTCTTTTATCTATATTAGGAATGCTACTTATAATCTTTTCGATATAAAAACCTGCAATAATAGCATCTTTAAATCTATCTGATTTTTTAAGTAAATAAAGATATATTGGAAGCTGCATATCAAGACCATATTTTAGATTATCTAAAGCGATAGTTGTATTTCCTGTTTTATAATCTACAACCGCTAGTATTTCTTTATCATCTTTTGTAGTATGCATTACTTTATCGATTTTACCACTCATAGTCACATTGAATTTATCATTATCTAAGTAAACATTTAGATTACATTCAAACAAATAATTATTTAAGCTAGAATTGCTTTCTTGTTCTTTTAAATAATTTAGAATAAAATTTAATTCCTCATTTAACTTATCTAAATAAAAGTATTCCTTAGCTTTTAGTTCATAACCTTCCGTCTTAACAAAATTCATTATTTCTACTGCAATATTAATATCTTTTTTTAAACCGAGCTCTAATATATGATGCGTAATATTACCCAGTTGCATTTTAAAACTATCCTGAAAAGAATTTATTTTAAGTATTTTACTTAAATAATATTTAAAAGCACACTCATTATACATTTCTAAATTAGTATAAGATAATATTAATTCATTTCCTATTCTAGATTTTAATAGTTCTTCATTTATACCTGAAAACTTATTGTCATACTCTAAATAATTTAAATTAAGCTTACTATTTTTATATAAATTCAAATTATCACTAACGATATTAAACTTATACAAATCATCTAAATCACTAGCATATTGAAGTTTAGTATTAAGTTCTGAAAAAGATACACTTGCATCATTTTCTATCTCTTTTACTTCTAGATTCATTTCTTCTATTAAAAGAGATGGAAAAATAGTCTTATCATCACTTTTACTACAAGTTATAACTAAATTTTTAATAGAGCCTAGTTTTTCTACAACTTTACTTTTTTCTAATCTATTTTTTTCAACACTAGTATCTAAGCCTAAAATATTTAATTCTTTATCACTTAAATATACATCATCTTTAAAAATTTTTGGATAGTTACCAATATGAAAGCCCAATAAGAAAACATAATCTGAAGTATCAAAATAATCATCTAACTTACAAACATCAACGGCATTTTTATAATTATTAGTTTTAATTTTAGTATTTTTTAAATCATGAATAATAAAATCTTTTCTTTTCTCTTCCACTAAAACTGATTTATTTACTATTTCTATTAAATCATTAATATTAGAATAATCTTTTAATCTCTCTATATTATCTTTTAATGTATAATTATCATAATCTTTTAAAAAATCTTGAGCTACCAAAGTACTATAAAAGCTATGTTTACTTTTTATATTAATAGGAATTTTAAATATTGAGCTAAAATAATTTAAATAATTAGTATAATTATCTGGTATAATAACTTTTATTTTATTTAAAAGTACTCCATCTAAATATAGTTTGCTAACCCTATTAATAACATATAATATTTCTTCTTTTAAATTAGAAAGTTCAAATACTAAAGGTATATATTTTATGTTTTCACTAGTATACTCTTTAACATTAGAAAGCTCATTTAATATTAATTTTTGTTCTTTACTTAAATAATTAAAATCATATAAGATTATTTCTTTACTATTTATAAAATCTTTAAAACTTTTATCATATATTAATAAATCTTTATCATCTAATTCTCTTTTTAATTCATTTAAAAACTTTAATTTATCTCTTTTAGACTCTTTTAAATAATACAAATTATCTAAATACATTTTAGCAATATCTAAGCTTACTTTATAATTAAGCATAACGTATTCTAAAGTTTTAACATCATAATCAAAAAACAATTTCTTTTTTAATTCTAAAAAAGTAAAAAACTTCAAATTATAAATTTTTTTATCATTGCTTAACTTTTTTAATATATATTTTTTATTACTATTGCTAGTAATAATTATTTTGACATCTTTATCCATAATAAATTCCTTCTTCTATTATTTTACCATATTCTCCTCCCATATTAATAGTTTTTTTAGCTTCAAAATACTCTTTTTATTGACTGGATAAAAAGTAGCTACAAATGCCTTATTTTTATCTATTTTTACAACTACACAAACATATTGTTTCAGCTTTTTAAAATACTTAATAGAATTTTTATTATAGTCATAATAAACAAACTCTGGCTTCACCAAAACACTATTTACATTTTTTAAAGTATAATAATAACTAACTTCACTAATAAAATTATTTTTATGTTTACTTGTATGATATTTCAAAGATAAAGATAAATAAATATCATAATCCTCATATTTATTTAATAAATAAAACGAAATTATAGACTTATGTATTTTGCCTACCAATATATATTTTTTTTCCACTTTTTGTACCTCCTGAAGCTTAAACTAATTATATCAACAGAATATATGTTTGTCAAACAATTATTCATATACAAGTGCAAAAAAAATTATGCATTAAGCATAATATTTAAAGCTAAGGTAGGTCTCCCAGTCCCTACATGCATTCTTTCAAGTTAATAACTTTACTCATACTTACTTATCAATAAGTGTAGTGCAAGAAGAATATTTACACCCTCTATAGCTTTTCAAAATTCCTAACAAGGAATAATAAACATACTGGCGCTCGTTGTAGGACTCGAACCTACGACCTAACGGTTAACAGCCGTGCGCTCTACCGACTGAGCTAAACGAGCAGTACTACTAAAGTATATAAAATATTATGATAAAAGTCAATAATTTTATACTTAAAATTCAATAAAATTTTAAATTATTACTATTTTTACAATTTTTTAATACTTAAAAGTTTAATTTATACTTTTTAAATCTTTAAAATAAAAAAATTCCAAATCTGGAATTCTTATTCTTCAGCTGATGCTTGGAATCCACTACAACCAGTATCTTTATTCCAAGAACCACTATGATTAGTACAATGAGTTTCAGCAGTAGATTGACACTTACCAGGACTACTAATACATGTAGCACATATATCATACTCACCCTTAACTTCTTGGAAACCATCTACTAACTTAAAGATAGTTGCTACCAAAGTTGGAATAAAGAATATAACAATACCGGCTACAGCTCTCATAGCAAGAGATTTAATAGCTTTCTTAATTTCATCATCTTTACTTGCTACTACAGCCTTTCCTAAGTCTATCATACCAAATAAAATTATTAAAATTGGAATAACTATTTTAAATACCATTAAAACCCAACCTAAAATTTGCCATACTCCCCATAAATCAGAACAAACTGATGGTGCCATTGTTAACATACACATTTCCTCGCTTTCTTATCTATATTAATTTTATCTAAATCTATGTTAAATGTCAAGTTATTAACCAAAATTATGTAAAAAATTGTTAACCACTAGCATTCATTAATATTAGTACTGATATAATAAGCAATACCATTACACCTACGCCTGTTGCAATAAGCATACTCATAGTTTTAGATTCCATTTTATCTAAACGATTTTTATATTTAGTTTCTCTTGCTTTTTGTTGTAGATTTGAAATAGTTTTAGAGAATGCTATTAATTGTTCTTGTTTACGTTCTTGTCTACCTAAACTAAGACGATATAATAAACGCATCATACGCATTGAATCTCTAACAGGATACTGTCTTGCAAAATCCATATAAGGTTCAATCGTGTCATCTCCAGCATTTATTTTATTTATTAATTCTTTTAAACCATCTTTAAATATATCTGGTGCATCATCAAGAGATTTTCCTATTGCTACTGGAACCGTATAATGTTGAATTAATATTTCTAGTCCCTTTAAGTAATAAGGAAGCATTGTATCTATCTCATGCAAATGTTTTTTATAATACCCTTTCAAATTCATATAATCTAATTTAAAGAAAGCAAAACCTACAATTAAAACAACAATAAAATACAAATAAGACATGTTTTTTAAAAGTAAACAAAAGACTACTAGCATTACAATCAAAGAATTCTGTAATCTTTTATTGAATAATATATCTGCATTTACTGAATCTCCATACTTAGCTTTTACATAAAACTCATAATCGCTTTCTTTTAATCTTCTAAAATACATTTCATTATCGGCAATTAACTTACTTATGCTTATTCTACCACTTTTAGATAAAATATAAAATACAATAATTGCTACTACAGCTAACTCTATTTGCATTACTCTACCCCCACATCATCATTATAATATTTTTCTCCTGTGAGTAAGAAATAACTATTAATAATTATTATGGCATGTAATACTATATGAGCATACCATAAATCTAAAAGTAACATATAATTCTTTCTACCAAGTAAAACCTGCATAACCATAACGAGTAAAAATAATACACAAGCAAAAGTAATAAATTTAGTATGAAATTGCTTACGATCCATTTGATCACGATAAACACCTTCAACTAAAGCATCTATATCCATACTCATATTTTCTAAAGCTTCTCCTGAATCCTTAGCACCTTCCTTAGTAATTTGTAAGAATAATTGATGCATATTCTTTACCATATAATAAGGATATTTTTCATTAAAATATTCAATTGATTCATCAATAGTACCATTTTGATAAGACATATTAATCATAACTTTCAAATCTTCCAAAACAGGATCTTCGAGTATTCCCGAATCTCTAACACCTTCTAAAGATTTAACAAAACTTTGTGTCGTATTAAACTCCATAATTACGTTAGTCGTATAAACTTGAATTTGCTCAAATATATATTCACTATATAATCTTTTACTACGAAGCCACGCTAGATAAGGAACAAACGCTATAGCAAGGCCCCCATAAACTGCTACCATAATAAAATTATAAAAGTATAAAAATGCCACTCCTCCAGCAAATCCACCTAATATTACTATTTGAACCACATAATCTTTCATAGTATAGTTTTGTTTTAGATCCTTCATTTTAGCACTTATAGTTTGAAAACTATAAGGTGCATATTTAGCATAAATTTTACCAAATTGTGATTTGAAAAAATTATAAAAAGTTTCAGTGCCATCATTTTTTCGATAAATGATTACAAATAAAGCTATTACGAACCAAATAACTAACTCCATTTCACATCCTCCTTTTACAATGTTTCAATTAATTCTTGTTCTTTATTTCCTAAATGAAATAAATCTTCTTCTAATTTAACCCCTTGAACTGCCAAATAATTTCTTAAATATTTTGTAGGATTATTAAGAGTAAATCTGCCATCTAGAGTTTTTTGAAAAATAGTATTAACTTGTGGCTTATTATTTTCATCAACATAAAACTCACAAATTTCCATAATTTCACGTTGAAATCTTCCTAGTTTTTCACTCATATATCCTTTTACATAAATACCAATCTGAACATATCTGTGAATTGTTGTAACAAATTGTTCTACATCAATATTAGACTCAATCAAACTATACATACGCATTGGAATCAAAGCTGCTTTATCAGAGTGAATAGTTGAGATTATATGGTGTCCAGAAGATATAGAGTTACGAACAGCCATAACAGCTTCTGCACTACGAACCTCAGATAATAATATCCATATTGGATTCTGTCTCATACAAGTAACTAACACTTCTGAATAAGAGGCGATGTTATTAGTTTTCATTGCTACAATATCACGATGTGGAAATATTCTATCTAAGTGCAACTCTAAAGTATCTTCTATTGTAATAATTTTTTCATTTTCTTTAGTAGTACTAGCAAGATATTTAACTAGCTCTGTTTTCCCTGAACCAGTTTCCCCACTAACTATAATATTCGCATGTCCTTGAACACAATTAAGTAAGAAATCAAGTAAATCCGCGCTTACATATTCTTCATTCAACAATTTATCTCTATTCAAACGAATTTTTGCAGGAGTTTTACGTATAACTAGAGCAACTCCATTCGTTGCAATTGAATCATGAACAAAGTTAAGACGTAATTCTGTACTTTCAGCATCTAAAAAAGGATGTGCCATATTGAATGTTTTTCCCATAACATTTGAACATTGAAATGCCAATTTTTCAATTAAGGCATTGTTAATGTCTGGTCGCTCCACCCTATAAACACCTTTAGATAAAGATTTTAACCACAACTGTCCCCCATTAGTATAGGAAATATCGGTTATATCATCAACATCTAAAAACTCTTTTATAGGCCCAAAATCAATTTGAGAAAATATTGCATCATTCAAAATATGTCACCTCCTTTATTTTATTCTTTATTATTCTTTTTATTGTTGTGATACAGATTCATCAGGAACATCTTGAGTATATGAAAGTATTAAATTCATCATATAATTACTATCTACCTTTGTTTCTCCTGGAGTAGATGTATAAGTTGCATTACCAGGCATAGGTATTAATTCAACTTTAGACTCTCCTAATAAAATAGCTTTAGTCAAAAGCATAAACAAATTAATGCCATCTTGAACATTAGGACAAGCAAACTGTAATTCAGCAGGAGTACCTACAGTAGCTCCTCCAAAAACACTTTGTCCTTTACCATCAACAACTGCCATAATTGGTAACTTACTAACCAATTTAGCAAATATTAACTTTCCATCACTACTAGTCATTCTCGCATATAAATCTATATAATCTCCTGGTAACATTGAATTACCATAAGTTTTATGAATATCTACAGGAATACTTACAGGACTATATCCATCAGGCATATTTTTTAAATAATTTCCATTTACAGTACCGCATTTTACAACTTGTTCTGTATGGAAGAACCCTCCTGCAGGTATACTAGTATTAACTGCTACACAAAAAGGATCATTAGCACTAATTAAATTAGAATTACTTCTAATAATCGTATTATTTTTGCCAGTAACCATACTAGATAAAACTTCAGTTTGTGTAATTAACTCACTAGTAATAACAGTTCTCCCATATATTGTCTTTTTAGCTACAGGAACATTTATTGTACTAACTGCAGTCTTAACACGATAATTGTACCCCACATAAAGTACAATTAAGCCAAGTAACACACCAAGTATAGTAACAGTATTTTTATTCGAAAAGAATCTTTTAAATGTTGTTACAATATTTCCCATTTTATCCTCCTTTATCTGCCAATTTCTTCGGCATGAATTTGAATTATTGCATCCACTCTAGTAGTAACATCATAATCAGAAGTAGAAATAAAGTTAGTCCCGCTATGACTCTTTACTTCTACACTAACCTTAGGTGGAGCTTCATACATTTCATAAAAATTTATTTCGTAAGTATCTGTAGAACTCATATTTTCTGCTAACATTCTTGTAAATACTTCCATAAATTTTTCTTTATTCATTTTAACTTCATTGTAGTCTCTATAATAACCATAATCAACAGACTCCAACATTGACGCTTCAACAATTTCTTTTACTGCATAATGATCTTGAGTAGAGGTGGTAGTAAGACCATTGACAGAAACCATAAGTCCTACTATTGCAACACCCATTAAAACTAACCAATAACCCCAATATGAACTTTGCATTTCTCTATCCTCCTCTAACTACTTCCAAGCTGGCCCTATCATATTATCTTCAGATACCGCATTACCCCATAATTCAAAGTATCCAGAAGATCCATGGCGATAGCTTTCTTCAGCAATTAAGCTGTTATCATTAACTACATCACCAAATTCACCAGCAAGTAAATCATCAATAAATGAACTGTAACAAACTATTTGTTCAAATCCATCACGATTCTCACAAGAAACTGTTTTGTTAGAATATCCACCATCATTGATAACACTATTATTATATTTCTTTATTTCTCTAGCACTTGAAGGCGTAAGTGTTATAGAAAGGATTGGTTCCTCATCATATACAGAATTTCCTTTTCCTTCAATTTCTGATACAGTTAAACGTGCCTTATCATTTTTCTTTTCATCCCAGTTATATGAATCAGTTCCATTTGGGAATAAACTATTTAACGAAACTATTTTCTCTAGCAATGATGTTCCAGCACCTGAATCATATATACATCCAAGTCCAATACAATCTGCTACACAATCATTACCATCACAGTAATCATCACAATTAGGTCCTATGCAATTAGCGATACAATCATCATCACAATCATCGTCGAAATCACATACCCAACCAGTCGTTTTAGTTATATTAACTAAATAAGAACAATTATATTCAAGAGTTGTTGGATCAACAACTGCTGTACTAGAACCTACATAACGACCCAAATTGTCACTAGGAGCTTGATCATAAAACTCTCCTAATTTCTCCATTTTAACTTGATATTTATAAATTCCACGTTCTCTATTTAAAGCAACTGGTAATTTATTTTCTAAAGCTACATTATCATCAGCCTTACTAGTTGTAATTTCACCTGTAGGATAAACATTATAGAATAACGTTGCTGGTCTATAATTAGCAGTCAATCCTGAAGTAATTTTCTTATATCTAGCATCTGAAACATCTTCAGGAACAATCTTACAAGTATTATTAGGATCACAATAAATATAATTTAATGAAGTAGTATTATGTCCATTATTACTATAATTACATTGTTCATAGTTTTGATCTGATAACTGTCCTTTAGACTCATTTCCGCTTCCTGATGTTACCCTCGAGTTACAATACCAATCACTAGTAGACACTCCTGAAACATCTTTAACCATTTCTCCAATATGATTACTTAACATATTCATATAATCTTCTTCAGAATAATCATAATAAACTTCTGGATCATAATTAATTTCAGATTCCCATGTTGAACATTCATCATATTCTTTTAAAACCTGCTTATAAGCTTCCTGAGCAGCAATTAATTCTGCTCTTGCAGCATCTTCTCGAGCCTTTAATATAGCACGATAGCAAGCCTCATCACAAACTGTTTTATGACCTGTATAATAAGTAGTTGTACCTCCAGAACAAGAACAAGTTTCACATCCATCTTCATCGCAATTACAAGACCATGAACCACCACTACAAGAATAAGTAGATTGTCCTGTAGTTTGTTGATACTCATTAGTATCTTCAACTGCTTGTGGATGCTGACGAATAGTTACAACACCAGTTTCTTTAGGTTTAGTAACTACATCAGTCCAATCTGGTACAGTAGCAGTTGCTTTCCATTGTGGATAGTAATCTGTGCTTTCACAATTAGGTCCACATTCATGGCTATCGCAACTACATGATGTTCCAGTATAAGTTCCATCAACTGGAGTTATAGTTCCACGATATAAATAATACCATTTACGATACTCATTATATTTATTGATCATATCTTCTTGTCTTGCAATAATGTCTTTATTATATTTTTCTCTATCTATCGTATTAGTATAGCAAACTTTAGTGCCTTCAACCTTGGCTTTAAATGTAAAATATCTACCAGCATTTACTAATTTTGCTGTAGGCATTGTCATAATATAATCTTCTTTACATGAAACCGTACAATAACTATTTGATTTCATATCAGCTAAAGTATAAGTATTATCTTTTTGATCTTTTACCCCTTCAACTCCGGCATTATTTTTCTCATCACTGTCTTCTGAAACTCTTGCCATATTATCAATAGCAGTAACAAAACAAGCTTTTACACTTGGAGCATCAGGATTATCTTCACCTGGACCTAAAATACTAACCTCATGATCATCTAATGTTGAAACAATTAATTCTCCACGTTCATCACAACATTCAAAAGTTTCAACATATGTATCACACTTCAAATCACATTGTGTAGTATATTTTTCACAAGATTCTTCATCTCCGAATTCACATAAAACATCATACCAAGAACACATACCACAATTAGATTCTTTTAATTCAATACATTCATCACTATTAGGATTATTAGTAGCTTTACAAGCCTCTTCTAAATCATCACAACTACAAGCGTCAATTAAGTTTGTTTCATAAGGACTTTTCCATGGTGTACCAGCTTCATCATCTCTTTTTTCACTAACTTTTTCTACACCAACATATCTTTGTTTTTCTTTTTTACCAGCATACCAAATTGTTCCAATATACTCACCAAATTGTTCATCCATTCCAGTACCATAAGTACCATCAATAGAATATTTAATTGGAGTCTGACCACATTTTAATGTTACAATATTTGGATTAGTTGAAGATTTCCAGCCTTCAAAATGAACAGTAATTTTGATTTCAACATCTTGATTTTCTTTAATATATCCAAGTTCCACAAAATCTTGACCATAAGGTATTTGATCCTTAGATAATACTGGTCCTCCTGAAATTTCAATTTGAGAAATGTAAGCAGTTAATCCATCATATTGAGTTCCCTCAGCAAATTTAATTCCATAATTATCATTAGAATTTATAATAAATTTATTTTGTTTTGTAAATCCACTAATTTTAAGAGTATGAACTACATCTTTTTTTACAAAAACGTCTCCCTCTTCTCCTGAAGTTTCTACTTCTCCTGCTTGAGGATTACTTACTTCAACTTTAGGTTGAGATGCTAATTTTTTTGCATATTCTGCAGCAGCAGCAAGCCCTCTCACGTAATAACCTGCTCCACTATTAACAGGATCCCCTGTATAATTATAAGATTTGTATAGAGGCACACTTCCAATAGATCCTGCCCCAATTTTAGCAAGTTCAACATTTACAGCAGCTACATCAGCAGCATAAAACTCATTCCAATTATGAGCGACTGTTAAACCAGCATAAAATGCAGAAAGATAATCCTTATTAGCAATATTATAAAAGCCAAAAGTATAAGTCATAGCACGTATCGCCATCAATTTAGCCCAATAAGTTGCATCTCCAGCACCACCTGTATGTATTCCACCATCAGTTAATATACTCATCACTGCAGCATCGAATACTTGAACTTTTTTACTTTCACTTGTATCTAATAAAAATCTTTCGGCATTAACCGCAGATCCACCTTCATATTGAGCATCTAAGCAAAATAATGAAGAATATGAATCTTTATAATGCGAAAAATAATAATTACCTGGATTATTATTAAAATTTACAGATACATTTATATTTTTATAAAATGTTTTACCAACATATTCTCTATTATTCGATGTAGCTGAGGAAAGTTGTTGATATTTAAAGCCATTTCCTGCAACTTTTATTACTCCACGAGCTCCTATTCTACAACGATTATTATCTAAATCTCCACAAGCATCAGCTTTTACATCTAAAGTAAATGTAAATGTAAATGCGATTGCGATAATAAATAAACTAGCATTTCTTAAAACATTTTTCATACTATTCTACTCCTTTGCTTTTTTACTATTATCACTGTTACTAATCCCCCAATTGTAATTATAGCTAAAGTTGCAACAATTACAGTACCTTTGTGTTCTTTTATAAACCCTATAATTCCATTATCTTTTTTATCATTATCTTTAATTGAGCCATCTGCTTTTAATTTTCCATCTCTATACTGATTAGTCAACTCTTCAAATTTATCAAATGTTGTTTTAACTGATAAATATTCATGACATAAATAGAATTCTTTTATACCTTCACATAAAGATGATTCACTAAAGATATTATACATTGGTGTAGTTAAATAAAAAGTTCTAAGTTTTTTACTATTGCAATTTGTTTTACTTGAAGCATGAACATCTATTGTATAATTAACTATATCAGAGCCTACTTCTTCTTCAAAAAAAGCAGTACCATTTTGAGTATCTTTATAATTAAAAGTTTTAGTTTGTTTTGTATTATTATTAGTAACAACTACATATATTTCTTCTGTTATATTACTAATATAAATTTTAAAGTAATCAACTTTCATTTTATAATCTTTAATTTCTTCTTCTGTTAATCCATCAGGAGGATTATCACCAGCGCCAAGTTCAAACTCCTTTTGAATTATTTCTTGGCTAACCTTAACATTATTAGCTAAACTACCAAGCTTATTAGTCTCAGTTGCATCACATTCAGCATATGCAAGTGGCATCCCTAACACCACTGCGATAAATGTTACTACAACCAGCTTAAATTTTTTCATAGTATACACCAACCTCTAATAAGAATTATAGCATAGATACAAGCCTTTTTCAAGGACTTTTAACGTCAAAAAAGAAGCTTTAAAAGCCTCTTTAAATCATAGTCATTAGTATAAAAATTACAAGTAAACAAATAACTATTCCAATTAAGAATTTCCAAATAAATTTTAACCAATCTTTATATTTAACATCAAGAGAAGTTAAACCTACTACTAAAACTAAACTTGTAGGTGCAAAAATTGCTGTTAAACCTGTAATTGATGAAATTATCACATATAAAGCATTCATATAATTTGGATATTCTACTGCCATATGATTAAGTATTCCTAAATAACCTATAAAATCAAGATTAGGACAAAATATAGTACTAATTAATATAGATAAACTTGAAGTAGCTACATTAAATCCTTCAGTTAAACCTAATATTTTATTAATTATATAAGGCAAGTATGGTGACATATAAATTACTCCCATCACCAAATAAGCTCCCATTAAAACCATACATGGCTTAATTACTTTTTTACATCCTTCAGTAAATCCTCCAACAAAATCATTAAATTTAAAACGATAACATAAACCTATGATTATTGTAAAAACAAATAATATTGAAGATATAGTAAATACATCCCAATTTCCAAATGCTTTAAGACTAGATCCTAAAATACTTTTGAAAATATAAAAATCTTCACCTATTTTAATATCTTCAGTTATTAGTTTATGGAAACTATCAAAAACAGTAATATTTAGTTTATTCCAATTAACAAATCCTAAAACAACTAGAATTATTAGTAAAATTCCGATAACAATTATTGGAACATAACTTTTTTTCTTCTCATCTACTTCTGTAATTTGAAACATTTCAGCACTTTCGTTTTCTTTATCTTTTTTACTCATATGAGAAATTATAAAGAAATTTAATAAAACTAAGCTTATAAGAAGTATACCTGCTCTAATTAAAACTGTTTGGTTAGGATCAAACCCTTCTGCTATAAAAAAGTTATCTTTTGCTATTAACATTAATCCTTCAGTACCATAAGTAGCTCCAAGTACACCAACTAACATTGAACCAAATGTAGTAGCAATAATAGTTAACTTATCAAGTTTCATTTTATTCATAATAGATATGATAAATGGAACAAAAATAAGAATAGCAAAAGTCTGTGTTAACACACTTGCTAAAACTGCTAAAATAACAGAAATTACTACAACAGCAATCTTTTTATTTTTTAATTTTTTTGCAATACTTGAAGTAATATCATCATATGCTTTAGTTTTACATAAAACTCCATAGAATCCTGCAATAAAGAGTAAAATAACTATCTTATCTAAAGCAAATTGAAAAGCATAATAGACAAGCTCAGATAAACTACTCATTCCTATTCTTGCTAAAGTTTCCTCACCAACATAATCTGCACCATTAAATTGACCATAAGGAAGTAACCAAGTCAAGAAAATTGCTACTAAAACAAATAATAAGATTACTTTAAGTAAACCATATTTTTTTTCTTCTTTTTTCATATTAATTCTCCTCCTATCAGAATTATAACCCAAAATATTTTAAAAAAAAAGTAAAAACAACTATTTTTTTATGAAAATACTGTGAAAATATAAAAATAAAAACTAAATATGTCGAATAAAGTAAATTTATAACTATTATTTAATTATTTTCTAACCTTTTTTATAGTAAAATAAAAAAGCCTAAAAAGGCTTTCAATAACAATCAATAATATTTTAATATAATTTAGCTCCAGCTGGAATAGAATCATCCACTAAAAGTAAATTAAGGCCTTCATGACCATCTACCTCATGTACTGCGGAAATAAGCATTCCTTCTGAGTCTATTCCTAACATTTTCTTAGGAGGCAAGTTTAAAATAGCTATAGCTGTTTTTCCTATTAATTTTTCAGGTTCATAATACTCGCGAATACCGCTTAAAATAACACGATCTTTACGAACTCCATCATCCAAAATAAACTTTAAGAGCTTTTCAGATTTAGGAACTATTTCACAATCTAAAATCTTAACAGCACGATAATCTGATTTAGCAAATGTATCAAATTCAACTAATTCCTCAAATAATGGTTCAATTTTTATATTAACTAAATCATTTTTTTCATTTGTTTTCACTTCAACTTCATCTTTATCAATTGTTTTATTTAATTTATTTTCTAATTTTAAAGACTTTAAAGGCTTCATAGTTGGGAACAGAATTACTTCACGAATTGTTTCGCTTCCTGTAAACAACATAATCATTCTATCAATTCCCATACCCATTCCTCCTGCAGGAGGCATACCATATTCTAAAGCTTCTACAAAATCAATATCCATATCATTAGCTTCCTCATTACCAAGATCTTTTTCTTTTAATTGATTTTCAAATCTTTCATATTGATCGATTGGATCATTAAGTTCTGTAAAGGCATTTGCATATTCACAGCCTAAAACAAATAGTTCAAATCTTTGCGTAAATCTTGGATCTGCAGGATCTTTTTTAGCAAGAGGACTTATTTCTACCGGATGACCGTAAACAAAAGTTGGATCTACAATTGTATCCTCTACAAATTCTTCAAAGAAAGCATTTACAATATGCCCATAAAGAAAATGTTCTTCAATTGGCACTTTATGTTCTTGAGCTATTTTCTTAGCTTCCTCAGTACTTGTAACTTTAAAGAAATCAACACCTGTCTTTTCTTTAATCAAATCTACCATATGAGCTCTTCTAAAACCTGGAGCCAAACTAATATGATGTCCTAAATAATCAAGTTCATATGTTCCATTAACTTCCATTTGACAAGTACTCATAATTCCTTCTGCAACATCCATCATTCCCTCTAAATCAGAAAATGCTTTATAAAGTTCAATTGTTGTAAATTCTGGATTATGTTTCTTATCCATGCCTTCGTTTCTGAATATTCGACCTATTTCATAAACAGCATCCATTCCTCCAACTAAAAGCCTTTTTAAATTAAGTTCAGTTGCAATTCGAAGATACATATCAATATCTTGCGCATTATGATGCGTTATAAATGGACGCGCTGCTGCTCCACCTAAAATAGTGCCTAAAATAGGTGTTTCAACTTCAACATATCCTAAATTATCCAAATAATTTTGAATTGAGCGAATAATCTTAGGTCTAGCAAAAGCAATTTTTCTAGCTTCATCATTCATTATTAAATCAACATAACGTCTCCTGTAACGTTCTTCAACATCACTTAAACCATGATATTTTTCTGGCAATGGTTTTAAAGACTTAACTAAATGAGTATATTCCAAACATTTTATTGTAATTTCTCCAGTACCTGTTTTCATAACAGTTCCACGAATACCAACAATATCACCAATATCAGCAGATTTAAACAAGTTATAAGTTTCTTCACCTATGTCATTAATTGAAATATAAACTTGAATATTACCTAATTTATCTTTTATTGAAAAGAAACTAGCTTTGCCCATTTTTCTAATAAACATTATTCTTCCAGCAATACTAACCTCTTCATTTAATTCTTCTAATTCTTCATGTGTTTTATCTGCGTATTTTTCTTTTATTTCACAAGAAAAATCACTTACATCATATTTATGACCAAAAGGATCTATTCCTAATTCTTTAAATTTTGTTAATTTTTCTCTTCTAACTAACTCCTGTTCTGTAAATTCACGCATAAAACATCTCTCCTTCAATAATTTAATATTACCATAAAATAATAAATAGTTCAAATAAAAAATCACTACAGCATAGTGATTTATTTTATTTATTAAATTTTGTACATTTTATTAGATTTTCTACTATAAAAATATACACCAGCAAGAGCAACTAAGCCCCCACCTACAGCAATATAAGGAATTGGATTACCAGTATTTGGAGTATCAGGAACATCTGGATCAGTAGGAGTTCCACCTTCACAAACCTCAGTATATTGTTCTTTAGTAATAGAATTTCCATTCTTATCTAAATATATAGTATTTCCAGATTTATCTTCTAAAGTAATACAACTTACACCAAGAGGACTATAAGAAATTTTACATTCTCTTAAAGAAGGATCTACTATATCAGCAGTAAGAGTAAGAAGTTCAGTTTTACCACTTACATTTCCTTTAGCTTTTAATAAAACTCTTTTTCCTGTCGCAGTATCCTCATTACTTATTAATTCAAAACTTGCACTAGGTAATATTTTGTCAATTTTAGTATTAGTAGTTTGTACTATATCTAAATAAACATATCCTCCAACAGTTTCTGTAACATAAGCAACTTGAGTAATAAACTTTCCTCCACCTGGTTTATCTTCCCAACCTTCAGATTCCATAACGGTTAAAGTTCCATAGTATCTTACAGTACTATTATAAACTTGTTTTGTTGCAGCTGCACTAGCATTCATTGGCATACTCATAAGTAATAATCCAATCACACTTAAGATTATAGTTAATTTTTTCATATCTTTACTCTCCCTATCATTACTATTATGTATCAATTATAACATAAAAATGTAAAAAAGAAATATTTTTTTGATAATTATTTTAAAATTTGTCAATTTATGATATTATTAAAATGGTGAAAATATGAAAAAGGTATTAATTAGTATTAAAAACAATCAAATAATTTTTTCTTATAAAAAAAACAATAGTAATATTAGTAGTGACTTAATTAATACCAATATTATCAGTGAAAATGAACTAGTATTTAGTGATATTTATATAAAAGAAAATAGTAAAATATTAACATCTTTTATAAAAGAGTTAAGCATCCAATATAATATTAAAGAAGCAGTAATAACTAAAATAGATTTAGCCCCTCTTATAATTAATATATTATCTAGAGCGACTATTATAGAATCTCTATACATTAAAGAAGATGATACAATAACATATGAAATATGTGAGTCTTTAGTAAATATTAAACATATAAAGAAACTAAATTGTTATTCTATTCAAGCTTTTATGATTGAATTATTAGACAAAAATAATATTATATGTGAATCCCGTTCTGAAATATTATATTTAAGTAACTTTATGGAACAAAACAATTTATTACAATACTCTAATATATATTACAAAACAAATATTAGAATAACCTTCCCTTTATCTTTAGAAGATTTAAAAGATTTTGAAGATTTCTGTAAAATAAATAAATATTTAAAAGTAATACATGTTAACAAACTAATTAATAAAGAATTAGAAAGATTAATTGAAAGTCTAAATAAATATAACAAAACCAATATCAAAGTAGTTATTCATGAAAATATCAATGATGAAAAGACAATCAATTATTTAAAAGAAAAGAATAAAAAATACAAAAAAAACTATAAAATATATTTAACCTTAGAATATAGTAAAGATTATTTAGACAAAAACCTTTTTAGGCAAACAATAGCAAACACTTTAAAAATATGTGGTTTAATAATATCAAGCTTAGTAGTATTAGTTATAACATACATTGGTGTATCCAACATTGTTGAATTTAAAGAAGTACAAGCTATAAAAAATGATTTAAATAAAATAGTTGAAAATACTGATCCTAAAGAAATAATTGACAAAAAAAATGAAGATAATAAACAAGAAATATTAGATAATAATGAAAATATAGATAATGAAGAAACCCCACCTGAACTTAAATTAATAACTAATGAAGCTCTCGCTGCCCTTCTAGTTAAAAATGAAGAAGTTGTGGGTGAAATTAAAGTAAACAATACCGAAGTTGATTATCCAGTTGTTCAAACTAAAGATAATGATTATTATCTAACTCATAATATTAATAAAGAAAAAAATGCTAATGGTTGGATCTATATGGATTACCGAAATAATTCTATGAATCTTGACAAAAACACTATTTTGTATGGTCATAACAAATTATATAGTCGTGTAATGTTTAGTTCTCTTCATGATACATTAAATAAAAAATGGTATACAAATACTGAAAATCAAATTATAACTTTCAATACTTTATATGAAAATATGAAATTCAAAATATTTTCTATATACCGCATTCCTAAAACTAATGATTATTTAAAAGTATTTTTTAAAGACGACAATGACTTTTTAGATTTCATTAATATGATTACCAAAAGAAGTATATATGATTTTAATGTACCAATCAATAAAGATGATAAAATTATTACTTTATCTACTTGTTCTGGAAACTATGCCACAAATCGTCTTGTAATTCATGCTGTATTAATTGAAGATAATAATAATGAAACAGAAAAGCCAAATGATTAATTATCACTTGGCTTTTTTATTATCTAATTATTTTTCTGCAACTAAATAATTTATTTTAACTCCCATTTTCATAAATTTAGTTTCATATTCAGTCGGAACATTTTCTATCTCACTATTTGCTAAATCTAAATTAACATCTTTTAAGACATAACCATATTCACTAAGACTTACCAAAGAACTTTGAAATAATATTAAATTATCTGTTTTCATCACAATTCTTTTTTTATTTTTAAAAACATCATCATATATCTTCAAAAAAACTTCACTAGAAAGTCTTCTACTCGCATGTCTTTTTTTAGGCCATGGATCAGAAAAGTTTAAATAAATAGTTTCTACTTCTTTAGAAAAAACATCATTTAAATTTAAAGCATCCATATTAATAATGCGAAGATTAGCAAGTTTATCAGGATATTTCTTTATAGCTCTTGCAATAACACCTGAATACTTTTCAATACCAATAAAATTAATATTAGGATATTTAAGAGCCATATGATAAATATAATCCCCTTTACCCATTCCTATTTCAATATGTATAGCATTATTATTACCAAACTCCACTTGCCATTTACCTTTTAAAGATTCACCATCTTTAATTAAATAATCACAATTTTCTACTAAAATATCTTTATCTTTTAAATTTCTAAGTCTCATAGACAAAAATCACTACTTTCAATTAATTTGCATATAATGAATTAGAAAGGAAGCTGTTTATGAAAAAAGATCGAAATACCTTTTTTGCTGAATCAAGCTTTATGAATCAATCTAATTTTCCCGGACCAAATATGAATATCGCAAATGCCCCATTTATGCAAAGTGCTTATGCCAACCAAGGTTTTTATGCTGGTCCCATGAATAACAATATACCTAATAATTATAACACACAAATGCCATCCAATACAAATTATAATGATTATTCTGATTTAGAATCCCGTTTAAGCAAAATAGAACGAAACATAAATCGTCTTGATGCTAGAGTATCTAAACTAGAAAATACTAATTTTTATCCCACTGAAGAAATAGACACAACTAATAATATATATATGGTTTAAAAAATTAAACCATTTTTTTAATTATAAATAATCATTGCTGTAAAACAATAAATTTGTTCCTCACCAAACATTGCGACAGCTGTTTGAAATTTAATATCAATAAGTTCCCCTTTTAAATTAGCTAAAAAAGCATTAACTGATGTTTCTAAATCTTTTTCATGCGACTCATCTATTATTTTAACTTTCATATTATCACCAATGATATCATAGCATAAAAAAAATTACTTAATTGTCGAATTAAATAATTTTCTAAAATCTTCAATAACTTCTAGTTTATTTTCTTTTCGTGTTTCTTTTTTTATTTCACAAAAACTAAAATAATATTTATCATATGTTTTATTATAAATACAAATATCAACTCCTTTAGGTTCATTTAAATTACTTGTAAGGCGTCCCGTAATCCCAACCCCTAAATCACTATTACTAAATTTAGCAATATTATAAGCCATTTCTTTAGCAGTTTCTTTACTATAAACCGAATACTTATCTATTATATCTTTATTTACGCCCATTTTAATTTTAAATTCTGTACTATAAGTAACTGCGCTAAATTTTAAAATACCACTAGCATCTTGAACATCAGTTATTAAACTTGCAAGTAAACCACCAGTACAAGATTCCATAGTTGCAATAGTAAGTTTATTATCTATTAAATATTTTACTATACTTTCTAAATTCATTATTATCACCAATATAATTTTACCACAATCTAAAACAGATGCCTAGACATCTGCTTTAATTTTTAATAACCATAAGGCCCTGGTATATAACCTCCATATGAATAGTAAGAATAAGGAGCTCCTGGACGATAGTAAGGTGGCCTTGGTCCTGGTCCATATCCTGGCTGCGGTGCTACGTTATATATTGGACGAGGTCTAGTAAGTCCTATTGCTGCTCCACCTACTAAAGCCCCTGTTAAAAATGGAAAAAGAAATTGTCTATCACCAGTATTATTCATCGGACGATTATAATACATATTTTGATAATTATTCATGAATAAATCAAACCTTTCTACCATAGTTTATGTGAAAAATAAAAAAGAGCTTAAGACTTAAGCCCAAATACATACATCACTTATTTTTGAACTATCAAATAACATGTATAACGTGTAAATTTATAATCCTAAACTTTCATAGTAACAAAGTTCCAGATAGTTAACACCTTACTGACATCAGTAAAGTGTTCTAAGTGTAATCTTATAATATCTTACCTTTCTTACAGCATCTTTAGCTAATTTTATCATTTTGTCGACACTGACAAAATGATAATAATTCTATCTTTCTAAATTATAAAAGAGTAAAAAAAAGAACTATCAAATAATAGCTCTTTCTCTACTCGTATTAAGAAACCATACCTAAGTAATAATTCTTTTTACCTTTTTTAATAATAATTAATTTATTATCAATAGTATCATTTTCACTAACAACATAATCTAAATCGTTTATTTTTTTATTATTAAAAGATATTGCACCTGCACTTACAAATTCTCTAGCTTCTCTTTTACTAGAGCAAATTCCATATTCCACAACAAAATCCAAAATATTTTTATCAAGTAGAATATCAATAGAAGGAACACCATTTAAAGAAGAAATTATATCATCACTAGAAAGCTCAGTAACTTTTTCACTAAATAAAGATTCACTTATTTTTAAAGCGTGCTCATATTCCTCATGTCCATGTAAGAAAGTAATAACTTCTTCAGCTAGTTTTTTATGAGCTATTCTTTTTTCAGGCGCTTCCAAATGCAATTTTTCTAATTCTTCAATTTCTTCACGACTAAGGAAAGTTAACTTTTTCAAATAATCAATAACCATATCATCTTCAGTATTAATAAAGAATTGATACATTTCATAAGCACTAGTTTTATTTATATCAAGCCAAATAGCATTACCTTCTGTTTTCCCAAATTTAGTTCCATCTTTTTTAGTGATTAAAGGCATAGTCATACCATAAGCTTCTTTACCAGTTTTCTTTCTTATTAAATCAATACCTGCGGTAATATTTCCCCATTGATCTTGACCTGCTACTTGCATAACACAATTCTTATTTTGATATAACCATAAAAAATCTAAAGCTTGCATAATCATATATGAGAATTCTGTATAAGTAATACCCGCATCAAGTCTTCTTCTAATAATATCTTTATCAAGCATATAATTAATAGGAAAATATTTACCATAATCTCTTAAATAATCAATAAAATTAACATCTTTACTCCAGTCATAATTATTAACTATTTCAAAACCAAATATCTTTTTTACTTGGCGAGTTAAGCTATCTACATTAGCTTGTACAGCTTCTTTAGTAATCATTGCTCGCTCAGCAGTAGGTTTAGGATCTCCTATTTGCCCTGTTGCGCCTCCAATCAATAAGATTGGATTATGCCCTGCTTTTTTTAATCTACTAGCAATAAGAAATGAAGAAAAATGTCCAATATGAAGTGAATCTCCAGTTGGATCTGTTCCAATATAAAAAGTTACTCCTCCATTATTTAATAATTCTTCAACTTTCGGACTAGAAACATCCTTAACAAGTCCTCTCCATTTTAAATCTTCAAAAAAAGTCATTATTATCTCTCCTTAAAATTTCCGTTTTCCATTATAACCTTTTTATCCCCATTTTGCAAGTAGGCAGTTATTTTTAAATCACTTGTTCCAATAAAGAAATCAACATGAGTATGTGAATAATTAAGTCCCATTTTTAATAACTCATCATTATTTTTTTCTAAGCCACCTTTAATACATTCTGCAAAACTAGCCCCTAGAGCTAAATGACAAGAAGCATTTTCATCATACAAAGTATTTTTAAATACTACTCCTGATTTAGATATTGGCGAATCAAAATCTACTAAAGCAACTTCACCAAGAAAACTTGCACCTTCATCAGTATCCATTATTCCCTTTAAAACTTCTTTACCACATAAAGCATCATAATCTATTACTTTACCATCTCTAAATTCTAACCAAAAATTATTTATTACTTTATTATTATGAATAAGAACTTTAGAAGAATATACTTTACCGTTCACTCGAAGTCTATCAGGAGAAGTAAACACTTCTTCAGTTGGCATATTAACAATATTTTGGCCATCAGCACTTTGAAATAAATAACCTTTAGGTAACCCTATCTTTATATTAGTGCCTATTCTATTTTCATAAACTAAATAATCAATATCTAAATCATTTAAGTATTTAGCGCGTATCGCTAATTTTTCCATTTTATTATCCCAAGTAGCAACAGGATTATCTTCATTTATCAAACAAATATCAAATATTAAATTCCATAAATCATCAAGGCTCATACCTAAATTATCAGCCCAAATTTTATTAGGTACACAAGAAATATTCCATTTAATCAGGCCTTTATGTTGATAATGCTTATATTCTTCAATTGATTTCATTTGATAAGTGCTAACTTTACTAAGAAGCTTAGAATCTACATCTTTATAATAATCTGGTAAAGTTGATGATAAAGATAAAAATGCATAACCTTCTTTTGCCATTCTATTAAATTTAGTTCTATCCATAATTGGATTAGAAATAATTTCTTCATAAGTATTATTTAAATATAATTCTCTTTGTTTTTCTGGATTATTTATTAAATATTCAATATCTGTAATCCCAAGTTTTTTAGCTTCTTCACTAATTATATCAATAAAATCATTTATTAAATCATAACCAATAATAAATAATTTATCTCCTTGTTTTAGTCTTAAACAACCTTCAATTAAAAATTTAGCATATTTTCTCTTTTTATTTTCCATTTTTCATTCTCTCTTTCTAACAATAAAAAGCTCACAAACTAAGGACGAGTATAACCCGCGGTACCACCTTAATTTATGAACTTAATTCATACACTCATAACTTATAACGTAAGTTAAACGTTTAACTCCAGAGTTGTAAATTCTTTCTTAGTTAAATTATCTATAAAATGTATTTACTATATTATAATCATCTTTATACTTATAAGAGTTAGATGCTTTATCATCAAAACAATTATAATTATTAGTATATTCTACATCAAAATAGAATGGTACAAAGTAAATATAATCTTTTAAGTTAGGTGCATAATATTTAGTTAAATTATTATAATTTCTAATACTTACTGACGCATCAGTATACCAAACACCATTTCTTTGATATGGATTAGATAAATATTTATTAAAGTTAGTAGATTTTAAAGAATATATTTTAAGCATTGAACCTGAAGTAAAAGGAACATTATATTTTCCAGTACCTCCAACCATTGATATACCTCTACCATTAATTAAATTAGAATAAGATTGATTATATAAAGAAGTAGAATTTAAATAACCAATATTAGTAATTTTTAAATCTCCAGTTCTAATATTATCAAATTTAATAGTCCAATTATAATTCCAAGTTGATTGATTACCATTTACATAACTAGTAGAAAAATATCTTTCACGATTTATTTTACAATAAGTATAATATTTTTCTTCTTCTTTTTCCCATTTAGCAACTAATGTATAATCACGATAAATTCTTTTGTTAAAGTCAAACCTACTACCATTATAATACCAACCTATAAATCTATAACCAACTCGCCAAGGATCTGATGGTTCATAAACTCTATCACCTTCATAAACATCTTGATAGTTAACACTAGTTCCACCATTCGAATCAAACCTAACTCTATAGATATCTTTACAACTTCCATCATCTTCCCATTTAGCATATAAAGTCATATTTTTATAAACACCATTATTAAAATTATAAAGATTAGTTAAACTCGAATTAGTATACCAACCAACAAATCTAGAACAAGCTTTAGTTGGATTATTAGGTCTATAGGCTGTATCTCCTTCTAAAATGTTCTTTTGTGCACTAACACTAGTTCCACCATTTGAATTAAAGCTTACAGTATATTTATTCTTACAACTACCATTATCTACCCATTTAGCATATAAAGTAATATCGTTATATACTTTACTATTAAAATTATATTGATATCTAAAATTACTATCAGTATACCATCCATCAAAATTATAACATGATTTAGTTGGATTACTTGGTTTATAAGCAGTACCACCTTCTAAAACATTTTGACAAGATATTTTAGTACCACCATTAGTAACAAAACATACATCATATTCATTTTGATTATTTTGTTTTTCTTTCCACTTAGCAATTAAAGTTATTTTTCTTGTAACTGGTGTATTAAAATCATATTTTTCACCATCTAAATACCAACCTAAAAATTCATAACCAACTCTAGTAGAAGCGACATATGTAGCAGTATTTCCACTCTTTACAGTTTGAGTTCCAACTTCACTACCACCATTACTTTTAAAAGATACTGTATAATAAACATTACTTACACAATTCCCACAATTACTGCCCGTACAACTACCACAATTATTAACATAATTAATATTATAATTATATGTTATATTTGTAGTATTACTAGGTCTAGAAATATTGATATCACTAGGCTTATTTATATTATTATTACTATCTTGATTATTATTAACATTATTCCCTATATTATTTATATTACTATTACTTTGATTACAATCAGGACATTCTTTATCCATAATTGTTGTAACTATATAATCAGAATTATCTTTACAACTAAGAAAAACTTTCATACTATATTCATTATATAAAGATTTAGTAACTTTTATATAACTTTCTTCTTTATTACAAACATTACCAGATTCATCTTTAAAATCTAATAATAAATTACTACTAACCATTTCATCTAAAGTTATTTTATTAGACTCACCTATTTTATCAGGTAGATTATTTCCTCTAAAATATTCAAACCCAGCTTCTTTCATTAAATTAATATTATTAATATAAGTATTAGTAGTTTTAGACTTTGTTTCATTCTTAGGATATACCATAAAAATTATAGCAATAACAAGTACTATTAAAACTAATATTCCAACTACTTTACCCCAACTAATTTCATATTCTTTTTCCATTCTACCACCCTTACTTCCTATATATGTTTAGTATAACTAATCTATTCAGTAAAGTCAATAATTAAAAAGAGATATCTAAAATATCTCCATTAATAATATTTTTAAGAAATTACATAAGGATTATTCAAAGTACCTTTACCTGAAGAAATTATTATATCAGCCTTCAGATTTATTACTGGGCGCACACCACGAGCGGCATTGTACACATCGGTGTGATAGAGGTTGCCACTGCTATGCACGATGAACGCACCAGCGGCAGTACCGCCAGTAGAAGCACTACGAGACGGAGACATGGTCCAGTAGAAATTACCATTGTATAGATAGTAAGAACTGTTGGCTGTTGACCATTTTCCTCCTGCCATTACTACTTCATCCATTGTTATTGCTCCTATCTTTATTGTATACACATCTCCTGATGGACATGACAATGTTGGACTTACACTTGATGCACTTTTAGCTCCAGAACGATCATACCCTGCATAGTAGAATGTACTACTTGGTTGTGAACTCCAACTATATCCTGCTCCTGTATTTCTATCATTACAATACTTTCCATCTGCTATCTTTGAAGCATAACTTGCTAGATTACTGTTATACCATGTTTCATTTTGTGTCTTTAAGTTTGATGCTGTTCCACTTGTTGTCCTTTGACTTCCTGTTGTATACGTATATCCTACATACTCACTTCTATTATAATTTGAATTATATACTTGGCTTGTTATAGCTATACTTTCTGATGTACTTGTTCCATTTGCATGACATGTTGTTCCATCATATATCAAACGCATACTTCCATCACCATTTATACGAATAATTCTCCAACAGAATCCTCCGAACTTTACATAGTTGTTTGTTACTGCTCCTCTCCAGTAATAGCTTGTACCTCCATATACTGGATCACTTACTTTATATACTCCTTCATCTGTTGTTGCTACTTTACTAAAATCTGGTGTTGTATCCTTTGGATTTACTGAAGCTATTATTTCTTGTATATTTTCTGGTGTTTTCTTATCAAAATATAAATAGCATCTATCATTCTTTTTTAATTTACCTATTGTATGATTTCCATTTATTGTTTTAAGTATTGCTGTTGTATCTTTGTTTCCATTACTCATATTACAATAGCTTTTACTTTCATTTATTATATATCCTTCACTTGGCATTTCATTTATTTCTGTATAATTTGTTTTATCTTCACTTTTATACATTGCCATTATTTTAAAGTCATATGGTTTATAGTTTATTGTTCCTTTTGCTATTTCTATCTCTTCTGTTAATTTATACTTTGCTCTTGTTGTTGCAAATGTTAATGCTCCTCCTATTACACATATGGCTAATGCTCCTATTATTATTTGCTTTTTATGACTCCTTTTTAAAGTTTGAAATTCCATGATATACACCCTTTCTATTATCGCATTATAATACAATTACTTTTTATTTTCATTAGTTTCGACAAAACTTGTCAAAACTTATCATATACATATTATTATATATTTATATTGTATATTTCTAATATACATTTAGTATATAATATTATTGAGTATTTTTCAATATATTAGTAATTTATTGTAAAAAATTTCATAAAAAAACAAGTAAGTTTTATTTACTTGTTTGATTTTTCTTTTTTTGTTGAGGTTTAACTTCTTGTTTTTTAGGTTCTTCCTCTTTTAATTTAGCAGTAATACTTTCCAAAGTTTTAACTGTACTTGCCTTAACTTCACGAGCTGCAGCTTCAATAACAGGAGTACCTTTTTCAATAGCATATTCTACTAATTCATCAGCTTTTCTTTTAATCTTAGCTGCTCCAGATTTTATAGCTGACACTACTGTTTCTTTATCTAAGTTTTTTAAATCTTCTTTTATTTCTTGAACTTTAGCTTCAATAGTTGCTTTAACATCCTCAACTTGAATATTTTTTGCTTTTTCTACTAAATCATCCATTTTTTCTTTTAAATCTCGACGAGTTTCTTTACCGCTTTTAGGAGCAAATAGTATACCTAAACCTACACCAATCCCTGCTCCTAATAAAAATTTACCAAAGCCACTTTTATTTTTACTCATTCTTATCATCCTCTCCATTCTTTATTTTCTTACGAAAAAATAATCTAGATGCAATACCAGATAAGCCATCAACTACTTTATCAGTAAGACCAACTATCTTATCAGTTGTAAAATCAACAATATGGAATAAACCATTTAATGATTCTACCTTCTCATTAACATCGTCAACTACCTTTTCAACTTTTTTAATTGTAATAATTGACTTTATACCTAATATTATGCCAATAATAAGAATAATTATTAATAAAATATAAATAATTATTGGTAAAAAAGATAACCAAAAGTCCATTATTCACCATCCTCTCTATTCTCATACATCGAATCTATTAAATCAAATAGATCACTTTCTAAACTATCCTCTTCTTCTGCGGTCATTTTAGGTTGTTCTAAAGGAACATCTTCCCCTAAAGAATCGATAGTTACATCTAAATCTTTATCTATATCATTATTCATAGTTCTACTAAGATTAGTTAAAGTATTTTCCAAATTAAGTTCTGAAAAATCATTTGTATCAAAAGATGTACTAGAAAAACTATTTTCTACATCAAGTATTTCATCACTACTATCTTTTAAAAGTTCATCTATTGTTCTAGCTTTCTCTAATTTTTCTTCTAATATTTCTTTATCTCTATTAATTTCTGGATATTTAGGAACTGCTGGCATTTCCATAATTTCTTCTTCTAATGATCCAAAAGCTTTTTTTCTAACACTATCGACATCTAAAGTCTTAGGAATAGTTTCTCTAGTTGTAATATCTTCAGGAGTATAATTCTTATCTAATATTCCATAAACTGGGCTAATAATAGGTGAAGGTCTAAATTTAGTTTTTTCTTCCTTAGGTTCTTCTTTTTTAACAGCTTCAACCTTTCTTGAATTCTTATCTCTAAATTTTTTTCTTTCGTGTTCCATTACATTAGTAGTACGTCTTGGCATAGAACTTTCAAATTCTTCTTCATCAAAGGCTGGAAAATTAAAAGTTTTTTCACTTTTAAATATTTCTCTTTCACTAACCTCTTCTACATTAGTTTTAATTTCTGTATTTTTAGGAGTTTCTATTACAGCTTCTTTTGTTGGCATTGGTTTTGATATAGCTTCTTCATTATAAAAACTACTATAATCAGGAACATTTTTTATTTCCTCTTGTTTTGGCATCTGTCTTATTACAGGTTCAGATACTACTTTTTCTTTTTTTTCTATTACAGGAATTTCTACTTCTTCTTCTTCGAATAAAATATTTTTTAGTTTATTAACTAAACCCATTTTTGCTCCACCTTCCTAGTTTATAAAATCTGGATCTCTATTTTCCTCTTCTTGTGTTTCTTCATCAGTAACTTGTAAAAAGTCTTTTCTTCCTACAATTTCAAATATATTAAATACTTCTTCATTACCTTCAAATGAACTACTAGACAAATAATTAATAATTATATTATCATTATATGAAATAGAAGAGATAATTGTCATGGCATTTGCTAGAACATTTTTAATATCTTTTTCATATACTACCACTTCTATTTTAGCATAATTATACATAATTTCAATTAAATATTGATTATTTTTATAATTATTTATTTCCACATAACCAAATTTACCATTATTTTCCAAACTACTTGAAAAATAAGCCTTATTATTTAGAGTATATTTAAACTTCGTTTTATTATTATAACTAACAACATCTACATATAAATAATATTGATACAAATCGTCTTCCAATTTTTCATTAAAACTTTTTGTATTTTTTAAAATTAAACCTCTAGGTAAATAATAACTATATCCGTTACGTTGGGTGTTAGTTATTTTTAATGTACTACTAAGAGTTTCATTTAAAATACTATCTATACTACTTGTATTAATACTAGTGCATCCTGTTAAAAATATAACAAGAGTACATAGTAGGATTATTTTCTTCATTTATTATCCTCCTACATTTATTAATTATAATTTATTATAAAAAAAAAAGCAATTCAAAATTCTAAATTACTTTTATAAACTTATCTTGAAAATTTTTGATTATAATAACTAATTAAACTATACAAATCAAAAATAATTTTATACTCTCCACTAATTAAACAATAATTATCATCTATTCCAATGTATGAAGGTAATGTACTTAAATAGCTTAAAAATGCTCCAACATCTACTCTACCTAAATTAAATCCGCCTAAAATTAGATTATCATTTACAATCTCTATATTTAAATATAGAGTTCTAGATATTACTGTAGTTCCATCAACATCTAAAATATCTATCATTTCATATTCATCATTTAAAGCATTTGCTATTATATCTTTCAAAATATTTTCTTCAAAATTATGGCAAGCAGCTTCTGTTAATTCTTGCAAGCTATAACTTAAATTATTTTCTTCTTTCTTACTAAATAATGGATATTCTTCTTTTTGTAATTCCATATAATAATCTTCAATAAGTTGTCTCAAATCAAAAGGAACATTAAAACTATTAATAACATTTCTTGGATCAGGCAATCTAAAACCTTTATATGAAGATAGACCATATATATAGCTTATAAACTCTGAATAAAAAATTTTTCCTAAATAATGTTTTCCAATATAAACACCATCTTCTTTATTATTTATAGGAATAAAAACTTCTTTAGTTTTTTGTTCTAATCCTATATTTAAAAATTCAGGTACAATATGTTCCATAAAATATCTAAAAGCAAGATAAGTACCATCGCTTATATATTCATGATTTTTTTCTAATAATTCCATATTAATTCTCCTTTCAAATGCCATTTATTGTATCATAGCTATATTTAAAAATCAAATATTTATTTCTTTTCTAAAATCCTTTTTATTTCATTAAAATTATCTCTTATAAATGGAAAACTATCTACTAACTTTATTGCTAATCTATTATTTGCCTCTTGTTTTAAAGCTTCTTTTAAAGAATCTAATTCTTCTTTTGAAAAACCTACAAAATCACTATTTATTTTTTCAACTAAAGCCTCTTTTGAAGATTTACGAGGAATATTTAAGCCACCATACAAAACTTCATTTATTTTAGCATAGGCTTCAAATATATCTGGATTATTTAATAAGTCATTAAACTTCATTACTTTTAAATTTAAAATAACTTTTTTTCCAAATTTTTTCCTCAAAACATTAGCAATAAAAGCCATAAGAGTATAGACATGAATATTATTCTTTATACCCCAAGATAAAATATCAATTATAATATTATCTTCTTCGCTTACTACAGTAGAAGGTGTAACATCAACTATATCACCTTTAGTATTCATTGCCCATGCATGGCTTTCCTTACTACTTAAATATCCATCACCATCATCTAAATAACCTACAACATAAATTAAATCATCAGTTGATTCTACTGCTAATGTTGCTGCTAAATTACAAACTAAAGAATCCATTGAAGCAATAGTCTCAAAATATTCATTTTCATCCATCAATTTAATAGAACTTGCTAAATGATGATCATAAATTGGTGTTCTAGAATATTTTTTGTTTTTTATAGCTTTTAAAATATCTTCTAATGATGCATCTTCACTTAATCCTAGCCCTTTAATAATAGAATTTTGAATATTAGAGTTGCCTCCAGTATATACTTTATTATTCTGTAAAGAATCTACAAAAATATTTTGATCTTTTTGACTAATACCATAAGTATAAGTAATTTGAGGATCATTAAAAGAAAGAAGATAATCAATATCTTGAGAATTCAAATAGTTTCCATTTTTCAAAAATCTTTCATAATTAATAACAAAAGTATTTCCATTTTTTAAATCTTCTAAACGAACACTTATTAAAGCATAATTATCTCCTACTGGATAAAAAGTTCTAAAAACATCTAATCTATTATCACTAATTAAATTTTTCAAAATAGTTTTATTAAGTCTACGACTAACTTCAAATAATGGTTCTGCATCTTCTATAATAAAAGTATTTGGAAAAGAAGTAGAATACTGAATATTTCCTTCTTTATAAATCGAATCTGTTGCATAATTAGTTGCAAAATATATTGGCAATTCAAAATTTTCATCTAACGTTTTAACATCTCCCATTATAGTTTCAAAAGTATAATCATAAGAATCTCCTGTAGAACTAGAAATATTATCTATAAATTCTACAACATTTTTATTAATATAATAAATAGGATCTTTTAAAAGTTCAAATTCCAATTTTAAAGAATATTTATAAGGTAAAAAAAGATTATTAAAAAGATTTTCAGAAATATTAGAATCTTTATTAGTAATATATCCCTTTATAAAATCAGCAGACGCTCCTCCTGCCCCAATTAAACATATAATTAGAGCACATGCTACAAAAGAGCTATAATATTGTGTTAAATTTCTATAGTTCTTATACTTTTTAGAATATAAACCCTTTATTTTTTTTATCTTTTTCTTTCTTTTTAATTCAAAACGTTTATAAATTTTATCATAAAAACTATAAACAAAATCAGGTCTATTCCCTTTCTTTTTATTATTACATAAAAATAAATACAAATAAGATAATAAACAGAGATTTTTTTCTTCTCCAATTAAATTATCATTTAATAATTCTTCATAGCTAGCTACTTCTAAATATTCCCATAAAGGCATAAATTTAGTATCAATTATTTCTCCTTTTTGTGTTTTAAATTCTACTTTTACAGTATCATTATTTAAACTAACCATTCCTATAACTTTACCATAAGATTTATCTTTATAATAACTATCAGAATTAAGTAATAGTTCCAAACGTCCTGTAACAATTTCTTTAAAGGTATCTAAATCATCATTAAAAAGAAAATCGTCTAAAGCTTTAGAGATTACCAAATCTTGTATTTGGCTTCCTATTTTTCTAATGTAATCTTTATTAGCATTAGAGCTTTTTAATTTTTTTATTAATTCTCTTAAATTATCAGTAGTAAGACATAATAAATCCTGATTTAATGATGTTTCTAAATATCCACCTAACATTCTTCTCAAATCTATAATTTTAAAATCTCGAAGATCTACATCTACAAAATGATCTTCAATATCATTTATTCTTAAATATATTTTTCTTAAATGATATGTATCTGCAAACATTAATATTTTTTGCAAATTATCAATATATGTATTAGGTTCTACATAATCATCTAAATATAAAATAGCTAAACCAAAATCTGCTATATGGAATTTCTCTTTATCATGACCTTCTTGAATTACTTCTTTATATTTTATAAAATCTACATTTACTCCTAATACATCCCTAATTTCATCTTGAGCTTTTTTTACTTTTTCTGGTTTAATAAAATATTGTTTAATTTTTTCACCTAATAAAACTCCAATATATAAAATGCGTGATAATAAAAGAATATTTAGCTTTAAAAAAGAATATTTTCTTTGCCCAACACCTTCTCTTAAACAAACATTATCAAATATATCGCCATTTCTTAAAATTAATTTCAAATTATTTTTAACTTCATCACTAGTTTTCATAACAAACTCTTTTACCTAATTTTTAAAATTCTTTTTTGTGCATCATAAAAAATTTGTTTCGCATCTGCATCATCCATTTTTATAACACTTTGATTAATTCTATGTAAATATAAACAATTTATAAAATCTGCTAAATCTCTAGGTTTAATATAATCTCTACCATCTGCTAAAGCATTAAATTTAGCTAGCCTTATAGCAAATTTATGAGCTCTTATATTAGATCCAGCAAAAATTCTTTTGTTATCATAAGAAAGGCTATCTATTATATTAAACATTGCTAATAAAAGATCTTCTGACTTCTTTTTAAGAACTAAACTATCTACCATACTCTTTGTAAAACGTATATCCTCCTCATTTAATCTTCTATCACACTTTAATTCTTCCCCAAAAAGCAGTTGTCTTTTCTCTTCAAAAGATAAATCTTCATAAGCAACATTAACATCAAAACGATCTAAAACTGCAAATGGAACATTAAAAATTCCAGAAATATCTATATTATTTTGAGTAGCAAATACATAAAAGTCATTAAAAGAACAAGTTAAACCATCTAGAGTCAATTGTCCTTCAGCAAATAATTCATTAAAAGTTGCTAAAACTTTTCCACTAGCTCTATTAAATTCTTCTAACTGAAGTAAACGTATACTTTGATGAGCTTTTAATTGTTCTTGAACTTCAGTTGGTAATAAATCAGATGTAACCGAAATTCTTAGTGAATCAAAATTATGAGCAAAAAAATTAGATAATGTAGTTTTTCCTACACCTGTGATCCCTGTAAGTAGTATCTTACTTCTAGTATCACATAATATAGAAGAAGCTATTACTTTTTTTACATTTTTTTGTCCTACTAAAACATCATCTAATGTATCAATAGTATTATCATAAATACTTGCAACTTTATCTATAGTTTCGGCACTAATTTTTTCCATAAAAAAGCCCCCTTTTTTCTAGAGGAATATACTATCATATTATTTTTTAAAAGTCAAAGTTTTTAGAAAAAAAGAGTTAAAAAACTATAAAAATTTCTTTAACTCTTCTCTATTATGTTCTTCTGTATCAAGTAACTTTTTAGCAAGATCTACTATTTCTGAATCATTATTGTCATATTGATTTAAATTTTCTTGTAATTCAATAACTCCTTTTTGACTACCTTCCATCATCAATTTAACAATCTTTTTATCATCACTACCCATACTCATTACTTCACTCATAAGTTTACTGCTAAATTCTTTAAATTTTGGAATGTCTTCTTCTTGAGCTCCATATTTAATCAATATTTCTTTTACATCTTTACAAATATGCTCATATTCTTCCTTTTGTTCATTAATTAATTTTGCAAGTTTTTCATCAGTTATTTTTTTTAATACTACATCAATACCAATTAAACCCATTTCTGCATTTTGATAAATTAAATTTAAAAAAATTATATTATCATTTTGTTTTTCTTTCATAAAAAATTCACCCATTATTAATATGGATGAATTTCTAATATTTATACTATCTAGAAACTGTTTCTCCAGTAACTGTTTCTTTTGATACAACTTGTTGTGTTTTAGCATATAAACTTTCAAGATCTTGTAAATTAAATTCAAATTTATATACATTTTCAATTCTTACATCTTTACTTCTACTAGCATAATCAGTTATATCTTTAGCAGGAAGTAAATTAATACATTTACCAAATTCACGTAAATCCAAACCAGGAAATTCTAAATTTCCAAATTTAGCTACACCTCTATCAAAAGAATATATAACTTCTATATTTTTTTTTACGCTTTTTCTTACAAGTTTCAATTAAAGTTGGAATAAAATCTAATAAAACTTGTTCCTTAAACACTTGTCTAGTATATTTTTTTAGCTCTTCCTCTTCAGGAGTTAATGTTCTAATAACATCATCGCATTGTAGTTGAGTGTAATAATAATCAATAAAATCCATTAAATCTGCTTCAAGATGAGCACTATTTGACTTAAATGGTAAATCATAAATAAATTGCACTGCTCGTGAAATATAAGAAGAAAATTTATTTATGTACATATCTAAAGGAATAGCTGTACTTTTACTTATACTTGAAGCTTCTTGTACTTCTTGTGTATCTTCAACTTGAGCATCAGGGATAATTACTCCTTTTATATTACCACTTCTTACTGCTGTAGCAATATCATTTACCATTATTTTTCTAAAAAACTCTTCTATATTATGATAAGAAATATCAACTTTTGAATTCTTAGCAATTATACATTCTTCAATTACCTTAGGAATATATTCTTTTATAAATCTTTCAACTAAATAATACACATAGTCATCTTCATAATTTGGTGACCCTTCTATTCTTTCTTTATATGCCTTTAAAAAATTCATATTATCCCTCCTTGAAGAAGATATTATAAAGTATGAAAAAACAGTTGTCAAGCTAAACTTCTTGTACAACTGCTATGATCATTGG
>CAJUNE010000011.1 GCA_910587745.1 uncultured Bacilli bacterium
GAATTTCGCTACCTTAGGACCGTTATAGTTACGGCCGCCGTTCACTGGGGCTTCAATTCAATGCTTCGAATCACCGAGTTTCCTCTATCTAACATATCCTCTTAACCTTCCAGCACTGGGCAGGCGTCAGCCCCTATACATCAGCTTACGCTTTAGCAGAGACCTGTGTTTTTGGTAAACAGTTGCCTGGGACAATTCACTGCGGGTTTCAAAAGAAACCTCCCCTTATTCCGAAGTTACGGGGTCATTTTGCCGAGTTCCTTAACCATAGTTCTCTCGCTCACCTTAGGATTCTCTCCTTGACCACCTGTGTCGGTTCTCGGTACAGGTACTTATAACATATCTTTAGAAGTTTTTCTTGGAAGCATAGCGTCAGAAATCTTAGTGGTCCGTAGACCACGTCGTCATCACGTTTCAGCTTGAACGATATCACGGATTTTCCTATGTATCAGCCTAAGCGCTTAAACCTGAATCCAATAACAGGCATTTCTTAGCTTTCTCCGTCACTCCATCAGTCTTATAAGCAGTACAGGAATATAAACCTGTTGTCCATCGACTACGCTTTTCAGCCTCGCCTTAGGTCCTGACTAACCCAGGGAAGACGAACTTTACCCTGGAAACCTTGGTCAAACGGTGGGTAGGATTCTCACCTACCTAACGTTACTCACACCGGCATTCTCACTTCTAAACGCTCCAATAGTCCTCACGATCTATCTTCAGCGCATTTAGAACGCTCCCCTACCATTTGTACAAGTACAAATCCATAGCTTCGGTAATATGTTTAGCCCCGGTACATTTTCGGCGCAGAGCCACTCGACTAGTGAGCTATTACGCACTCTTTAAAGGGTGGCTGCTTCTAAGCCAACCTCCTAGCTGTTCGTGCGACTCCACATCCTTTCCCACTTAACATATATTTTGGGACCTTAGCTGATGGTCTGGATTGTTTTCCTCTCGCGTATGGACGTTATCACCTCATACACTGACTCCCGGATCTACAACACCTGGCATTCGGAGGTTGATTACACTCAGTACCCCTAGACGGGGCCATCGCATATTCAGTGCTCTACCTCCAGGCTGCAATATCCGAGGCTAGGCCTAAACCTATTTCGGGGAGAACCAGCTATCTCCGAGTTCGATTGGAATTTCACCGCTAGCCACAAGTCATCCAAACACTTTACAACGTGTCCTGGTTCGGCCCTCCATGAGGTGTTACCCCCACTTCAGCCTGCTCATGGCTAGATCACTCGGTTTCGGGTCTACAGCATTGTACTAAAGCGCCCTATTAAGACTCGCTTTCGCTTCGGCTCCGTGTATTCCACTTAACCTTGCACAATACCATAACTCGCCGGCTCATTCTGCAAAAGGCACGCTCTCACCCATTAACGGGCTCGAACTTTTTGTAAGCACATAGTTTCAGTATTCTATTTCACTCCCCTCCCGGGGTTCTTTTCACCTTTCCCTCACGGTACTTGTTCACTATCGGTCATTAGAGAGTATTTAGCCTTGCGAGATGGTCCTCGCAGATTCCGACAAGATTTCACGTGTCCCGCCGTACTCAGGATACACTAAAGAGATTTCATGATTTCGCATACGGGGCTTTCACCCTTTCCAGCCAAATTTTCCAAAATGTTCTGCTATCAAGAAACTTTGTAACTCCGTATATAGTGTCCTACAACCCCAACCCAAAGGTTGGTTTGGGCTATTACCGTTTCGCTCGCCACTACTAAGGTAATCGATTTTCTTTCTTTTCCTCCAGGTACTAAGATGTTTCAGTTCCCTGGGTTGCCTCCTCTAGAACTATGTATTCATTCTAGGGTACTAGCCGTAGCTAGTGGGTTTCCCCATTCGGAGATCTCCGGATCAAAGCATACTTACTGCTCCCCGAAGCATATCGCTGTTTGTCGCGTCCTTCATCGTCTTCTAATGCCAAGGCATCCACTATGCGCCCTTATTAATTTAACCACCATTATTTCCTAATTTGATGAGTTATGAGATCTTAATGTTGTTTTAAACGGAAATTTAAAACAACTTACTCATTTGCATTATCTAGTTTTCAAAGAACAAAATTCCTGAGAGAAATAATCTCTCAAAACCAAGTAAAAAGTCTAATTCGTAGCTTTCATTGAAACCTTTTGCATCTATTGATGCCAAGCCCCGAAGGTTTCATACGGTTGGTTTTCTATAAGTATTACTCCATAGAAAGGAGGTGATCCATCCCCACGTTCCCGTAGGGATACCTTGTTACGACTTCACCCCAGTCACCTGTCCTACCTTAGGCGGCCCCCTCCCTTGCGGGTTAGGCTACCGACTTTAGGTATTACAGACTCCCATGGCGTGACGGGCGGTGTGTACAACACCCGGGAACGTATTCACCCCGACATTCTGATTCGGGATTACTAGCAATTCCAACTTCATGAGGTCGAGTTGCAGACCTCAATCCGGACTGGGACCGACTTTAAGAGATTAGCTTCATGTTACCATGTTGCGACTCGTTGTATCGGCCATTGTAGCACGCCTGTAGCCCTAGACGTAAGGGGCATGATGATTTGACGTCATCCCCACCTTCCTCCAGCTTACACTGGCAGTCTCTTCAGAGTTCTCAACTAAATGTTAGCAACTGAAGACGAGGGTTGCGCTCGTTATTGGACTTAACCAAACATCTCACGACACGAGCTGACGACAACCATGCACCACCTGTCACTCGGATAACCTCTACCCTGTTTCCAGGGCTTTGCCAAGGATGTCAAGTCTAGGTAAGGTTCTTCGCGTATCTTCGAATTAAACAGCATGCTCCACTGCTTGTGCGGGTGCCCGTCAATTCCTTTGAGTTTCAGCCTTGCGACCGTACTACTCAGGCGGAGTACTTAATGTGTTAACTTCAGCACCGGTAACCCGACACTTAGTACTCATCGTTTACGGCGTGGACTACTAGGGTATCTAATCCTATTTGCTCCCCACGCTTTCGTGCATGAGCGTCAGTAATGGCCCAGCAAACCGCCTTCGCCACTGGTGTTCCTCCTAATATCTACGCATTCCACCGCTACACTAGGAATTCCGTTTGCCTCTACCATACTCAAGCCTACCAGTTTCTAAGACGAACCGGAGTTAAGCTCCGGGCTTTAATCTTAGACTTAATAAGCCGCCTGCGCACGCTTTACGCCCAATAAATCCGGATAACGCTCGCCACCTACGTATTACCGCGACTGCTGGCACGTAGTTAGTCGTGGCTTTCTTGAAAAGTACCGTCAAGTAGAACTCATTTCCTAATTCTACCATTCTTTCTTAACAACAGAGTTTTACAACCCATAGGGCCTTCATCACTCACGCGGCATTGCTCGTTCAGGGTTTCCCCCATTGACGAATATTCCTAACTGCTGTCTCCCGTAGGAGTCTGGGCCGTGTCTCAGTCCCAGTGTGGCCGATTAACCTCTCAGTTCGGCTACGCATCGCCGTCTTGGTAGGCCATTACCCCACCAACTAACTAATACGCCGCAGGCCCATCTCTAAGCGAAGCTTTAAGGGCTTCTTTACTCCGTAGAGCACATTCGGTATTATCAACCGTTTCCAGTTGTTATCCCCAACTTAGAGGCAGGTAACCCACGTGTTACTCACCCGTTTGCCACTAGGTGGAAAATCCAAATCCATCTTTGTGCAAGCACTCAGACTTCAATGGGCCACCTCGTTCGACTTGCATGTCTTAGGCATGCCGCCAGCGTTCATCCTGAGCCAGGATCAAACTCTCAATAAAAAAGATTTATTTCAATCTATTAAATTTTAGTTTAATCTAAGCTACTCAAAATTGACTTTTTAACTTAGTTTTCAAAGATCATTTCTTGCGTTGCTTTCTTTTGCATCGCGTGAAACTAATATACCATTTCTGCGAAGCTTTGTCAACAACTTTTTTTAATTTTTTTACACTTTTTTCTAAGCTTTTAAGGGCTTTTTTCGTAAGTGCATAAGTAATATAACAAATACCCTTCACAAAGTCAACACTTTTTTTATTTTTTTTCGACTTTTTTTGCAATTTTTTATTTTTTCTTTATTTTTGGGCTATTTTTTATTACTTTCTTTATATCTTATGTAAAAAAAAACTGTTTATGACAGTTTTAAAAAAATTTTTATTTTTTATTAATTTTTGCATTTTTAATCTTCATTTATTATATTTTTATATATTTGATAATACTTTTCGACCAATCCTTTTTCAAATGGTCCCTCATCATTTCTTTTCATATTGATAAGATTTGAAAGCTCATTTTTTATTATTAGCTGTATCTCTTTAGGATAGTTCATTATTCTTTTATGATAATTATACTCATTATAATCTAAAATTTTAAATCCGCCATCTGGAAATACTCTTAAATCTAAATCATAATCTATATATTTGATAGTATTGCCATCAATTAAATATGGTGTGGCTATATTACAATAGTAAAATAAGCCATATTCTTTTAGTTGACCTATTATATTAAACCAATGCTTTTTATAAAAAAACAATATTGCTGGTTCTTTGGCTCTATAACTTCGGCCGTCTGCTTCTGTTAATTTAGCTTTATTATTGGCTACTATAATCTTTTCATTATCATTATATAGAACTATTGCTTCATCACACAGTTGATGGAGCTGGCCATTATGTTTATAACAATGAATTTGCAGTTTCTCTCCTATTTCTATGTTTTTCATTTTCTTTTTCGCCTATTCCTTCATATATAAGTTATTATACCAAATATTAAAAAAAATCACAATTTACTTTTTTAGTATTTAATTGTGATTACATTTTTCGTGATTCATTCCTATTTTATCATGGATTTATTTAAAAAATTATAATATGTTTTATAAAACATCTCTAACTTAATTATTTTCTGTCTCTAAACTTTTTTCTTCTGTTAGTAAGTTTATTGCTTTTTCTAATTGTCTATCTATGATTTCAGTTACTCTTCCTTCTTCATCAAGTATTTCTTCATTACTAACTAAATAGTTTGGAGTTATTCCAGTTTCGTCAATACAGGTGCCATTTGGAGTTAACCAGTAAGCAGAAGTATATTTCACCATAGATCCATCATCTAGTTTCATTGTTTGCTGAACTTTACCTTTACCAAATGTTGTTTCTCCTACCAAATCAGCTCCATAGCTCTCTTTTAATGCGGCTGCCATAATTTCTGATGCTGAAGCGGTATTATTATTAGTTAATATTACTATGGGATATTCACGATGCTCATCCGTTTCGTCAAAATAATGGTTTACTTGATTCTTTTCATTTAGACTATATATTTTTTCTCCTTTTTTAATAAACATACTCGTAACTTTACTAGCCATATCTAAATATCCTCCAGTGTTGTTCCGTAAATCTATTATTAGTGATGTTATTCCGTCACTCTCTAATTTTTTAAGAGCTTTTTCCATTTGGATGTCTAAAGTACTTGAGAAAGCATCAATGCTCATATAACCTATTTTAGTATTTTCAATCACATTATATTCAATGTTTGGAGATATAATATTTTCATTTTTTACCGATACACTTAATATTTCTTCCCCACGTTTTAGTTTTAAAGTAAAATAATCTTTATTACTCTTTATCATATTTACTACTTCAGCAGCACTTATACTACTAACATCAACATCATTTACGCCAACAATAATATCCCCAGCTTGAATTCCTGCCTTACTCGCTGGAGTATCATCATATACTTTTGAAATTGATTTATCCTCGTTACTTATTGCTACCCCTATTCCATTATATTTTCCTGCTAATTGAGTCATTAAATCATTAGTATTATCATTATTTAAATATCCAGTATAATCATCACCTAAGTAATTCATCATAGCCGATATTGCTTTTTCTAACAATTCTTCTTTATTTACATCTTGATAATAATCTGATGTAATATTCGCATATACTTCTAAAAATTGATTAAGTTTTTCATCTTTTGTTAAATCAGAATAACTTAGCTTGTTCCCAATTTTATTGTTGTTATATATAATAACACCTGTTGTTAATGCTGAAATAATACTTGTTGCTACTACTATTGCCAATATCCAACCTAGGTTAAATACTTTACTGCTATTCTTATTTTCTGTATTATTCATTTATATTCACCCTCTATTTTAATTTTTATTATATAGTTATATTATCATACTTTTAAAATATTTTAAATGTTTTAGTTTTAATTTTTCTAATATATAACTTAATTTATTCTGACACCTATATTATAACTCGCGAATTTTTGTACGTCAATATAAACCTTATATTTTTTATTCAAACCTGATAGCTTTTATTCAAATCTTATATTTTATGATTTTATTCTATATTATTTAGTCTGTACTTTTTCTAACCCAATAAAAAAACATTCAAATTATTCTGAATGCTTTTCTATATTATTTATTATCTGCTTCTTTTTCTTTGTATTCTAATTCTTTAGCTATTTCATCTACATTTGTTATAGCTTTAGATATTTTGCCATCAGAGACTTTTATTAAAGCTAATTTACCTACTTTAAATTCATCAAAGCTTGTTGTGTTAATATTTATTTCTTCTTCATTATTAGTTACATATTTCTTATTTAAAGGATTATTTAAATTTGCAAAATATATATTAATAAAATCATCATTATCCTTATTTTTACTATAATTTGACATGAATCCACTATAATAAGCCGCTTGTAAATCTTCAGTATCATACATTAAAACATAGTATTCCTTGTCTATTTTATTAAACATATTACCTATTAAGGTTGTACTATAATTGATTGATCCTTTAGTTGTTTCTCTACTTTCTTCTTTTTTATTAAATAAGTCTTTGGTTACAAAAGCTCTAGTTAAAAAATATACTCCTACTACTAAGATAATTAGAATTACTAATATTTTTATAAATTGCTTTAGTTCAACTTGCTCTTCTGTTTCATATTTATCCATTTTTATTCTTTTGCTACTTTTTTTATTTGTCATCTTTTTCACCCTGTTTAAATTATAGCAAGAAAAAAAGAAGAAAGCAACTATGTTTATATCCATTTGTATTTCACTTTTTTGAAACTAGAATTTACTTTTTCATTTCACGTCATTGTTTTTTTATGGTTAATATTTTCTTTCTTCTTAAAAATTTATTTTATACCAACTAATTATAGTAAGCTTTTTATTTGGTTCCTACAACTGTTTTGGCATTTCCTAAAGATTCAGCGATAGTTACCATTTCTTCTGTTGATAAATCACTACTTGTTAAATAGTATGATAATCCTTCACTACTCCAAACAAGAGAATTGGCACTTTTAGCTGCTATGGTATCACTAAGCATTACAGGGTCGCCATATACTGGAATTATCTCAAATTCATTAGCAACATTTGCTACTTCTTCAATTAAGACAAAGTTCTTTTCACCTGCGAAAGTTAATATTACACGATTTCCATCATCAGTATCTACTTTCTCACTATTTGATAAATATGTCTCACTTGGTATATATAAAGGATATATAACACTATCTATAATATTACTTGATTTTTTATCACATTCTTCATTAGTACAATTTTCTTTATTAGTATTATCAGTTGTATTCTTATCAGTACCTTCAGTTTTATTTTCGCCTTTATTTTCGGTTTTATTGTCTTTTTTATCGTCTTTATTCTTATCTTCATTTTGCTTATTAACATCAATTAATTTGTCTAAAGCAAAATCTTCTTCTTCTAAACCACCTTTTAAATTAACACTTGAAAACATTACTTTTATATTTACAATATTTTCATTATTATATACTTCAACACTTTCTAAATTCATATTTTTATCAAAATATATTTTTTGATATGTTAATTCTTTGTTATTAGGGTAATTTACCTTACTTTTAATGACATATCCTTTGTCTTTTTCTTCTATTGTCATTTCTTTGTCATTTTTGATATCTTTTAAGATGGAAGATAATATGTATGATTGGCTACTATTTTCTGGCCATTCACTTTGAAACTTGAAACTTTTATTTAATGCTGGAGTTACAACATATACTCCATCTTTATTCTTTAATATTATTTGTTCGTGATTATTGGTTTGATTAACTAGTGTAACTTTATAAAAATTATCTTTTAAATATGATGCTTCTAGGCTATATGTAAAAGTTTCTTCATTACTTAATATCTCCATGTTCCCTTTTAAGACATATGATTTTGCATTGCTAATGCTTTTTTCAAACTTTCCTACTAAGTCCTCTGGTTTCTTTTTGCCACATCCTGTTAGTACTAACATTAAAACCAGACTTAATATAGCTATTTTTTTCATAACACACTTCCTTTTCTAATTAAAATATATTGTTCTATTATAAAAATATTCTTCTATTTCAAAAAATTATCTTTATAATAAAAAAATGCTAGCTTTTACTTGCTAACATTTAATGTTTTTGTTATTTTATTCTTATATCTTAATCTTATCTTGGAACTTCCATATAATATCAAAATACCTGTACTACTTCCTAAAGTATCAATTATACAATCATAAAATCTGGCTGTTCTTCCTGGTATAAATATTTGATGTATCTCATCTAAGCCACCAAATATAAAACATATAACTATACTTAGTAATACTACTTTATTTATATTATAAGTGCTTAATAATAAATAGATAATTATTCCTAATACAAAATATATACTAAAATGAGCTGTTTTACGAACTATAAATCTGGTACTCTCTATAATATCCTTTTTCTTAGTTTCTTTTATATCTTTATTAGTAATGCTACTTACTTTATCAATTATGGTACTTGTAAATGCATCAGAGGTACTTTCACTTTTTTTACCAGGTTCTCCTGAAAAGATAAATATTGTTGTTAATACTAAGACTAAAAGCGTGTATAAAACTATTCTTTTTATTTTTTTATTTTTCATTTAATACCTCTTTTATTTTATCTTTAGCACTATTTACACTATTCCAATTTGGTTCCATGACATATAATTTATATTTGGTTCCCATACTATATGTGTAATTACTACTATTATATCCAGTAACTGCAATACTTTCTATTTCCCATTTAGCCATATCATTTAATTGACTCTTTATAAACATGGTTATTAAATCTATAGGCATATCTGTTTCAAATGAACCATTTAAACTCGTAAGAATACTATTATATTTACTTATTAATACTTTAGAACTGCTGATTTTATCAATTATAGCAGTGATAACTTGTTGTTGATTTTCTCCTCTATGATTATCTCCACTTACATAAGCATACCGTTCGCGAGCATATGCTAAAGCTTCTTCACCATTTAAATGATTCCACCCCTTCTTAATATAAACTTTTTTATTGGTGTATGCTCTAAATGATTTATCAGAATATATATCTATTCCATCAATCGCATTTACTACTTTTATTAAACTATCAAAATTTACTTTTAAATAATAATTTATATCTATATTATATAAATCTTCTAAGGTAGTTATACTTTTTTCAATGCCATATATTCCCGCGTGGGTTAGTTTATCTTTTAATCCAGTTGTATTATGTAACTGTACGTAATAATCTCTTGGAGTATTTAATAAAAGAATTTTCTTTGTTTTAGGATTAACAACAACTATTTGATTAACATCACTTCTACCTCTTACGGAACTAACACTGCCATATCTATCGATACCACTAATATATAAAATAAAGGGACTTTCATTAATAGCAATATTATTATCTTCTATATGGGTTTTAACCTTTATTTCAAAATTTTCAATAACTTTAATCTTATTTTCAAATTCTGGTATCTCTTCTTTAATTAGATTTAAATAGCTTTCCTCTAATACTATTCCTTCTACTTCTTTATTAGTTAACATATCTGGTAAAATACTAAATTCTTTAACTAATATTTCTTTATAATTTATTTTCTTTTTTAAATATTCTTTAACGTTTTCTTCAGATTCATTTTTGATATATGCAATACTTTTATCTTCTAAATCTTTTATTGTATTAATTTCACTTTCTTTTAATACAATAAGCGAAAATGTTACTTTACTATATTTATTAACCGCAATATTATTTAAGAATTCATATGTGTTTCTTAAGTATCCTGTAAAATATATACTTGTTATTGTACTTATTACGATAATAAATAAACCTAATATTTTTAATATTTTATTTTTCTTTCTTATAGTTAAAATAAATATTAGTAAAAGAATAAGACCTAATATTGTAAAGCCCATTACTAAATATTTTATTGGTATGATATTTATAATAAATAAATAATAACTAAATATACTGATTGATATAAAACATATCGCTCCTAATATTCCTAATATTATATTTAAAATTAAATCTTTATTTAGCCCTTTTTTCTTTCCTTGCATATTATCCCCCTACTTTTTAAAACTCTTTAATAGATTTAAATAGTATTTAAAATTGTCTGTATGCCAAAATATTATTAATAATACTAAATTAGGTATAACTACTGCGATTAAACAATTTATTATTAAACTTAAAAATGCATTATTTATAACTATTAATCTAGATATTTTATATGTAATAAATGCTAAAACTAAAAATATGCTTAAATATCCTAGTGTTTCTTTGGTATAATTTAAATAACTTCTATTAAATAATTTTTTATAAACATATTTGGGATAGCTGATACAATATAAGGCTAAACTACTTATTATAGTTCCCATAAAAATCCCAGCTAAACCAAAATATTTTAATAATATTAAAGATGCTACTATATTTAATACTGATTCTAATAATGGAATGTATCTATCTTCATAATATATTCCAGCAGCTTCTTTAAAAATCATATGACAACTTCGCATTGATTTCGCGTAGTAGTTTAACACTAAAACGATTAAAACGCAAGTGGCTAATAAATACTTACTGCCAATCCATACTGTTATAAAACTATTCATTACTACTAAAAGGGATATTCCCGAAAAGGTAGCTATCCAAAAATTTAAGAATCTTACTCTTTTAAATATTTCAAAACTTTTTTCAGAACTTTCTTTTACTAACATATTACCTACACTTGGAGTAATAACTTTTATTACTTGACCAAATAACTTTTCAACAGCATCTATTATCATGTAATAATTAGAATATAAACCTACTTCGATAATACCAATAAATTTAGAAATAATTATATTATCTGTACCTAAGACTATAAAACCTCCAATTTTGTGAAAAAATAATGCTTTTACTTTTTGAAATATATCTTTTTTGGTATTTTCATCTAGTTTTTCATTATTATTTTTTAAATAGGGATATAATTTGTTAGCAAGTATCGTGATACCAACATTTTCTAAAATTCTCATTCCTATTTTTATACCTAAATATAAATAATAGTTCTTGGTTAATACTAATATGATTATTTCTAATATATTTAATATTACTAAATATCCAATGTGAATAAAATTTACTAAATAATTTTTTTGATTAGCATTTATTATAGACCTTTTATATGATAAAAGATAGGAACAAACTATTTCGATGATAAATAATATATATACTAGGCTGATATTAATATCGATTGTAACTTCTTCAATAAAAAGATTTAAATATGGAGTTATCATTAATCCTATAGTTAAAATGATTAATGCTATAATAGTGTAACATTTTTTATAAAAGTTCATTAATGCTTTTACTTTTTTTATATTCTCTTCAGCGATAGGTTTATATAAATGATATATTATCGCAGAACCAACACCTAATTCTACTATTCCAAGCATTGATATGATATTTGAAAATAAACCATTTATTCCTAAATATTCACTTCCTAATATTTTTATAAATATTGCTTGAGCTATTAGACCAATAACTATTGTTAATAAGTTAGTTATAAATGAGACACTGGTATTTTTTATAGAATTTTTTGTTCTCATAGCTTGTCCCCTTTCTTTTATCTTTTAATTAATCTATATATTTTTGTAAAAAACCAAATTGCTTTGTAATTTTCATTATATATTTGCTTGCAAAATATTCTTTTTTTCAAATCAATTGTTTGAAATTCAATGTTGCTTTCTTTTAATTTTTTCCATTCTGTTGTATCAAAAAGCTCTTTTAAATTCTTTTTATAATCCTCGTATGAAATACTACTAATATCAATTGTTCTTAATAAATAACTAATATGAATTAAAATCTTTTTATATACTATACTTTCATTATTATTACTTATTAATACTTGATAAGCTTTTAAACAATCAATAGAATTTTTTATTTGTTTTTTTATTTTTCCAGTTCTTGAAGCACTATCAATATTAACTCGGCATAAATAACCATTATTATTTCGATATCCTATTTTTTTAGCTTTTTGAAATAAAGTATATGTAAATAAAAAATCTTCACCAAAGCCTAGTTCTTCATTAAAATAAATATTATTGTCTTTTATAAGTTTTGTATCTATTAATTGCATACAACTAGAATTAAATTTAGGGGTAGCGATAAAAAGGTTATTTATTTCTTCTTTTTTTATTTCCCTATAACTGTCACTATAATAACTTACTTTTTCTATATCTTTTTTATTTGTAAAATTACCATATGATGTTTTTACTATATCTAATTCATATTCTAATAAAGTATGAACTAAATCTTCTATATAATTTGGTATTATTATGTCATCTATATCTAGAAAAGTTACATACTCTCCAGTAGAATTTTTTATTCCGTTATTTCTGGCAGAACTAACTCCTTGGTTTTGCTGATTAATTATTTTTATTCTATTTTCCTGATATTCATTTAAAATATTACTTGTGCTATCAGTTGAACCATCATTTACAATAACTATTTCTATATTTTTATATGTTTCATTTAAAACAGAATTTAAGCATTCTCTAATGTATTTCTCACCATTATATACTGGTATTATTATTGATACTTTTGGTTGTTCCATTTTTTTCACTTCTTTCTTCTGTAATGCTTGATAAATTTAATATTATCGCAAATATAAATATATAATTGTTAAAACTATAATACTCTGATAACATCATTATAAAATAAGTACTTAATGCTACTAAAGATAAAATCTTTATTCTACTATTTTTAATATTTTTTATATTTTTATTTAATTCAATTAATGCGCCTGATAATAATGTTACACCTACAATACCACCTTGATATAATAAGTCTAATAATTGGTTATGACATGTTACTGCTTGTAAATAATTAAACTTTATAACTCTTATGGCCGAAGTTTCAAATCCATAACCAAATATAAAACTTTCTTTAATATATTTAAGCGCTGTATCCCATATGTATATCCGATTAGTAAAATTTAAGTCACGATGTAGAATATCTTCAATTACAACTGAAAATATATCTTGCATTCTAAATATTATAATAACAAAAAATAGTATTAAATATATTACTAATATATTTCTAAAGTTAAATATTTTTATCTTAGAAATCTGTTTAGAGAATAAGATGCCTAATAATAAAATTCCAATTCCTACGATACCTGTAGAGCTGTCAATTAATAGTGTCGTTAGTAAAGATATTATGATTATAAAAATAGTATGTGTGGTTATCTTTTTGTTATTTATAATGTCTAGATAGTGAGATATTAAAATTGCAGGAATTATAAATAATATAAAGGCATTTTTGTATCCTAGAAACCAATTAGCCCACGCTTCAGCAGCATTTACATATAAACCTTTTGGATATAGGATTATAGTTACAAGATTTATTAACAATAATATAGTAAAATATATTAAATTGGACTTTAAAAAGTTATTTTTATATTTTACTATACAATAATTATATAATAAGAACATCATGATATATTTTGAAGTAGTCATAATAAATGATGTTAAATCTCCATTTTTTAATATAGTAATTATTCCTAAAAGAATAAAAAAGCTTAAATAGAAAAAAAAGAATTTTTGATTATATATTTTGCCATTTTTAATATAACATATTAGAATGACTATATAGTCAATAATTAATAATATGTTTGTTATTTTTGAAAACCAAGAAAATTTATATTCTAAATATGTTGGTATGAAAAACGGTATTATTAAAAGTATTCCAAATAATATACTGTTAAAATCTGCCCTTTTTATTTTCATTTTTTATTCCCTTTCACTTATAATATCTATATAATTTTTATAAAAACTCTCTTTAGAAAACTTTTTTACTTTGTTTAAATTATTGCTTATTAATCTTGTCTTTAAATCTTGTTCTAAATATATTTTTTCTAAATTGATAATTAAACTATTTATTAAGTTGTTTTTATCACATAATAAAGCACTATCATTCTCAACAATCTCTGGTATTCCACCAACATTATTCACAACTAATGGTAACTCAGAAGCTAACCCTTCTATAACTACATCACCTAATGCTTCATTAATTATTGAAGGTACAACTTGACAATCGCTAATTTTGTATAATTTCCAAATTATAGAGTTATCAATATATCCAGTGAAAATAATTTCTTTATTTTTTGCTAAAGATTTTAATTCTTTAATAAAACTATTATTTTTTCCTTTTTTAAAATCAGATGAACCTACTATTAAAAGCTTTATATTATTATGTTTCTCACAAAGATTATTAAATGCAATTACTAACTCCTTTATACCTTTTTGTTTAGTTAAACGTCCTGTATATAAATAAACAAAATCATTTTCAGCAATTCCATATTTTGCTCTAATATTCCTTTTTTCTTCTCTAGATATTTGTTGCATAAATCTTTTTGTATCAATTCCATTATAAAGTGTATATACTTTGGTAGTATTAGGTTCTATTTCTTTAACTCTATTTCCAATAAAATTGCTTACAGTGAGAATTTTATCATAATTATAATATACTTTCTTACTCAATTTTGAATCTTTATTTAAATAGTCATTATGTAAATGTAAATATATTGGACACTTAAAATATTTTTTTATTTTTAATATGTATAATGGATTATTCTCTATTATAACTTTATCATATTTATCTTTATTTTTCTTGATAATTTTAGTTACTTCATTTATATAAGCATTTCCAATGTAAATGTTTGGTAACTTATTTATTAATGAAAAAATTATTCTTTTTATTTTAAATATTAATGAGTTATTATTTATGTATTTATAATTTGTATACTCTTTAAGATTATTCTGAATTTCGGTATTAGTTTTTATTCCTATTATCGTAAATATGCATTTTTGTTCTTTTTCATTTTCTTCAGTTATAGTGTCAATTAAGTGTTCAATTGCACCACCATTTGTAGCAGGGACAGGTAGATATCCTGGACTAATAACTAATACTTTCATATCTATTCTCCTTTCATTAATAATTGGTATATTCTTTCACTATTATTTGAATCATTTATTTCAAAAAAGTTATCCATTTTTTTACGATATTCGTTAGGTGTCTCAAAATCATTTTTATAACTTAATTTTATATAATTTACTACTTCATTAACATTTTCTAAAACTGGCCCAAAGCCATCTCTTTCATAATTAAAATATCCCTCTTTATATTGCATTTGACGATATTTATCTTTGTCGAATTGAAAAAAGATTATAGGCTTTCTCATATAGGCAAAATCCATAAATACACTGGAATAGTCTGTTACTAAAATTGCTGATGTTTTTAAAATTTCTCCTATATCATTACTGGTGTTTAAAAATTTAATATTTTTATTTGTTTGATAAAAATCTTTTAAATATTTTTGCATATTTATATGAGGATAAAATAATATTTCTAAATTGTTAGTTTCAATAAATTTATTTAGTTCTGCATCATTTAATAATTCATTCCAAAATTTATAAAAGTCAGTAGAAGTAAAATCTATTTTATTTCCTAATTTATTTGTTTCTCTTCCTAGCCAATTGCGCCACGTAGGCATAAATAATATTTGTTTTTTTTCAATTTTAATATTGTGAAGATTATCGAATCTGGCAAAGCCTGTATATTGAACATTATTCTCAGGGTAACCGAATTTTTTCTTGATATATTCATATTCATCTTTGGCTCCACATATAAAATATCTGAATTTAGTATTTTTGTAATATAACCAGTCAGCATCATCTTTTGTTATTCCGTGTTGTAAAAACACACGATTATTAAATAAATTTAATACAACATGTAATATGTAGAAAAATGGTTGATTAGGATTCCCATTTTTTTGGCTACTAATATTATACTTTGAGGATAAATAATATAGCCAGTGTTTTAAACTTTTAAATTCAATTATGTTTCCTAAATCTTTAACCTTTTCATAATCTTTGCTATCTTTTTTTATAACATAGTAGCAAGATATATCTTTTTTATTTTCTTTAATATATTTATAAAACCAATAACCATTGTCTCGAGCTGTTTCACCATTTTCACATACAAGCCAGATTTTTTTATGTTTTAATTTATTTTTTAATCTAAATATTAAGACACAAGGTAAGATAAGTAAAAATATAAAAGGCGCTAATAAATCATTTAATTTAAGATATTTTATATTGTCTTTTATTTTTTTCATATTGTTACCTCCTGTTTTTTAATTTGTTAAATGTACTTGGATGTTTTACTTTTATATAATGAAATATTTTTCCCATTAACATTGTAAGTAGTACTGATTTTAATTTAATTGGTATTAATGTTATTTTTGTTTTTTTACTTTTAGGCTTTGCTACCTTTAATGTTTCACGTGTTAAATCATCTTTTACAATTTTCTTTATTTCTTGGTATCTTTTTTTGAATGTTGTGTCTTGACAATATATATTTTCGATACAGCCTAATATTCTTTCTATAAATCTTCTACTTGAAAATTCAATATATTCTTCTTCTTTAATATCCCATATCTTAAAGTATGCATTAAATTCATAATATTCTTTTTTTCTTATATCAAATAAGTTTTCTTTATAATTTTTAGTTAAAGCTCCTTCTCGTTCCCTAACATAATGATAAAATGCCTGTTTGGAATTGTATAAATTCTTTATACATCTTAAATATATACGATTAAATATTACATCTTCTCCCCAATTATGACTTGAAAACTCAATACTATTCTCTTTAATTATTCTATTTAAAAAAACTTTATTCCAAATATTATATAACATTGTATTGTCCCATAACTCTACAAAGTCTTTTTTTATCTCTTCTTTATTTTCATAATATTTTTCTTTATAACTTATTATATCATAATTTATTCTTTCTAATTTATCATTTTCAGTTTCAGAATAAAAGCCAAAGTTTAATAATTCTATTTTAGGATACTTTTCAAAATAACTTATAATAGTTTCAAAATAGTTAGAACTAATGTAATCATCTGAATCTAAAAAACAAATTAATTCTCCAGTTGCTATTTCTAAACCTTTATTTCTACTATCAGAAACACCTGTATTTTCTTTATCTAAAAATTTAATTCTTTTATCTTGATATGTTTTTAATAATTCACAACTTTTGTCTGTAGAACCATCATTAATAAGTATCAATTCAAAGTTTGCATATGATTGAGACAATATTGAATCTATTAATCTATTAAGATATTTCTCACAATTATAAATAGGAATTATAACTGATATCTTTGGTTTCATACTTTTACCAACTTTCTATGAAGTGAACTTGTTTTGTTACACTTCCTATTTATTATATTTTACCTTAAATTCATAAAAAAAGCTATATAACATTGAAATTTTTGATATATAGCTTTTAAATTTATTTTTTACTTTGCACCCTTTTTTTGAAATACTACACTAAATGTTTTGAAAAATATTTTTATATCCATCTTGGCATTAAAATTATTTGAATAAAATTTTTCTAATTTTAATCTTTCATTAAATGTTAAATCGTTTCTTCCTGATGTTTGCCAATAGCCAGTAATACCTGGTTTACTTTTTATAATATCATTATAATATAATCCCATATCTTCTTTTTCTCGTGGTAAATATGGTCTATTGCCTATTAATGACATTTCACCTTTAAAAACATTTATTAATTGTGGTAATTCATCTAGAGATGTCTTACGCAAAAACTTACCTAACTTGGTAATTCTTGGGTCATTTTCAAATTTTTTATTTTTTTGATATTCTTCATTTAAAACTGGATCTTTTAAGAGCTCTGGTAACATTGCTTCTGCTTCTTTAACCATAGTTTGAAATTTATAAAATTTGAATTCTTTGCCACCTTTACCAATACGGTTCATAATTTTAAATACTTCTCTTCCGTCTTCCATTTTTATTAAAATAGCAATTATTAAAAATAATGGTGCTAAAATAATTAAGAGGAATGCTGATACGATGATGTCAAATAATCTCTTAAAGGCAAGATATAAATATTTATTATGTACTCTTTCCCCTTTTTCTAATGTAAGACTTAAAATATCGTCATACATAATTCTTAAACCCCCTGTTTAATTGTCCTTAATTTTACCACAAAATTAAATAAATGTCAAATTTGTGTATTTCTTGACATTTATTATTGACTTTTGTCATTTTTTATATACAGACTAATAATTTAAATATTATAATGTTATCAATCATTGCAATACATCTTTATTACTGCATTAATAAATTTAAGTAATGAATTATATCTTCTTTACTATATTCATTTGTGTTTTTCATCCATTCTATACAAATACTGGTAACTGCTCCGATATAAAATGTAGATATAACTTTACTTGGTATCTTTTCATTTTCTTTCAAATTCTTTTCTAAGCGCTCATTAACATCATTATTAATAACATCTAATAATATATCCATAACTATACTATTACGATTATTTGTTAGTATATCTTGATATATTTTCTTTTTTTCTTCAATATGGGTTAATATCATTTCAATCATTTCTAAATAATATTCTTTTGTATTAAAAGTACTGCCGTTATCTTTTATAGCTTTTGCTAGTTCACTCTTTAATGTGCTAATAAAACCTACTACTAACTCATATTTATCTTGATAATGGGCGTAAAATGTTGAACGATTAATTAATGCCTTATTACATATATCTGAGACTTTTATTTCTTCAAATGTTTTTTCTTTTAATAAATCTATTAGTGTAGCATAAAGTAAATTCTCAGTTTTAATTACTCGTAAATCTTTTTTGTTTTCTTCTTTTTTTATCATATTACCACCTAGCTAAATTATATCTTATTTTTAATATTTGTAAAGATATCAAACAGGATGTTGCTTATTTATACATACATTTTTTAAATATCTGTTGGTTATCGTACATTTAATTCTTTATGTGTTTCAATTTTTTGATTTTTAATAATAAAATATATTACGTTTAAGGAGGTTATTATGAAAAAATTTGCAAAGTTTATTTGCGAACATAAAAATTTAATTATTGGATTTTCTGTTGTCCTTTTTGTTTTATCTTTAATAGGTAATGCGCTTACTCATATTAATTATGATATCTTGGTTTATTTACCAGATAATATCGATACTATTAAAGGTCAAAATATTTTAACAGATGATTTTGGTATGGGTGGATATTCTATTGCTATAATGGATGGAATGGATGCCAAACAAATTGTAAAACTTAAAGAAGATTTGCAAAATATTAATGGTGTTGGAGAAGTTATTAGTCTTTATGACATTGTAGGTACTACAGTACCTATTGAAATGCTTCCAAAAGAAATAATTAGTAAACTTCATGATGGTAATTCTGATTTACTTTTTATTACTTTTACTGATTCTACTTCTAGTGAACTTACTTTACAAGCAGTTTCGGAAATAAGAAATATTACAGAAGAACACGTAAAACTCGGCGGTATGAGTTCAATGGTTTTAGATACTATGAATCTTTCTAATAAAGAAATTGCTATCTATATTATAATAGCTGTTGCGCTTTGTATTATTGTATTAGAACTAGCTCTAGATTCTTTTATTGTACCAATCTTATTATTACTTAATATTGGTATTGCTATTATATTTAATCTAGGTAGTAATATTTTTCTGGGACAAATATCTTATATTACCAAAGCTTTAGTTGCTGTCCTACAACTTGGTGTTACTACCGATTTCTCAATATTTCTTTATCACTCTTATGAAGCTAAAAAGAAAATTTATAAAAATCATAAGGATGCTATGGTGGAAGCTATATGTGAAACATTTACTAGTGTTACAGGGAGCAGTTTAACTACTATTATTGGTTTCTTAGTTTTAATAACTATGAACTTAACCCTTGGAACAGATTTAGGTATTGTTATGGCTAAAGGTGTTGCCTTAGGTGTAATAACAGTTTTAACTTTATTTCCTAGTTTATTACTAGCTTCTGATAAACTAATTGATAAAACTAAACATAAAACTTTTATCCCTAATTTTAGTAAGATTTATAAGTTTGTAATTAAATATCATAAAGGCTTTTTTGCTGGTTTCTTAATTTTACTTGTTCCTTTTTATCTGGCACAAGCGAATGTTGATGTTTATTATAAAATTGATAAAACTTTACCAGATACCCTAGAAAGTATAGCAGCGAATAAAATACTTAAAGATAAATTTAATATGGTTAGTATGGAAATAGTTTTACTAGATAAAAATCTTAAACAAAACGATATGAATAATTTAATTAAAGATTTAGAAAATACTGAGGGAATAGATTTTGTTCTATCAATGGCAAAATTACAAGAACTTAATATTACAAATGATATTATTCCTGAAGATTTAAAAAAAGTATTTATAAGTGATAAATATCAAATGCTTATGTTTAATTCAATTTATGATATCGCTAGTGATGATTTAAATAAACAAGTGGAAATTGTAGATGAAATAGTAAAAAAATATGATAGAAATGCTTTAGTAGCTGGTGAAGGTCCTCTTATGAAAGATTTAATTGAAATAAGTAATACCGATTTTAATAATGTTAATGTATCTTCTATTGTTTGTATTTTCTTTGTATTATTTTTTGTGTTAAAATCACTTTCTTTACCTTTCTTACTCATTATAGCTATCGAGTTTGCAATATTCCTTAATATGGGTATCGCTTACTTTAGTGGTAACATCTTACCATTTGTTGCTCCAATTGTATTAGGTACTATTCAACTAGGAGCTACAATAGATTATGCAATCTTAATGACAACTACTTACTTGGAAAAAAGAAAATCTGGTTTAAATAAAAAGGATGCAATGTATAAAACTTTAGAATATTCTGGTAACTCAATTTTTGTAAGTGGTATGTGCTTTTTTGCAGCAACTTTTGGTGTAGGTGTTTATTCTGATTTAGAAATGGTTGGCTCTCTTTGTTCTTTAATTAGTAGAGGTGCTATTATTAGTATGATAGTAGTTATTACTATTTTACCTTCTATACTCTTAATATTTGATAAATTAATCATGAAAACAACTATTCATGGAAAGGATGATATAAAAATGAAAAATAAAAATTTAAAAAAATTAGGCTTAGCCTTAATTATAGGTGGTGCTCTTTTTACAAGTAGTCCCCTTAATACTTATGCTTTAATAAAAGATGAAACTGTTTATACAAAATTAAATTATGATGGTACTATTAATAATACATTAGTAAATACTAAATTAATTAATAATGAAAACTTAGAAGAAATTGAAGACTATACTATTCTTAATGATATTTTAAACTTAAGTAATGATAATACTTATAAACCTTATAAAGATAGAATTATTTGGAATAGCTATAAAAGTGATATAACTTATAGAGGAACTACTACTAAAACTTTACCTATTACTACTAATGTTACTTATTATCTTAATGATATAGAAACTAATCTTAATGATATGATTGGTAAGAGCGGAAAAATTAAAATAGTTGTAAAATATCAAAATACAGATAAACATATAGTAAAAATAAATGGTAAAAATGAAAGTCTTTATACTCCTTTTATGGTTATGTTAGGAACTATTATTGATGATGAGTATAATAAAAATATATCTGTTAGTAATGGTAAAGTTATAAACAATGGTATTAATAATATAATTATTGGTATTGCTACTCCAGGCTTATATGAGAGTTTAAATTTAAACGAATTAAAGAAAACTGATACTATTACTATATCTTTTGATACTACTAAATTTGAACTTGCAAGTATTTATTCTGTTGCTACTCCTAAAACTATTACAAGTTCTGATGTTAATGATTTTAAAGATTTAAATAGTTTATATTCTAAAGTTAATGATTTACAAAGTGGTATCGATAAAATTCAAACTGGAGTTAAAGATTTATCTTCTGGTAGTTCTACTTTAGATGTAGGTATTAAAGAACTTAATAATGGTATTATTTATGCAAATACAATGTTTCAAGAGATTAAAGCTGGTAGCGCTTCTTTAAATAATGGAATAAATAAACTTGCAAATACACTAGATGCTATGATGTTACAAGTAAACTCAATTATGACAGATGCTAATACTTTAATGAATTCTTTTAATGCTAATACATTAAATGATTTGACTACTTTAATAAAAGCTAATGATAGTACCATTAAAGAATTTGAAGTATTAATTAATTCTTTACCTGATGATATAAAACAACAAATTATGACTCCTGATATGACTATTAAACTTGCATCACTATCAAAACTACACACTAATAATGAAAAGACAATTAAAAATTTAAATGATATTTCAGCTAAATTAAACTCTATTAAAAATGAAATCGTAAGTTTACAAAATAAAATATCTAATATCAAAGCTTTACAAGATGGTGTCAATACTTTGAAAAATGGGGCTAATAATTTAACTATTGGAATTGAGGCTTTTGATACTCAAGCACTTAAAACTTTAGTAAGTGGCTCTAATTCCCTTAAAAATGGAGCTAGTTCTTTAAATACTGGAGTTAAAACTTTAGAAAATGGTATCGTAACTTATAATAAAAATGGTATTTCTAAAATATCTTATATTGTAAATAACGATGTTAAAGGGATGTCTAATAGAGTTCAAGCTTTAGTAAATTTAAGTGAAAACTATAATTCTTTTGCTGGTAAAACAAATAATACTACTAGCGAAACTAAATTTGTAATGGTTATTGATGGAAAAAAAGATGCTAAAAAAGAGATTAAAACTACCGAGAAACAAGAAAAAATCTCTATATGGCAGAGATTTATAAATCTATTTAAATAATCTAGCAATTATTTAAAAAATATGTTAATATTAAATTAGTAGAGCGTTAGGATGCAATCTAATATCTACTTTTTATGGTGGACATTGACTGTAATAGTTAATGTCATTTTATTTATTCTGAATAAGGTTACCCTTATTTGAACCTTCAATCTAATCACACACCTAACTAGACCAAAACCCTGTAGGATAAAGAAGAGTTGGATAGTGAATAGAAAAGGCAGACATTAGCCCTAACACTCAAGATATTATTCTAAATTATTAAAGATTAAATAGCAACAAAATTCGTACGACAGATTTCGACAAAAATAAAATCTCAAGGTTAATTTCTTGAGATATTTTTTTATTCTTTTTAAAAGTAATTATCCTTCAAATTTAGCGTCTAAATAATAAATTGGTCGTCCTTCTTTAAAATATTGTTTTTCATAATTAGTCATAATATTCTTAATAGGATATTCATCATGATGTAAATCTAGACTTACTCTTTCAAATGTATACCAATATCCTGATAATGTTTCTAGAGAATATGCAAAGAAACCTTTATTGTCTGTTTTTAAAATAATGTGTTTATTCTTTTTAAATATTCTATCATATAATTTTAAAAAACTTTCGTGAGTAAATCTTCTTCTTTCATCAATTTTTTTAGGCCATGGATCACAAAATGTTAAATATATAGTATCTATTTCTTTACCAAAAATATTCGCAACTTCATTTGCATCTATATTTATTAGTTTTAAGTTTTTTAAGTTTTCTTTTTGTAATCTATTTATAGCATTTACCATTTGCGAATCATTTACTTCTAAACCGATAAAATTGATATTAGGATATGTTTTAGCCATATCAATTATAAAATCTCCTCTACCCATTCCTAATTCTAAATAAATAGGATTATTGTTTTTAAATGCTTCTTTATGCCATTTGTTTTTATATACACTTGGATTATTTACAACATATGGTGAATCTTTTACTATTTTATCTGCGTTTTTTATTTTTATATATTCCATAAAATCACGTCCTTGGTTTATATTATACCATATATTTGTTTTTGTTTCATTAAAATTTATTTATGAAAAAAGAATAACCTTTTCGATTATTCTAATTCTTCTTAGGTTTTTTTACAATGTATATTGCAAAACCAAATAATATTACTCCTATACTAGCGATTATCCACATTAAGTTATTTCTTTTATTATCAGTTATTATTGGTAGTGTTACTTCTGGACTAACTGTTTTTAATTCTTTGTATGATACTACATATTTGCCTAAACTCTTAGTTGTTATTTCGATATTATCACCATTTTTTACATAATCTACAGGCTTAATAATATTATTTTCAGTTATTTCATATACTCCGATAAATTCTTTTAAACCTTTTAATCTAAGACTTATTTTAATTGGACTACTTGATGTTATGTTTATTTTTTCTGAATTACTATTAATCATGTGTATATCATAGTATTCACTTAATTCGCCAAACTTTCCTTTTAATTCATCTGTTAACTCAAATTTGTCAGCTTTTAATGTTCCTTCTTCTGTTAGAGCACTTACTGGTATTTCAACATTAATACCATTAATTGTGTATTTTTTATATTCAGTGTTAACTGGTTTGTTTGGTTTATTATCGGTTCCTGGTTTATTTCCTGTATTTCCACCAGAGTTATTACCGCCATTTGGTTTGTCTCCTCCTGGATTACTTGGATTATTTGGTTCATCAGTTCCAGGCTTATCTCCTTCATTTGGCTTATCTGGAATATTTGGTGTATCAGGATTTTCAGGAATATCAGGGTTAGTTGGTTTATCAGGATTGTCTGGATTATTAGTATCGTCTTTAAACGATGTAATAACCGCGGTTAACTTTCCAACATTACCAGCTTTATCATAGAAGATTATGTCGTAACTTCCATTACTTGTAAATTCATAAACTCCTATTCCCTCTTTATATGTTATTTCTTCACTTGGATTTATTACTGTTACAACTACCTTATTATCTATATTCTCATATTTTAATTCCGCAGTTGGAGCAGTTTTGTCTATCCAATTTACTCTAGCTTTAATAGTTCCTCTATTTCCAGCGGTGTCTCTAAATTCAAAAGTAAACTCGCCATTTTCTTTAAATGTGTAACTCTTACTATTGTTATTATTAATTACTGTTGCATCTTCATTGAAATCAATAGTTACGGTTACATCTTCATTAGTTAATGTTGTTTTACTATATGTTAATGTTGCATGAGGAGGTTCTAAATCAATCCAGTCAACTTTTGCAGTTGCACTTCCTTTATTACCCGCTCTATCAACAAATTCAAATGTAAACTCACCATTTGTATCAAATTCATGACGATATGGATTGATGTTTGTTATTATATTACCATTTTTATCTTTTACAAACCATTCATCATCTACGGTATATCCATCTAAAATATTTCCTTCTGAATCTAAAACTTGTCCATCTTCATTAACGCTGTAATTACTTTTATTTGTTACTGTTACTTCTTCACTAGTAGTCAATGTTGCAATTACTTCTTGATTCGTTGGTGAAGTAGTATTATATGTGATAGTTCCAGTTGGGGCTACTCTATCTATCCAATCAACTTTGGCTTTGGCACTACCTGTCTTATTATTAGTTGTATCGATAAATTCAAAAGTAAACTCGCCATTTTCTGTGAAGACATAAGTGTCGCTACCACCATTATTGGTTATTCTTATATCTTCAGTACTTTTATTAATTAATCTTGCTGTTACATTACCAGTTGTAGGTTCTGTTGGACTATATCCAACACCTGCAGTTGGATGTGGACTGTTTGTTATATCTTGGAAGAAATTAAACATCCTTGCTGCGATAAAGCTTCCACCACCTGCACTTGTAGTATTAACCCCTGTAATTCTTACATATTGAACAACTGGTCTTTCAGCAAATACTAAATCTTTTGTAGTCATATTATTAGCTAAGTTTGCTATATATATTTCTTCCCAATTAGTACCATCCATACTTCCTTCAACTTTTATTCTTGTTATTCTACCATTTCCACCATCAGCAGGGACATATTCAATCGATGATAAAGATATTGGTTTATCTAATTTGATAGCTATCCATTTATTACTATCAGAACCATTCCACGCACTATGCCATCTTGTATTGTAATTACCATCTATTGCATAAGTAGCATTTCCATTTTGATTAGTTCCTGTTGCTTGACTTGATACACCATGGATTGAAAGATGTGATACGGAAACATATTTTCTTGTGTCTGGTTGGTTATCTTCTGTGAATGTAAATGTTAATATATTACTTGCTAATTTAGTTCCATTAGCTCTCTCTCTAATTTGTAATGTTTTATTACCTGTATTATTTGGAGAAGCATCGGCATAACTTGTCCAAGCATCATTTTCATTTTGACGCCATTCAAAGTTTAAATTTATACCCATTATTCTGTTTTCTAAATCGTTGCGATAAAAATTACTTTCAACAAGATTATTGTCTGTTATATCTATTGTATAAATGTTTTCTTCAGAATAATTTACTCCTACTATATGGATTTTTATATCATCAGTTGCATTAATTCTATTTATTTCGTCGTTACTTAAAAGTATTTGTGATTCACTGGTTGAGGTCCATGTATTGCCTCCATCTAAACTATAATCCCATCGAACACCATTTCCTTCATATTTAGAACCTAATACTATTTTATTAGCATTCTCTCCACTAAATGAGAAACTTGCAATAGAGTAATCTCCTTTACCTAATAAATAATTGGCCATTAGTCTTGTAATACCTGGTTGTAGTAAATTAGTTGTAATAGTAGTTCCAACTTTTGTTCCTTTTTCTAAACTAGCTTTTAAATAATTGGTATATGATGCATAATAGTTTGTTTGGCTAATATTGGGAACAAGTAAATTTAATAAGTCAAACATTGGCACTGGGAATTCATACATGTTATCTGCTAAATACTTAGCTAAATTGTAGTAATCTTCAGCTGTTTTATTCTCATTTTGTTGATACGTTCTTATTAAGCCATACCATGCATTCATATTAATTGATTGATATTCTAAAGCTTTACGATATATTTCTTCTAGTTTTACGACATCACCTTGATATAAATCTGCTAAAAGCATTACTTCTAAAGCCTTATTATAATTATCAATGTCATTTAATCCTTCTTGAGCATATGGCACATATGTAACATTATAATATGAATCCCAGTTATTAGAACCCCAACCTGCTAAAAGTCTTTCGCCTTTTTCGGATGCTGTCCATCCACTTACATCATTTTTAATGCTCCACATTCCTTTACCATCTGCAGTTTCAGAGTACTCTAAATAGGCAGCGTGTCCTGGTTGGCCTATAACTCCTGATGGATTTCCTAAACTTGCATTTATATTAGAACCAGTTTTAGATAATCCTCCACAAACAGAACCTTCTTCAAATACTATCCATAATTTTGGTTTTCCTGTTTGATATGTAATGTTATATGCACCTAAATCATACTTTGTATTCCATTTACTATAATTTTCTTCTGAATAATACTCAGGCTTGTTGTAGTTATATCCAAATCTATATACTATATAATGATATGGGTCTGTTGTATAAGGTCCCCATTTTGAAGGAAACTTTCTAATATGGTGATTTAACCATTCAATTTCTTCATCATCAATTATATTGTTCATTACCCAACGCATTTCTTCAATACTTAATGTTTCAAATACTTTATTGATTAATAAATCGTTGGCATGCATTTTTTTATATACAGCATATCTTGTAGAAGCATCAGAACATTGATTTCCTCCTACCCATAAACATACATTTGAAGAATGAGTTAATGATAACGATATTATCATTCTTTTATATAAGTTTCCTAATGTAGTATACTCAGTACTAGTAGTATTTTTTAAATCATCTTTATATAATGTGTATAGCTTTATTAGAACATTTACTGAATTGATATAAGAACCTGTTGGTGCCCCACCTGTTATATAATATTTTAAAGCCTCTTTGTCAGTTAATATCCATTCTATTGCTTCCCTATTTTCTTCACTTAGATGAGCCATTGCTTGTAACATATCATATTCTAATGATTTAACAAATTTACGTTGTAATAATGTCATTTCTTTTGTTGTTAATAAATCATCATATGAAGAATTGGCTAAAATGTTGTCGTATTCTTCTAAAGTCTTTATAAAACTATATGGAGCTTCACTAGCTTCTTCATCATATCCTTCTTTAAATAACTTGGAATTAGCATATACAGCATGGTCTCCATCTAAATTACCATTACTATTGGCATATAATTTAATATAGTTTTTATTGCTTATATTAATTTTGATAAATTCTGCTTCAGTGTTTCCCTTTTTTACAGGAGGAGATACTAAAGTTTCTAAATCCCAATTTACTCCATCAGTAGAAGTATATATTGAGAACTTTACACCATTACCAGCACTTCCACGACTGGCATCAACTCCATAATATGTAGAAAAGTAATCATAACCTAAACCACTTATGTCATAAACAACTGTACTTGTGGCATGGGCTGCAATACCTTTTAAAAAGCTTTTTTGTTGCCCATCAATTATTAAGGTTATTAATCCTTTGTTATACTTAGTATCTAAGTTTTTATCTAATGTTACTTGACCCCAACCAGTACTAGAATTATTTTTGTCATAAGGAATATCAGATAAATAAATGAAATCTTTTTGCTTTGGTAAATTTAGGCTAACATTACCAAATGAAATGTTATTATTTGATTTTAAAGATATTCCTATAAATAATAAGGATATAATAATTATTAAGCCACACATAGATGCTAAAGTTATTTTTTCTTTATACTTTCTAACTAAACTCAAAACTTTTTCCATATTTTTTCATTCCTGCCTTTTTTTATTTAATTATACATTAAATTGTAAAGTTAATCAATATTTTAAGTTTCTAAAAAAATTAAAAATATTATGTAGATTATTTTTTATTTATAAAATTATATCTTTAATTTTTTAGTAAAAACTACCAATATTTTTTGTAAACAAACGTTTGTAAAAAATGAATTTTGTGTTATAATATTAATGGTGATTAATATGGAGTTACAAGAAAAATTAAAGATACTTGCTGATAGTGCAAAATACGATGCCTCTTGTTCTTCTAGTGGAAGTACTAGAAAAAATAATGGTAGTGGTCTTGGTAATGCAGCTTTATCAGGGATATGTCACTCTTTTGCATCAGATGGTAGATGTATTTCTCTTTTAAAAATTCTTTTAACTAATTGTTGTATTTTTGATTGTAAATATTGTTTGAATAGAAAAAGTAACAATATTAAAAGAGCTATTTTTACGCCAGAAGAAATATGTTCTATTACTATAAATTTTTATCGGAGAAATTATATTGAGGGGTTATTTTTAAGTTCTGGTATTATTAAAAGTCCTGATTATACTATGCAACTTTTAATTAAAACTGTTTCTTTATTACGCAATAAATATCATTTTAATGGTTATATACACGCGAAAGCGATACCTGGAGCTAGTCCTAAACTTCTAAATGAATTAGGTTTACTTGTTGATAGATTAAGCGCTAATGTTGAACTTCCTACTGAAAATGGTTTAAAACTACTTGCTCCTAATAAAAAAAGTAAAAGTGTAACTCAAATTATGGAATATGTTAAAAATAATAAAAGTAAAAAATTTGTTCCAGCTGGTCAAAGTACCCAAATGATTATTGGGGCTACTAAAGAAACGGATTTACAAATTATGAGTAAAAGTTCTAGTTTATATAATAATTTTCATCTAAAAAGAGTTTTTTACTCTGCTTATGTACCAATTAATAAAGATAATTTATTACCTAGTTTAGAACATCCTCCTTTAGTTCGTGAAAATAGACTTTATCAAGCTGATTGGCTACTACGTTTTTATAATTTTAAGATAACTGATTTACTGGATAACGCTAATCCAAACTTTAATATACTTCTTGATCCAAAAGCTGACTGGGCTTTGAGACATTTAGATGAGTTTCCAAAAGAAATTAATTCTTGCTCATATTATGATCTACTTAAAATACCTGGTGTTGGTGTGAAATCGGCTCAAAGAATTATAAGTTCACGGAAGAATTTTACTATTCATTTTGAAGATTTAAAAAGAATGGGTGTTGTTTTAAAAAGAGCTAAATATTTTATTTTATGTGATGGTAAATATGCGATTAATAGTGAATTCTTTAATAAAAGTTTTATTGAAAAAAATGTTTTATTAGAAGAAAAAAATATAAGTTCTATGAATAGTGAGCAATTGAGGTTATTTTAATGAATAATGTATATATTTATGAAGGTGATTTTATAAGTTTATTAAATATTATTTTATATCTTTTAAAAAATAATTTAAAACCTAATAATATTAAAACTGAAGATTATTTCCCTTCTTTATTTGAAAATATTATTTCTTTATCTATTCCTAATGATGAAAAAATAATAGATAAGATTACCCGTTCTTTTGGTATTAAAGCTTTAATACTCATGCATTATGTCTTTTTGTCTAACGAAGAAAATAAAGAGCTTATCCTTTATTACTTTTTTCGTAATGCCCTAAAATATCATCATAATATTATTTATTATCGTAATTTAAAATGTGTAAGTGAAGTATTAAGAATTTCTGGTTATATTAGACATGAGGTTCATAAAATGAAAGGTTTTCTTAGATTTAAGGAACTTGAAGGAAATGTACTTTATGCAGAAATGGAACCAACAAATGATATTCTCTTTTTACTTTCTTGTCATTTTGCTAAAAGATTAAAAAATGAATTTTGGATTATAAAAGATAAAAAAAGAAAAATAAAAAGTGTATATGATAAAAAACAATTTAAAATTTTAAATGAAGAAGAATTTCAACTGATTGACCCTAAAGAAAGTACTAATGAACAAGAATATGAAACACTATGGAAGACTTTTTATAAAACGATTGGAATTAAAGAAAGAAAAAATGACAGATGTCGAAGAAATTTTATGCCGAAAAAGTATTGGAAATATATAACGGAAGTGAGTGAAGAATTATGAAAAAAATTGTTAGTGGAAAAGATTTACAAGAAAAAATTTTAGAAAGTATTAATATTTTATGTGGAACTGTAAAAGAAACTTTAGGTCCTAAAGGAAATAATATTTTAATAGACCATTCTAACTTTTCACCTTTTATTACTAATGATGGTGTTACTATTGCTAAGAATATCGAAAGTGATGATGAAGTTATTGGTACTATTTTAGAAATTATTAAAGAAGCTTCAATTAAAACTAATGATGTAGTTGGTGATGGAACTACCACTACCCTTGTTTTATTAGAAAGTCTTTATATCCAAAGTTTAGAATATTTAAAAAATGGTAAAAGCCCTATTATATTAAAAAAAGAATTAGATAAAGTATTAAATATTATTTTAAAAGAACTAGAAACTTTAAAAAGAAAACCTTCAAATGTTGACTTAAAAAATATAGCTTTAATATCTGCTAATGATGAAGAATTGGGTTCTCTTGCTTATCAAGTAACTAAAAAAGTTAAAAGTAAAGAAGCCATAATAATTAAGGATACTTCCTTAAATAAATCTTCTATTTCTTATTTAAAAGGTTACTCTTTTGATGTTACTCTCGCTTCACCTTATTTTTTAAGAGAATCAAATATATTAAAATATAAAAATCCTTATGTATTATTAATGAATACCACTTTTGTAAGTTTGGAATCTATTAGTTTTCTTTTAAATGATATTTTAGCTAACAAACAGGATTTAGTGATAATTGCTAATAATTTTGAAGAAAATACAGTCCAAGAATTAGTGAGCTTAACTCTAACAACTAATATTAATATTTGTTTATTAAAAATAGAAGATTATGGTATGCATGTTTATGAAACATTAAAAGATATAGAATGTATTACAGGAGCTAAAATTGTTGAATTTGATAACGATATAACTAGTAAAGATATAGGTATCGTTGATAATATTGAAATAACTAATGATAAAATAACAATTAGTTTTAAAGCTACGAAAAAAATAAAAAACTATTTAGAAAACTTGATAAAACAAGCAAAAAATATGACTAATGATTTAGAAAAAGATTTTTACGAAAAAAGAAAAGCTATGTTTTCTAATGGGACAGCTGAAATAAAATTAGGTGCTCCTACTAAAACTGAAGGAATAGAAAAAAGAATGCGCTTAGAAGATGCATTATGTGCTTTATCTGTTGCTAATCAAGGTGTTGTAACTGGTGGTGGTATTAGTTTATTACAAATTGCTGATAAGCTTGATAGTACAAATTATGCTTGTGAAATTTGGAAAAATGCTCTTAAAAATCCTTTGGAACAAATTCTTAAAAATGCTGGACTTGATTATTTAGATATTGAAGAAAAAATAAAAAAAGAAAACTATAAAAGTATTTTTAATGTAGCTCTTGATAAATGGGAAAATATTTCTGAAACTCAAGTAATTGACCCCTATTTAGTTATTCATGAAGCTTTAATAAATGCTGTTTCTATTGCAGGTATGCTTATTACAACTACTAGTTTAATAATTAATGAATATAAAAATAACAAAGAAAATGAGTATGCTAATTGGTAATTTATTAATTTGATATACAAAAAACTCACAAACTTTTTCTAGTGTGTGAGTATTAACTCTAATGTAAGTTAAACTTTTTATTTTTGAGTATTTAAGTGCTTTTTGGCACCTATGTCTCTTATAATAAATATATTTACATTATTAACTTATTGGTAAAATTTTCTTACCCTTGATTAAATACTCTATTTATTTTATAATATTATTGTGATATGTTTTATCACGCAGAAAAACTCATATATAATTATATGAGTTGACTAAGTACTTATTTTTATTAATAAGTGCTTTTTTTTAGCTCTTTTATTAATATGGTTAGAGCTAATATTATTGATATAACTTCCATGTTAATCCACCTCCTAATCCCTCCTTTCTTAAATTAAGTTAGGCTAAATCAGCATATACCTTCGCTGTTTTTAACTTTTTTAATGTTGTATATCTTGGTGATCTTGTACTTTGTGGATTGCTATTTCCTAATGGTATTGGATTTTCCAATTTTATCGGGCTTCCTTTTAAATAATAAATATATTTTATTTTGCCATTAAAATCTTTTTCTTCGTATTTATCTATTATTCCATAATGTGTTATACTTTGCATAGGATAACCTGTATATAAGGCTATATATTTTAACTTATCTATCTTGTTTTTATCGGTGCGAACATAAAACCAACTTTTAGTTCTAATGAATGTTTCTATACCTGTTAAGTCACACGGAAAAACAACAGTATCAAAATTTTCTTTTTCACTTTTATTTTTTTCTTCATAGTTTTTTATAGCTATCGGAGTACATTCTATTAAATTTTCAATTGCTAGCTCTATAATGGTATTTCTTGTTATTTTTTTATCAGAATAATTTTTTATTTTTTCTGTTGCATCATCTAATTCTTTTATAGTATCTGGTTTTAAAAAAACTGAAATTTGTCGTTTATTTAATTCTTTTGGTAAAGTTAATTGGTCTTCAATTTTTTTTATCATATTATTATTCATGTTATCATCCATCGCTATCACCATAACCATTTTATTATGATTAGCAAAAAATGTCAATAGTTATTTCTGTAATTATAAATTAGTTTATGGGTATTTGTGTAAATACTTATTTAACTTTTGCTACTACTTTTTTAATTAAATTAGTATTTCAAAATTAATATATTTACCACTAATAAAATTAATATGTAACTTTGAAGTAGCTTTTAATCTTAATAAATTATCTTTAATTGAAGATAAAAGTTTTAATTATTTTATGTGTGTTTTCATAAGCAAATTTCCTTCCAAGTATGAAAAAAGCCCATAATATCAAATACTATGAACTTGTTTTATATAAAGAAAACTCGCCAGCTATCTCTAGTGTGCGAGTATTAACCTTAATGGAGCAGATGATAATAGAGTTTTAAACCTAAAATCTAAAAAAATATCCCTCACTCGTTAAATAGATTATATGATAAACTCTAGGAAAAATCAATAGTTGTATAGGAAATTAATGGTATTTATAGTATAATTAAATCAGTAAGGATACTTGGAGGTAGTTATGATAATTGAAAAAATTTGTGTAGAAAACTTTAGAAAAATCAGCAAGCTTGTAGAAATGGATTTAAATTATGAAACATTGATCGTTGGTAAAAACAATACTGCTAAGACTTCTATTTTTGAAGTAGTAAATAAATTTTTAACAAAAGGTGGTAATTTTAGATTTGAGGATTTTAATTATTCTTTGGTAACTGAAAAGAATATTATGAAACTATATAGAAGGTATCAAGAAACTTTAGAAGAACAAAATACTAATATAATTAATGAATTTCCCTTTATAGAATTAGATATACATATAAATATAGATTCAACGACAAATTTAGCAAGAATTAGAGATTTAATTTATGAATTTGATAATAACCAACATATAATTATTAAATGTATTTATTCATTAAATAACATAAATAAATTAATATCAGATTTTAATAAATATAACGAAAAATTAGATAAAGAAAAACTATTAACTTTTTATGAATTTTTCAAAAGAAATTTTAAAAACTACTTTTCTAAAAAATACTACTCAACCAAAAATGAAAAAGAATACTTGAATGAATTATCAGATAGCTTTGTATATTCTCTTTTTAATATTCATACCATATCTGCTCAAAGGGATGTTGATGATACTTCCGACAAAGAAAAATTGACTCTATCAAATGCAATATGGAAGTTTTATGAGAAAAAAATGAAGCAAGAATCTCTGGAAATAGATAATGAAGATATATTTAAAGGAGCAATTTCAGATATAAAGGATGAACTTAATAAAAATTATAATTCTTATTTTGAAACTTTAGTCAGTAATTTAAATAGTAAAATAGTAAATGATGATAAACAGCGTAAAGTTGAAATAGTTTCAGATTTTGATATAGAAAACATTTTAAAAAAGAATTCTAAAATAAAATATTCCATTGATGGTGAATTATCTGTATCGGAATCTTATAATGGATTAGGATATAGTAACTTATTATATATTTTTATTCAGATAGAAGCATACAAATACGAACTACTATCTAATGATGCTCCTTTTAACATTTTATTTATTGAAGAACCAGAATCACATTTACATCCACAAATGCAATCTGTTTTTTTAAAAAAAATTAGTGAGGCATTGACCGATACTGAAGATGTATATAAAATTATAACTACACATTCTTCGTATATTCTTCAATCTGCAACTATTGAAAGTATAAGATATTTTTTGAGCAATGATGATGGTCTAGAAATAAGATCTCTTAGTACTTTTATGCAAAAAGATAATTACTCCAATTTAAAAGAAATCATACAAAAATACTTTACTATTAATACTTGTGATATGTTTTTTACAGATAAAGTTATTCTTGTCGAAGGAACAGCCGAACGACTTTTAATGCCTACTTTTTTCAAAATATTAGATGATGAAAGCGATACTAAAATTTCCATCCAACATATAGCAATTTTTGAAGTTGGTGGTACATATGCATATATTTTTCAGGACTTATTGAGATTTTTATCAATTAAAAATCTTACAATTACTGATATTGATGCAGTTACTGGAAGATATAATGAATCTATTGTATGTGATATTTCTAATGAACCAAATGAAAATACTGAAGAAACACCATTTTTAATTAAAACAATTAATGGTAATATAACAAATTGGTTTGTTCCTAAAAAAACACCATTATTTATAAAAAATATAGTAGAAAGTTATACTCCATTAGAAGAAAGATTGAAAAAAGAGATTTTTATTAAAGATAACGGAGATGAGGAATATACTATAAATTCAAATAGTTTAATAACTTTTCAACTACCATTGAATTATGAGAAAAGATGGGGAAGAACACTTGAAGAACAATTAATAATTGAAAATAGTGCTTGGATTAAAGAAAATATATCTAATTTAAACTCTTTACAAATTGCTATTAAAAGTGCAAAAAATACAGACGGAATACATTTAAATTTAACTTATGAAAACATTACTAAAGAACAATTAGAACAATATCATTATGAAATTGTTAAAGAACTTGACAAATCAGAATTTTCAATAGAATTATCAACTATAACTGGATGGAAAATACCTACTTATATTAAGGAGGGATTAGAATGGTTGAAGAATTAGATGAAACTATGAAATCAATAATTCAATGCATAATTGATAATACTAATTTTAAGTTAGAGGCAGGCGCAGGTGCCGGAAAAACATATTCCTTAATTGAAACTTTAAAATATATTAAAAAAAATTATCCAAAGAGGAAAATATTATGTATTACTTATACAAATAATGCAAAAGATGAAATACTTGAAAGATTAGATGATCAGAATAATATTATTGTAAGTACAATTCATGATTTTATTTGGAAATTTATTAGTCCATTTCAGAAAGAATTACGAAAAAAGGTTAATCAATTAATAAATGAAAAAATTGCTGAATTAGAAAAGACAAGTAATATTGAAAGATTAAAAAAATATCAAGAAGCTGATTTAACCTTGCCCATTAAATATTTAAACTATGAAGCTTTACATAAAGGTATTATATCTCATGATAGAGTAATAGAATTATTTATTAGTTTCTTGGATAATGAAACTTTTTGTAAAATATTAATAAATAGTTTTTCATATATTTTTATTGATGAATATCAAGATGCCGATAGAAATCTTTTACCTAAACTATTGGATACTATAAATACATATAAAAATGGAAAGTATTTAGTTTTAGGATTATATGGAGATAATATGCAACAAATATTTCAAAAAGGAATTGGTGAAATAAATAGTGCTGTTTACTCTTTGATTAGTATAAATAAAGAAGATAATTATCGTTCTTGTGAAGAGTTAATAGAAGTTGGTAATTTTCTTCGTAATGATGCTATTAATCAAAAATGCAAAAATCAAAATGTTAGAAAAAATCAAATTGCGTTCATTTTTAATACTTCAAGTGATGTAGATTTGAAAAATTATAATTTTGAAAGTATTTCTTTTACGGATTTTAAAAGATTGTATTTAGTTCATAAACAAATTGCGAAAGAAGTTGGTTTCTTTAATTTGTTAGAATTATTTAAAACCAAGTATCCAAGAGATATTAGTAATATTATAAAAAATGCTGATGATCGTTTTTTAAGTTATATGTGTACTGAAATTATGCCTTGCATATATGATTATAAAATTGGAAATTTTGTAACTTTAATGAAGCAATATAAAAAGGAAAATTTTAATATTACTGACTTAAGTGAAATCAAAATAAAATTGGATGATATTTTTAATAATATGAATATTTCAATAAAAGAATTCATGCAACAAATGCTAGATATCGATTTTTTTGATGAAATAAAGTTTGATGTAATTTGTAATTCTTATAAGGATACTGAAGATGAAGAATTTTTAAATAATATTTTGAATTGTTCGGTTGAAGAATATTTTAATCATTATAGGCAATATAGTGGAAATACAAAATTAGAAACTATGCATGGTGTTAAGGGTAATGAATTTGAAAATGTAATAGTTAATATTGAAATTCCAACTCCATGGAATTGGTACGATTTTGCAAATTATATACACCAAAAACACAGGAATGATACAAGTGGTATTAATATTAGAAATAGAACCCAAAAACTTTTATATGTAGCTTGTACAAGAGCTATATCAACTTTAATAATTAATTACATTGTTAATAAAGATTTAACTAATAAAGAAATTGAAGATGAAAAAAAATATTTACAAGAAACTTTTAAAAATGTTTTTGGCAATACAATGGAATTCTTAGAATATAATGATAATTCAGGAACTTGTGAAGAAACAGAATTATATGAAGAGATTGCAGTAGGTGCTGTTTAAAAATTTAATGGGAGGATAAAATGACTGATGAACAATATATAGATATAGCAATAGAAATTAGCAAAAATGCTAAATATCCTTATGGAGCTATTGTCGTTAAAGATGGAGAAATAATTGGTAGAAGTGATGATAAAACTTTAATGGAAGCTAGTATGTATTCTCATGCCGAATTAGAGGCAATAGAAAGTGCTTCTAAAAACAAAAATCTTTATGGTGATTTAAAAGGTGCAACAATTTATATATCTTGTGAACCTTGTATGATGTGTATGGGAGCAATACTATATGAAGAATTTGATAAATTAGTATATGCTGCAACACTACAAGATAGTAACGACAATTATTGTCCTGAGATGATTACTAATATAGACGAATTGGCAAAATACGCTAAGAATAAAATTGAAATAGTAAAAGATTTACATAGAGATAAAGCGGCTAAAATATTAAAAGAAAGAGGTGAACAATAATGGCAAGACTTTGTATAATTAGAAATATTAATTCTGCTCATGGAAAACATATTCATGGACATACATTTAAAATTGAAATTAATTTTGTAGATAATTTAATTAATAATATAGTAGGTAATTTAGATTTTCATGAAATAAATCCTAAAATTGATTCAGTGATAAGCAAATTGGATAAAACTTATATAGATGATGTAATTGGAACTAGAGCTACAGTAGAAAATATAGCAATCTATATCATTAATGAACTAAAAGATATAAGTAATCTATATTCAGTTATAGTTTGGGAAGGATCAGATAAATATGTTGAAATATTGAGGGAGGAAAGATAAATGAAAAAAGCCTATTCTATAATCTCAAATTTAAGTCAAGAGGCAATAACTATTTTAGAAAATAATAATATTCAATTAACAACAAGTGATTCTGACAATATACCAAATACAGAACAATTAATTACTTTATTACATGAATATGACATCTTAATTATTGGAGTAAAAACTATAATTACAAAGGATATTTTAGAACATATAAGTTCTCCTAAAATTATAGCAACTTTGTCTATTGGTTTAGATCATATTGATAAGGAAGTAAGAGAATCTGGTTTAGTTCATGTTATTAATATTAAGAACGCAAATACTATTTCAGTAGCAGAACATATTTTTTCTTTAATATTAGGACTTAATAAAAGAGTTTATGAATCTAATAATTTAGTATTACAACAAAAAGGCCATAAGAAAAAGCTACACGAAAGACCTGAAGATATATCAAATAAAAAATTAGGATTAATTGGTGCAGGAAATATAACTAAAGAAGTTATTAAAATTGCAAAAGTATTTAATATTCAATTGTCTTGCTATACTAGAAATCCGAATAATCATAAAGATTTATTGGATTATGGTGTAGCCTTTAAATCACTAGATGAAGTTCTTAAAGAAAGTGATATTATCAATGTTAGTATTTCTTTAACTGAAGAAACAAAATATCTTATTTCAAAAGATAAAATAGAATTGATGAAGCCAACAGCAACATTTATAAATACATCTAGAGTTGATATTGTGGATACTAAAGCATTAATAGAAAAAGCAGATAAATATAATACTTTCTATGTTGGCTTAGATATTGATTTAGATGAACATAAAGAATTACTTTCTCAATATAGAGATAATGTGATTATTACACCACACACAGCAGGAGTATCAAAACAGGCTATTGAGAGAATGGATTTTGAATTAGCTAATAATATTGTTAATTGTTTAAATGGTGGGGAAAATGAATAATTATTTTATAATACATGGTTCTTATGGTAACCCTTATAAAAATTGGATTCCTTGGTTAAAGAAACAATTAAGTAAAAGAAAATTAAATTGTATTGTTCCTAGTTTTCCAACACCTTATAAACAAGATTATGAAAGTTGGAGTAAAATCTTAAAAGCATATTCGGAAATTGGATACATTACTGAAGATACAACTTTTATAACTCATAGTCTTGGGAGCATATTCATAGTAAAATTTTTGCTAGAAAATAAAATTAAAGTTAAGAAGATAATCACAATTGCTGGTTTTAATAATTTAGAATTTGAAGATGATATGAATTTATATAAATCATTTTATTTGAATGGAGATTTATCTGATATAAAATCTTACTCTTTAGAAAGGGTTAGTTTTTATTCAGACAATGATTCCTATGTTCCTCAAAGTAATGCAGAAGAGTTTGCTGATAGTATTTTATCTGAAAAGATATTAGTAAATGAAGCAGGACATTTTAATGAAAAATATGGCTATACAGAATTTATGGAATTATTAAAATATGTATAATACGCACGCTAATTGACTATGTCAATTTGCAAGTGCGTTTCTAAATTATTAAAATTTAGTATGTATCAAAGACTCCGACTATTTAAAAATGTCGTAGTCTTTTTCTAATGATTCTTTATTTATAAAATCATTTACTTTTATTTCACTATCAGTATCTTTAGATATTTCTTTTAAATCTGTAGAATTATATAAGTCATTATCATAACATTCTTTTAAAATATCTATTGTTTTTTCTTTCTTCTTTTTATCATTAGACAATAAAATATCTCTAAAAAATTCTTTAAATAGTAACAACAAATGGTTAATAAAATTCAGTAAATTAGTTTTATCTTCATGTAATTTACCATTCTCATCCTCTAAATAATTAATATCAATAAGGCTATTTTTATATTTTTTTTCTAATGTTTTATAATCACAAGTAAAATCATTTAAACTTTCAACAAATGCTTTACTTGTTACCATGTTTTGAATTTCTTCACTATACATATCTAAAAAGTCTAATAGAATATGATAAATTTCTCCATCAATAATTATTTTATCAGTTAGTGCTTTCCTTTTAGATTTTTGTAATGAACCTTTTATTTTCCAATATTGTTCTTCAATTTTTTTCTTACTTTTATATGCTTGTCTATCATAATATCTAGCAACATTTTTAAATTGTCCTACTGATAAATGTTTAACTCCTGTGTGTTTTTCTCCTCGTTCTAATTTAAATCCTTTCTTGGTTAATCGCTCGTGATATCGGTCTTGTAATTCACATAAATGAGCATCACTTTTGACATATGATCATTTAGAAATAGTGTATTTTATAGTATCTGTTCGTTTATCAAATTTCTTAACAAGTGGCACAACAACACAATGTAAATGAGGTACTTTTTCATCCATGTGAATAACGGCATGTAAGACTTGTTCTTTCGTATAACCTAAATCTTCATAAACAAAATTCATAGTTTCATTTGCCCATTTCATTAATTCATCTTTACTCATATTTTTGAAGAAATCAATATCACTTGTGAATATCATTTCATCAGCAACAACACTTTTGGAATCATTTACCATATCATGAAAAGACTTTTTTCTATCAGCTCTCATATTCTTCATTCTATCGTAATGTTCTTTTTGATACTCTTTTGTCATTTCATAAAATTTATCTACATACTTATTGCATTTTATTATTTCAATATTATTTTTACTGTCTTCAACTCTAATATTAGGATTAGATTTGTATTTTTCTTTTGTCCTTTCATTATGACTGCCTTTTTGTGATAATTCTTGTAATGTTTTAATACCTTCACCTCTATAAATTGCATAGCTCATTTTTTATTTTCCTTTCTATTATATTTCTAACTCTTGTTCTATTTCTAAATTCAATTCGAAGTATTCCACTTTATTATTTTTAAATTTAAACAATAAAGAATCCTCTTTTTTATCAACAACTTTAATAGTAGAAGTATCGTATAAATAAATATTAAATTCATAAATATTTAAATTTTTCTTCAAATATTGCAAGACTTTGTATTGATTAATTGTATCAACACTATTTTTTTGAATATCTTCATTTGTTAATTTTCTCATTTAAAATTTTCCTTTCTTATTTTTTATTTTCTTCTTTTGATAATTCTAAAATTTTCTCAATTTGTTCCTGATATTGCTTATCTTTTCTTAAAACTTCAAGTATTAGATAGTTAGGAATTACTTCTTTATTTTCCTTAAAATAATCAAGAATTTGGGGTACGACTACTTGAAAAAAGTAGTTAATAATTTTGCCTCCTTTCTAAATTTAGACAACAAAAAAGAGCAATTTCTTGCTCAAATTTAATTTAATCAATTACATTTCATTGTTTTAATTAGAGTAGCTGGATATATTTCAAATAGTCCAATACTATTTATTTTTAAATCAAAAGGAATGAAAATTTCCTCTAATTTATTTTTTATTCTAATTATTTTTTCATAATCTTTGTCAATAGTAATGGTAATATGAAAATGAAATTTATTGGGGTTATATTTTTCACTTGGAAGAATGTTATAAATTCTTTCTTGTAATAGTTTTAATTCATTGTTTACTTTAACATTAAAATATAATACATAGCTATTTTCTTTTCCATTCATTATTTCTATACTATCAACATTTACCATAAAACTATTAAAGTATATATTTGATAATTCCTGTAATATAAAACCTTCTTGATCAATATTCCAAGCAGAAAGAGTAAAATGATACGGAAGGGTATCGGCTTTAGTTCTATCTTCTACATTTTTACCAAAAGGAACTTTACATAGTGGCTCATTTATTATTTTAATAATATTATTAATTTTTTCCAAATCATTTTGATTAAATAGTGATACTAAAGTTATTCTCTCATTCATAATCTTTTCCTTTCTTTTACCATTCAATAATATTTAAATTTTCAAATCTGCTTTTCCAACTAGCAACCTTCTTATCATATAGTTCTTTAGAATTGGCTTTGTGTTTTATTGGACGAATTGTTTTGCTAAATATATCACTCAATCCATAAGGAGCATATACCTTAATTTCGTTATTTTTCATAGTAATTCCAATTGCATGTACAGTAGCTATCCATTGATCAATTGCATCTTCTGAATTCTTATATTGATCAATGCTTTTGTTTTCATTATCTTTCTTCCATAAATGCATCCTAGCTTCGTTATGAACATCAAATTCATAATTTAAACCTAATTTTTCAAAATGATTAACGATTTTATCTTCAAGTTCTTTTTCGCTTTCTTTTGATATATTATTGGAATCATAATAAATAATATCAATATCTTTAATTCCAAAATTCAAAGGTTTATTATCATAGTAATTCCATATAGTTTGAAAAATTGAACCTGCTGCTATATAAAAATTAGGTAATTCTAATTTAGAAATATATTCTAAAATTGTCATAAGATCAATATTTTGTTTTAAAATAGAAATAAAAATTTCGTTTTGTTCATTAATAGTTTTATATCTCATATAGTTACCTCCAACCAATATAATTATACTATATTTAAGCACTTATTTGAAGCAGTGTGTATCGATCTTTTTCAAATTTATTTTCCTTTTTATT